>NZ_CP134772.1:5615000-5975351 GCF_031882575.1 Pseudomonas sp. VD-NE ins
AGAGCGCTGACCGGGCATGCTCTTCGGATCCTGCAAGGTTTCAAAACGGATGTATTTGGCATTCGAGGTAGGTTCGACCTGCTTGAGCAGCGCCGAGATCGGAAAGCCGATCCAAGGAATAACCATCGACCAAGCCTCGACACAGCGCAGGCGATAGATACGTTCCTCCAACTGATACGGCTTCATGAAGTCTTCCAGCGCATAGCGCCCTGGCTTACCCACCTCCCCGTCTATGACCACACTCCAAGGCTCGGTTTTCAGTGATCCGGCATTAGCTGCCGGATCACCCTTGTCGGTACCGAACTCATAGAAGTTGTTGTAGTGAGTGGCGTCTTTATAAGGCGTGATCGCCTCATCCTTAACGTTGACCGCACCCCATTTGGTAGAGGACAGCTTGTCGTTAAACCATGCAGGTGCTTTGCCCGGCTCGACATCGGCATACCGCGCTGCATCGTCGGCATTGGCCCAACGTGGCAGGCTACTGACGGCGATACCGGCAGCAGTAGCACCCAGTAATTGGCGGCGAGAGAGATAAATGGGTTCAGGCGTGACATCCGACTCATGGCAGTCGGACGCTTTGGGGACTTTGATCAACATGGCAACTCCGCAGGCTTTGGAGGACTGATGCACCCATAGACTGCGGAGTATGCGGGAAATTACATTACTCGGCTTTTTTGTGCCGACGAAGATGCAACAGGTACTGCACCGGGCCCGAAGCGGCGTAGGCGAGGAACACCAGCAGCAGAATGCGCGGTGGATCGCTGAAGACCACGGCGAACACCAGCACCACCGCAAGGATAGCCACGAACGGTACGCGCCCCTTCAAGTCCAGCTCTTTAAAGCTGTTGTACTTGATGTTGCTGACCATCAGCATACCGGCAGCCGCCACCATCAACGCGACCAGAAACGACATCTTCGAACCCTGGATCCCGTAATCACTGAACGCCCAGACGATGCCCGCTACCACACCGGCAGCCGCAGGACTGGCCAGGCCAATGAAGTAGCGTTTGTCAGCCGTGCCGACCTGAGTATTGAAACGCGCCAGACGCAACGCCGCGCCCGCTACATAGATGAAGGCGACCATCCAGCCAACCTTGCCCATGTCGCCCAATGCCCAGCCAAACGCCAGCAGCGCCGGTGCAACACCGAAGGCGACCATGTCCGACAGCGAGTCGTACTCGGCGCCGAAGGCACTTTGCGTATTGGTCATGCGTGCCACACGACCGTCGAGGCCGTCGAGCACCATGGCAACGAAAATTGCGATCGCAGCGAACGCGAAATACTTGCTCGCATTGGCCGAGTCGCCAGCGCTTAGAGCAGCCTGGGCACTCATCGAGTTGATGATGGAATAAAACCCTGCGAACAGGTTCGCAGTGGTGAACAGGTTCGGCAGCAGATAGATACCACGATGCCGGACTTTACGACCTTCTGCGTCGTGCCCTTCTTCGATGTGTTCATCGATGGGCAGCAGGCTTTCGGCGTCAGAAGCCTTGTTCGGCTCTTCGGGACGTTCGCTCATGGACATTACCTTGCAACGGTTTGGAGAAATTTCGACAGGTGCTTGAGGACGACAGTTCGGCCACAAACGCTGCAGCTTTATACCAGAACCACACGCTCAAACGAAAAAACGCGGCCGAGGCCGCGTTTTCCGTACAAGAAGGACGACTTAGTTTTTGGCTTTGTCGACGATCTTGTTGGCACCGATCCACGGCATCATGGAGCGCAGTTGCTCGCCGATGATTTCGATACCGTGAGCGGCGTTGTTACGACGCTTGGCGGTCATCGAAGGGTAGCCGGTTGCGCCTTCGCTGATGAACATTTTGGCGTATTCGCCGTCCTGAATACGTTTCAGGGCGTTGCGCATGGCCTGACGGGACTCGGCGTTGATCACTTCCGGGCCAGTCACGTACTCGCCGTACTCAGCGTTGTTGGAGATCGAGTAGTTCATGTTGGCGATACCGCCTTCATACATGAGGTCAACGATCAGCTTCAGTTCGTGCAGGCACTCGAAGTAGGCCATTTCCGGCGCGTAGCCAGCTTCAACCAGAGTTTCGAAACCAGCTTTAACCAGTTCAACGGTACCGCCGCACAGTACGGCTTGTTCGCCGAACAGGTCGGTTTCAGTCTCGTCCTTGAAGGTGGTTTCGATGATACCGGTACGACCGCCGCCAACACCGGCAGCGTAGGACAGTGCAACGTTTTTGGCGTTGCCCGAGGCGTCCTGGTAGATCGCGATCAGGTCAGGAATACCGCCGCCTTTGACGAACTCGGAACGTACGGTGTGGCCTGGTGCTTTCGGCGCGATCATGATCACGTCGAGGTCGGCACGCGGAACAACCTGGTTGTAGTGGATCGCGAAGCCGTGGGAGAAGGCCAGGGTGGCGCCTTTCTTGATGTTCGGCTCGATTTCGTTCTTGTACAGGGAGGACTGGAACTCGTCCGGGGTCAGGATCATGACCAGGTCGGCAGCCGCAACAGCGGAAGCAACGTCGGTCACTTTCAGGCCGTGAGCTTCAGCTTTGGCAACGGTGGCCGAACCTTTACGCAGACCAACGGTAACGTCGACACCGGAGTCTTTCAGGTTGCACGCTTGGGCGTGGCCCTGGGAACCGTAACCGATGATGGCAACTTTCTTGCCCTGGATGATCGACAGGTCGCAGTCTTTATCGTAGAAAACTTTCATGAATTTCCCCTTTATATCCAGGCCGTTCAGGCCATTCGCTAATTTGGTTTAGATGCTGAGTACTTTGTCGCCGCGGGCAATGCCGGTCACGCCGCTACGGACGGTTTCCAGAATCGATGCGGTGCCGATGGACTGAATGAAGCTGTCGAGCTTGTCGCTGGTACCGGTCAGTTGAACGGTATACACGCTGGCGCTGACGTCGACGATCTGTCCACGGTAAATATCGGTGGTGCGTTTGATCTCGGCGCGCTGGGCGCCAGTGGCCTTGACCTTGACCAGCATCAGTTCGCGCTCGATGTGAGCACTTTCCGACAGGTCCACCAGCTTGACCACTTCGATCAGCTTGTTCAGGTTTTTGGTGATCTGCTCGATGACTTCATCGTGGCCAACGGTGGTCAGCGTCAGACGCGACAGGGTCGGGTCTTCGGTCGGGGCCACAGTCAGGCTTTCGATGTTGTAGTTGCGCTGCGAGAACAGGCCGACTACGCGAGACAAAGCGCCGGGTTCGTTTTCCAGAAGCAAGGAAATAATGTGCCGCATGATTAAGTACGCTCCGTCTTGCTCAGCCACATATCGCGCATCGAGCCGTCTTTGATCTGCATCGGGTAGACGTGCTCGCTGGTGTCGACCGAAATATCGATCACGACCAGGCGATCCTTCATGGCGAACGCCTCTGCCATCTTCGACTTCAAATCTTTCGATTCGGTGATGCGTACGCCAACGTGGCCGTAGGCTTCAGCCAGCTTGACGAAGTCAGGCAGCGATTCCATGTAGGAGTGCGAGTGACGGCTGCCATAGCTCATGTCCTGCCACTGACGAACCATCCCCAGAACACCGTTGTTCAGGATGACGATTTTCACTGGCAAGCCATATTGCAGGCAGGTCGACAGTTCCTGGATGTTCATCTGGATACTGCCTTCACCGGTGACGCAGGCAACGTCGTCATCCGGGAAGCTCAACTTGATGCCCATGGCCGCCGGGAAACCGAAGCCCATGGTGCCCAGACCACCGGAGTTGATCCAGCGATTCGGCTTGTTGAACGTGTAGTACTGCGCCGCGAACATCTGGTGCTGGCCCACGTCGGAAGTGATGAAGGCATCGCCCTTGGTCACTTCGCAGAGGGTTTCGATCACGGTCTGCGGCTTGATCATGCTGCCGTCGCCCTTCTCGTAAGGGAACAGGCCGCGATCACCGCGCCATTCATCCACTTGCTTCCACCAACTGGCCACGGACTCCTTGTTCGGGGTCTCGCCGATTTCCTTGAGGATCGCAACCATTTCGGTCAGGACGCTCTCCACCGGACCCACGATTGGCACGTCGGCCTTGATGGTCTTGGAAATCGAAGCCGGGTCGATATCGATGTGGATGATCTTGGCGTTCGGGCAGAACTTCGCCGCGCCGTTGATCACACGATCGTCGAAACGCGCGCCGACCGCGAGGATCACGTCAGCATGGTGCATTGCCAGGTTGGCGGTGTAGCTGCCGTGCATGCCGAGCATGCCGATGAACTGACGATCAGTACCCGGGAAACCACCCAGGCCCATCAACGTGTTGGTCACGGGCAGGTTGAGCATTTTCGCCAGTTCGGTCAGCGGTGCGGAACCGTTGCCGAGAATCACGCCGCCACCGGAGTACATGACCGGACGCTTCGCCGCCAGGAGCATTTCTGCTGCCTTGCGGATTTGCCCGGAGTGACCGCGAACGGCCGGGCTGTAGGAACGCAGCTTGGCTTTCTTCGGGAAGATGTATTCGAACTTTTCGGCCGGGTTGGTCATGTCTTTCGGGATATCGACGACGACCGGGCCCGGACGACCGGATTGCGCCAGGTAGAAAGCCTTCTTCATGACTTCCGGGATTTCCGAAGCGTGCTTGATCATGAAGCTGTGCTTCACGATCGGCCGGGAGATACCGATCATGTCGGTTTCCTGGAACGCGTCGGTGCCGACCATGGTGCTTGGCACCTGACCGGAAATGATCACCATTGGAATCGAGTCCATATAGGCGGTCGCAATACCGGTGATGGCGTTTGTGGCGCCAGGACCGGACGTCACCAATACCACGCCGGCTTTACCGGTGGCACGGGCATAACCGTCAGCCATATGGGTTGCCGCTTGTTCGTGACGAACCAGGATGTGAGTCACTTCCGGTTCTTTGAACAGGGCATCGTAAACATGCAGGAGAGCACCACCCGGGTACCCGTAGATATATTTGACGCCTTCGTCACGCAAAAAGCGGACGAGCATCTCACCGCCAGATAAAAGCTCCACGTTGTTCACCTCTAAAACGCCAGAATACCGTCCACAAAAAAGGGGCGGGTCTTAATAGGTTTACTTCTCGGCAGAGCATGAGCGACGGTGGTCGCCGACTACGTCAGCACTGACTGAGCAAGTATTGGGATCGTCCCAAGTGTTGCGGGCCTTTCCCACCCAGCGCGAGGTAACGCGTTGCGGGTGTAACAGGTCGGCGCGGATGTGCGCCTCATGATCTACCGAGTGGGTCTGCTTCTGGCAGTCCCTCTACAGCGGACTTTGGATTCTTCTGTTTCGCCCTCTCCAAGTCAAGTCGTCTGTGTGGTTAATTGTGGGTAAGCACATGAGAACGCAAGAAAAAACCTGAAAACCGCTACTCTATTAGTGTCAATTGCGCATTTTTGCCAAGGAATCAGCATGCGAACGCTCCTCCTGACTCTGCTGATCGGCCTCAGCCCGTGGTGCACGGCCGCTCAAATCTATAAATGGGTCGATGCCCAAGGTGTCACGCACTTCGATGCGCAGCCGCCTCCGGGTCAGCAGTCGACAACCTTGCAGACGCCCTCCTCGCCCCCACCGAAACCCGCGGCAATGCCGGGCAGCGGCGTGCTGGGAGATCAGAAGGCTATCGATGACAAGGTCAAGAAACAGGTGGCTGACCAACAGGCACAGCTAAAACAGTTCTGCGAACAGGCTCGGACGAACCTTGCGCAATTGCAAAACAATCCGCGCTTGAGGGAAGAGGTGGAGGGACAGTTGCGCCGGCTGGATGATGCGCAGCGTCAGGAACGCATTGTCGAGGCGCAAAAGCAAATCGCGCAGAATTGTGAATAGACACCTGTAGGAGCTGCCGCAGGCTGCGATCTCTTGATTTTGCTTTCAAAAACAAGATCAAAAGATCGCAGCCTTCGGCAGCTCCTACCTATCCGGTGTCAGTCTGGCTCAGCGCGAGGCAGTGATCAGCAGGTCAAACTCTTTGAGCAGCACCTGCAACTGCCGATCCTTGCCACCCAGGTTGCGCTGGGCGAAGACCATTTCGGCCATTTCCTGAATACCCGAGGCATTCGGCAACGGCAGATCCTGCTCAAGGATATATTTCATCTTCGGCAGGAAGATCCATTGCAGCCATTGCTCAAAGTCGAGCGTATCGATCGAAAACGGTTCGACACTGCTCAACGCTTCGGCCGATGGCGGAACTTCGTCCCACCAGCCTTGAGTACGCAGCTCACGCTCGATCAGCAACAACTGATCGGCGATTTTCGGGAAACGGGCATCCATCACAGCGAAACCTTGGCCTTCTGACGGGCCTGAGCGGCACCGGCGGAATCGCCTTGTTTCTCACGGGACTGAGCAATGATTTCCCACAGATTGGCTTGCAGGTCCGGACGACCGTTAGCCATGGTCAGCGCACGACGGGCGAACTGCTCGGCTTGCGGCGCATCGCCTTGAGCCATACGCACTTGCGCCAGGCGATAAAGCACTTGCGGTTCACGCGGGGCGACACGCTGGGCTCGCTCAAGGCTGGACGATGCACCGTTGAGGTCGCCGCCGGCTTGCTGCTGTTGCGCGGTGGTCAGCAGAGCGAGCACCGGGCCGTCAAGTTGCTCATCGGCCGACAAGCCGCCACCACTGCTGGCGGAAGGAATCCCGCTTGGCGTCGATGGCATGCTGTAGCTGCCGGTATTGATCGGCGCAGACTCAGCCGGCGAAGGATTGTACGGCCCCGACGTGATACCGCCGGATGCCGGCCCAGGCACGATTGGCGAAGCGCTGATCGGTGTCGACACGGCAGCGCCGCCACCCGGCACCATCACGACCACACCAGTATCACCTTGCGGAATCGCCTGAGTCTGGCCCTGTGCTGGACGCTTGACCGTCGTTTGACGGAAACCGCCATTGGCCGAAATGCGCTCGCTGTTGGACACCGCAGTACCGGAATCAACCACCGGAATCGAACCACGCTGTACGGTAGAGCAGCCGCTGAGCAAAGCCACGGCGGTCACCGCTGGAATCAACCACTTGTTCACTTGAAACCCTCTTTGCTTAATTCATCCAGCCCTTGACCCAATCCATCACCGACTCGCCGGAAGCAGGCGTTTCGCTTGCACACGCGGCGCCGGGTGGCGGTTCGCTGCCGCGAATATACGGCATCTGCACCGCCCCCGGGCAGTTGGCATCAGAGCCCTGCCCGGTACGCGAATCGACCCACGCCTGCACGACGTTGTCCGGCTGCGGCATGTCCAGCGGCAGCGGATCGGCCTTGCGCATGAAACTGGTCCAGACCTGCAGTGCACCGGTGGCACCGGTGAACGGCGTCTTGCCGTTGTCATCGCGGCCCAGCCAGACCACCGCCAGCAGATCCTGACTGAAACCGGCGAACCAGCTGTCACGGGAATCGTTACTGGTACCGGTCTTGCCCGCCAGCGTCAGAGTCTTGGGCAGCACGTTATAAACCGAGCTGCCGGTACCTTCACGCATCACGCGCTGCATGGCGTTCTGGATCAGATAAATGGACGCCGGGTCGAAACGCTGCTCGATCTGGAACGGATAACGCTTGAGCGGCTCGCCCTCGGCGGTCAGCACGCTGCGAATCCCGCGCATCGGCGTATTGAAACCACCGTTGGCCAGCGTCTGGTACATGGTCGCTACTTCGATCGGGGTCATGCCGCCAGCACCGAGCAACATCGACGGGAATGCCGGGAACTCACGCGTCACGCCCAGACGACCGAGCGTTTTCAAGACATTCGGCACACCGACTTCCAGACCCAGACGCGAGGTCGACAGGTTGTAGGAATGCGCCAGGCCCTGATAAAGGAACACGGTGCCGTGGGAGCGGCGATCATAGTTCTGCGGTTTCCACACCTGACCGTTCGCGCCTTTGACCGACAACGGATCGTCCGACAGCCAACTGGTCAGCGTGTACTGGCTTGGTTTCTCCAGCGCAGTCAGATAAACCGCAGGCTTGATCAACGAGCCGATCGGTCGCACCGCATCCAGCGCACGGTTGAAACCGGCGTAACTGGCCTGACGGCTGCCAATCATCGCCTGGACTTCGCCGGTTTCCGGATTGGTCACGACCATCGCCGCTTCCACATCATCGGAGCCTTTACGCCCGGACAGACGTTTAAAGGTGTCGTTGACCGACGCCTCGGCTTTCATCTGCAGGATCGGGTCGAAGCTGGTGAAGATGCGCAGGCCTTCTTCGGTCAAGTCTTCGTCGCGGTAGTCTTCACGCAACTGGCGTTTGACCAGATCGATAAAGCCCGGGAACGAGCTGTCGGCCAGTTTGCCGCGAGTGGTTACGCCCAGCGGCATGTTCTTCGCTGCGGCCACTTGTTCGGCCGTCGCCACGCCTTGCTGCTCAAGCACGTCGAGCACCAGGTTACGCCGTTCCAGCGCACGCTCGGGATTACGACGCGGGTTGTAGTAGGACGGGCCTTTGACCATGCCGACCAGCAACGCCACCTGATGCAGTTTCAGCTCGGACAATGGCTGGCCAAAGAAGAACTGGCTGGCCAGACCGAAACCGTGCACCGCACGCTGACCGTCCTGCCCGACGAAGACTTCGTTGAGGTAGGCCTCAAGGATTTCCTTTTTGTCGTAATGCAGTTCCAGCAGCATCGCCATCATCGCTTCGGTGAGCTTGCGGGTCAGGCTGCGTTCGCTGGTCAGGTAGAAGTTTTTCACCAACTGCTGGGTCAGCGTACTGCCGCCCTGAGTCATCTTGCCGCCAGAGGTGTTGACCCAGATAGCACGGGCAATCGACTTCGGCGACACCCCCCAGTGACTGTAATAATCGCGGTCTTCGACAGCCACCAGGGTTTCGAGCAGATACGGTGGCACCTGATCGAGTTTGATCAGAATGCGGTCTTCGAGATTCTTCGGATAAATACCACCGATCATCAGCGGCTCGAGGCGCACAACGGACAATTTCGCACCGTTGGTCGCCGACAGCTCAGCCACATAATCGCCGGAGAAACGCACGCGCACTGGCTGCGGTTTCTCCAGACCTTCGTAAAACTGGAAGCCACGGGTATTCAGATCGACTGTATTGCCGCTGACGGCTGCGGCGCCAGGGCCATTGCTCACGGCTTCGCGACGATAGCCGAGGGCATCGAGTTCGGTAAGGAAATCGTCCTTGCTGAGCTTTTGTCCGACGAACAGCTCGAGCGGGCGCGCATAGACCTTGGCCGGGATGGTCCAGCGCTTGCCGGAGAACTTCTCCTGCACCACGGCATCGAGGTATACGGCGAAGCCGGCCAGCACGACAAGGCCGACCAGACTGAGTTTAATGGCCCAGCTCAACCACGGGCTAAGGCCCTTGGAGGGTGGTTTTTTCTTGGTACGGGGGGATCGAGTTCGAGTCATGGCGGCGGATTATACGCACTTTATTCATCCTCAACAGGAGCGCTCCGAGGTTTGCGTCGGGCTGGCGAGCGGCCATAATGGCGGCCTCGAATTTCCCCCAGTCTCTGAAGGATCGCCCGTGAGCCAGTCACTGATCGCTGCCCTGCAAAACCCGGCCCTCTACCCGCACCCTGTCGAAGGGTTTCAGGTCATCGAAACGCATATCTCGTGGGTGATCCTCACCGGTCCCTTCGCTTATAAAGTGAAGAAGCCGGTCAATTTCGGCTTCCTCGACTTCACCGGCCTCGAGTCGCGCGCACATTTCTGCGCCGAAGAGCTGCGTCTGAACCAGCGTCTGACTGAAGATTTGTATCTGGAAGTGTTGCCGGTGACTGGCAGCGTCGAAGCTCCGCAACTGGGCGGCGACGGCCCGGCCATCGAATATGTGCTGAAAATGCGCCAGTTCCCGCAGAGCGGTTTGCTCAGCACCCTGCAAGCCAACGGCGAGCTGACCACACAGCACATCGACGAGATGGCCGAGCAGATCGCCCGCTTCCATCTCACCGCGCCAAAAGTCCCGGCCGAACACGACGCCGGCACCCCGGACAGCGTGATGGCGCCGGTCGCGCAAAACTTCGAGCAGATCCTGCCGTTCCTCAGCGACAAGAACGATCTGCTGCAACTCGACGCGCTGAAGGCCTGGGCCGAAAGCAGCTTCGAACGCCTCAAGCCATTGTTCGCCCAACGCAAGGTCGAAGGCTTTACCCGTGAATGCCACGGCGATATCCACCTGGGCAACGCCACGGTCATCGACGGCAAAGTGGTGATCTTCGACTGCATCGAGTTCAACGAACCCTTCCGCTTCACTGACGTCTGGGCCGACACCGGTTTCCTCGCGATGGACCTGGAAGACCGTGGCCTGAAATCCCTGGCGCGCCGCTTCATCAGCCAGTATCTGGAACTGACCGGCGACTATCAGGGCCTGGAAGTGCTCAACTTCTATAAAGCCTACCGCGCTCTGGTGCGCGCCAAGGTTACGCTGTTCAGCATGCCGGCGGACGCGACCCCGGTGCAGCGCGCCACCACCCTGCGCCAGTACCGCAACTACGCCAACCTGGCCGAAAGCTACAGCACCATTCCGTCGCGCTTCATGGCAATCACCCACGGCGTTTCCGCTGTCGGCAAGAGCCACGTAGCCATGCGTCTGGTCGAAGCGCTGGGCGCGATTCGTCTGCGTTCGGACGTAGAACGCAAGCGTCTGTTCGGTGAGCAAACTGTTGCCAATGATGTGCAGGCCGGCATTTACAGCAACGACGCCAGCGTGGTGACCTACGCGCGCCTGCATGAAATCGCTGAAGTCATCCTGCACGCCGGGTTCCCGGTGGTCATTGACGCCACTTACCTCAAACGCGAACAACGCGACAACGCGGCGAAGATCGCCGAAGCCACCGGCACACCATTCCTGATCCTCGACTGCAATGCGCCGCAAGCGGTGATCGAGAGCTGGTTGGCGATTCGTCAGGCGGATAAACAGGATCCGTCCGACGCTACGCTGGCCGTGATCGAAGCTCAGCAGGCCAATCGCGAAGCCCTGACGCCGGAAGAAATCCTGCGCAGTAAACGCGTGCAGACCAATGAGTCCGGCACGCTGGACACCGTGGTCGCGCAGATCCGTCAGCGCCTGCCAGGCCTGTAAGAAACTATTTCGGCCGTGAAGCCCTCGCTTGCTTCACGGCCGCCAAATAGTGGCACTATACTGGCGCCATAAAACCAACGGTGATATGACATGAGCCAGCCGAAACTTCTCGACACCCCGCTATATGCCTTGCTGCACAAAGACGACATCACAGGTTTCAACAAGGAGCGTCCACAGGACGGCCCGATTGACATGGTCGGCGGCGATTTCCGTGGTCTTGATTTGCGTGAACTGAACGCCGATGGCGTGGATTTCCGCGACGCTTACTTCCGTTCTGCCGATTTGCGTGGCATCGATTTCCGCAATGCATCGCTGGAAGGCGCAAGTCTGGCTCACGCACAGATTTCCGGGGCGTATTTCCCGCCGGAGCTGAGTGCTGACGAGATTCTGATGTCGATGAATTTCGGTACGCGCTTGCGTTATCGCACTCGCTGATATGCATACCCCTCTCTGATACAACACCCACCTGGTGGGAGCGAGCCTGCTCGCGAAGAGGGAGTGTCAGTCACCCTGATCGTGAAAGTCATAGCGCTTTCGCGAGCAGGCTCGCTCCCACATTTGGAATGTGTTTCCTCCCGCCTTTCTGCGTTCGCAGGCCGGTTAAGCTCCCTTTCTTAGAAGCATTTGCGTCGAATCCGACCAAACAACCACGCTTTTCCTACTGATGGCTACACTCCTGAGAAGCTCGCCCACGCACCATTCGGCCGTCGCAAGGAGGCTTGATGAATGATGAACTGCAACACCTGAAGAATCTTGGCAAGACGTCGGCGCAATGGCTGCATGCCGTGGGCATCCACAGCGCCTCGGACTTGCGTCGCCTGGGCGCCGTGGACGCCTACCGGGCCGTGCGTACCCGCGGGTTTCGCGCATCGAAGGTGTTGTTGTATGCGATCGAAGGCGCACTGATGGATGTGCACTGGAACGACATCCCCGCCGAACGCAAGGACGCCTTGAACAAGCAGCTTGAAGCCATTTCCTCGCGCCACAAGAACTGAACGGGCATAGACCGTCATGTATTTACTGGGGGAACAATCGGCTTGGGCCGATGCCTTGATCAACCGTTTGCAGAGCTTGCCCGCGCTGTGGCTCCGCGATTTGGCGCCTTGCGGGCCTTCTCTGGAACTGGAAGCGACGGAAGACTTACTCACGAAAATGCCCACTGATCAGTTATTCCTGCTCAATGAAGGTGTGATCAGCGGCTGTCTGGGCGCACGTCAGCTGTTTTATTGGCAGGAGGGTGATCTGATCGGCCTTCAGCAGGGTGAGGACTGGGCTGATTGCCGTTTGTGCAGTGATGGGGCATTGCGTTTGACGCCCTATCGGCGCCGTGAGGTTTTTCAGCACTTGTATGCCGACGCTCGTCGGGCAGACCAGTTTCTGGAGTATCTGCTAGGGCAAATGGCAATCCTCGCCCATGCCGTCGCAGAACTGAAACCGCGCGAGTTTCGCAGTACCAATGGCTTCAAACGGGTCGAAGCGGGTGAAATTCTGATCAATCAGGGTGACGCGGCTGATCACGTGTTTGTGATCATCGACGGGCATGCCGAAGCATTTGTAGACGGGCAGAAAGTCGGAGACGTGGCCAAGGACGAGATTTTCGGTGCCATGGCCGTGTTCACTGGCGAACCACGCAATGCCACGGTCGTTGCCCGAGAGCCGAGCACCGTAATGCTGATTCCCGGTGATCAATTCTTGAATATGACCCGCACCAATCCGAAGATCGCCCACAGCCTGATCGAGAGCATGGCGCGGCGGATCGGCCAGCTCAATCGGCAGATCACGCAACTGCCCACGACTGAAGGTCAGCGCTGAAGCCCTTTGCTTACCGGGCGTTCCGGCCATTTTCCAGACGAATTAAAAGAAACGGAAAAACAGTTGTTGACTCGGTAATGAGAATCGCTATGATTATCACAACTGGTCGCAAGATCAGTCGATATTCTGAAAAGCCCTTGGTTCGGACTCTCAGATTATCTCCTCATCAGGCTAATCACGGTTATTTGACCCGGTTTTTACCGGGTCTTTTTTTGCCTGTGGAAAAGTCATTTGCCGAACTGTTTGCGCATCTGCTCGCAGTAGTCCTGCTTGGGCGTGGCGGGCGTGTACCAAACGTAGTCGGCCATCGCGGCGGTCACCTCAGCGCCCTGCTCTGCCAGCATCAATACTGTTGGAGCCACAGTGGCACGCAAATCCACAACATGCAGCGGCACGCCAACATCCTTGCGCGCATGCCACGCGCCGGCCAGCAGGAGTGAAGGTGTGGGGGCCGCCATCAGACGCTCAGCCATACGCCGGTCACGTTGTTGCTGAACAGCGAGCATTGCCGGCATCTGTGATTCGGGCAGCAGGCCACAGTGGGAATCGCTGATCTGTTCCAGCAATACAGTTTTCACCGATTCAGCATTGCTGCGCGCGCCCTTCAACACCGGTGGATCACGATAGAAGGTGCGGATTTCGGCGCTGGTCAGATTCGCCGCCAGCATTGGATACGGTTGCGTGAGAGCGAAACGGACAATGGGCCCGTAGAGATTCCAGTCCCAGCCATCCTCCCAGACCAATGCGCCAGGGAGGTCGGCGGGCGGCGTTGTCGCCAGGCGCACTTGATCAACGCGAGGCTGCTGATCCGGCGTGAGCATTTCCAGGAGCAGGCTACCTTGCGGCCGCTGCTCACCGATCGAGCGCAACAACCACAATTGCGCTGCGTGATGATCGGCATTGTCATGCTGCTCGCCGATGATCAACCGCTCAGGCTCAGCCAAGCGCTTCAGCAGTTGCTGCGCCGTCAGCACTTCACCGTTGCGCAAATCGCGAATCTCGCCACTGACCGGAGGTGGCGCCACAGCATGCTGACACCCCGCAAGCAACACCACCGCCAACAGCCACAAACCACGCATGCAATCACCTCAATGGTCCAGTCAGCGGGCGATGATCAGCGGATGCCCACGCTCCGGGTGCGGCTGCACCAACACTTCGAGACCGAATACAGCCTGGAGCGTGTCCGGTCGCAAAACCTGCTGCGGTGTATCCAGCGCCACCGGACGCCCACCTTCCAACAGCAGAATGCGATCACAATAACGCGCCGCCAGATTCAGATCATGCAGGATCACCAACACCGCCGCGCCACGATCGGCAAACTCGCGCACGGCCTGCAGTGTCGTGTGTTGATGCAGCGGATCAAGCATCGACGTGGGCTCATCCAGCAGCAGCGTCTGCCCGGCCTGCCCCGGCCAAAGCTGCGCCAGTACCCGAGCCAGATGCACACGCTGCCGTTCGCCACCGGACAGCGCCAGATAACTGCGACCGCTCAAGTGTCCGGCATCCGCCGCCACCAATGCCTGCGCGATGATTTCGTCATCCCGCACCCGACCGCTTTGCCAAGGCAAACGGCCCATGCCCACCACGTCTTCAACGCGAAAAGCAAAATCCAGGGTCGACACCTGAGGCAACACCGCCAATCGCTGCGCGCGCTGCGGGCCGGTCCAGTGACTCAACGCTTGCCCGTCGAGCGAAACCCCGCCCGCGCTCGCCGTCAACTCACCGCACAACGCGCCCAGCAAGGTACTTTTGCCCGCACCGTTCGGGCCGAGTACACCGAGCACTTCACCCGGTTCGAGCTGCAACGTGACATCGCTGAGCACGGTCTTGCGACCTCGATGGATGTGCAGGTTCTGCGCACGCAACATCAGGCACGCCCTCGCAGCAGCAAATAGAGGAAGAACGGCGCACCGATAAACGCGGTGACGATGCCGATCGGCAACTCTGCCGGGGCCAGCGCCAGCCGCGCGACCAGATCAGCCAACAGCAACAGGCTCGCCCCCGCCAGCACGGAGGCCGGCAGCAACACTTTGTGATCAGGCCCTGCCAGCAAACGTACCAGATGCGGTACCACCAGCCCGACAAAACCGATCATCCCGGCGGCCGCCACTGCTGCGCCAACCCCCAGCGCTGTACAGAACACCAATTCACGTTTGAGCCGTTCGACATCGATGCCCAGATGCCCAGCCTCGGATTCCCCGAGCAGCAAGGCATTCAGCGCTTTCGCCCGGCGCGGCAACCACAACGCGACAGCGGCGCTGATGATCAGCAATGGCCACAACCGCGCGTAACTGGCGCCGTTGAGACTGCCCAGGTTCCAGAACGTCAGCGTGCGCAGGGTCGCGTCATCCGCCAGATAAGTGAACAGCCCCACCGCCGAACCGGCCAGCGCCGTCAGCGCGATGCCCGCCAGCAACATGGTCGCGACGTTGGTCTGGCCATTACGGCGACCCAGTCGATACACCAGCGCCGTCACGCCGAGACCGCCGAGAAACGCGCAGACCGACAGCAGATACGGCCCGAACCATTCCGGCAGGCCGCCAAAAAAAGAACCGCCGACAATCGCGATCGCTGCACCCAATGCCGCGCCGCTGGAAACACCGACCAGTCCCGGATCGGCCAGTGGATTACGAAACAAGCCCTGCATCGCCACGCCGGACAACGCCAGCACACCGCCGACCGCCAGCCCGAGCAAAGTTCGCGGCAGACGAATCTGCCCAAGGATCAGTTCAGCCTGCTCCAGCCCGTCCGGCGCCAACGGCACGCCGAGCATGCGCAATCCTGCACGCAACGTGTCGAACAGCGGCAGACTGACAGGCCCGAGTGCCAACGATAGCCAGATCGCCAATAAACACAGGAGCGTCAGACCGATGAACAAGCCACGGGGTTTTACCAGTGTGGTCATTGGCCGCTCTTGGCCGGGTAGAAACCGTCAGACAGGGTTTTCAACGCTGCCGGCAAACGCGGCCCGAGCCCACCGACCAACAAGGTCGGATCAAGCTCCAGCACACGCCCGGCCTTGGCCGCGCGACTTGAATTGAGAATCGGATTTTCCTTGAACAACGCTGCTTTCGCCGCGTCACCGGTCAACGCACGGTCGGCGAATACCAGCACTTCAGGATCAAGGCTGGCGAGGGATTCCACGGAAAACGGCTTGTAACCCGTGTGCGTCGCCAGGTTATGTCCGCCCGCCTGTTGCAGCAGCCAGTCGGCGGCGGTGTCCTTGCCGGCGATCAATGGCTTGCCACCGGCATGTCCAAGCAACAGCAGCACACCCGGCGCTTTTTGTCTGGTCTGCACTTCGGTAACCCGAGCCTTCTGCGCATCGAGTTGCTGTTGATAGCTTTGCAGCAGTTGCGCGGCCTGAGCCTGCGCGCCGAGCAATTGGCCCAAATGAGTAACGTTTTTCTCCAGCGTTGGCAGATCTGGCTGAGCCGAGAACAACGCCACCTGAACCTTGGCCGCTTTTACCTGCGACAGTACGGGTGGCGGGCCCATTTCTTCGGTGCCGATAAGAATATCCGGACGCAGACTGAGAATGCCCTCAGCGGAAAGGCTGCGTTGATAACCAATGCTTGGCAGCGCCTTCAACGACTCCGGATGCTGGCTGGTGGTATCGACGCCAACCAGTTTCGACTCGCCGCCCAATGCCGTTACCCACTCCGACAGCGCACCGCCGGCGCTGACCCAACGTTGCGGCAAATCAGCCGCTGCAGCCTGGTGGCGGAGCAAAAGTCCGACACACAGCGCGACAACGCGGGTACTCAGGCGCATACACAGCTTCCTTGAATAAGGTTTTTCCCGGGCATCAGGATGGCAGGCCAAGTATCCTCGACATCTGCCAGATGCCTGCGGGTGAAGGCCGCCATTTGATAATTGTTTGCATTTAAACGTCAAGCTCGGACATATCCAGACACGAGCGGACACTAGAGGATAGTCATGAAGCTTCTCTGCGCAGGCGCCGATCTGGCCGAAGCGAAAAGTCGTGGTTTCGAGATCGACGGTAAAAGGCTGTTTGCCGTGCGTCGCAATGGTCAGGCCTATGTCTACCTCAATCGCTGCCCGCACCGGGGCGTGGGCCTGGAATGGCAACCCGACCGGTTTCTCGACCCGAGCAACAGCCTGATCCAGTGCGCCACCCACGGCGCACTGTTTCTGATCGAGGACGGTGAATGCGTCGCCGGGCCTTGCGCCGGGCAAGCACTCACCGCCATTCCTTGCCGGGAAGATGCACAAGGGCTGTGGATCGATGTTTAGCCGTTAAGCAGCACGTCGAGACGCCGGTCGATGACCATTTCTTCATGGTCCAGTCGCACGCCATACGCCAGCACCTCAACGCCGCAGGCCACTGCTTCGAGAAGCGCATCGGCGTAAGCCGAATCGATTTCCTTCGCCGGCCGCACCGCTTCAATCCCGGTCAGATTGACGCAATACAACTGCACCGCCCGAATTCCGTCCCGCGCCAAATGTGCCAGCTCACGCAAATGCTTGGCGCCGCGCTGGGTCACGGCATCGGGAAACGCCGCCACTGCGGTGCCGTCGAAACCGAGGGTGACGCTTTTCACCTCTACATACGCCGGGCCACTGGGGTATTCGAGACGGAAGTCGATACGGCTCTTTTCCTGCCCGTACGCCACTTCACGTTTCAACGCGGTAAAGCCGTTCAACTCGCTGATGACGCCGGCCTGCAAAGCCTCCTCGACCAAACCGTTGGCCCGTGCGGTATTCACGCAAAACAACCGACCCTGCGGGGTTTCGCCAATTTCCCAAGTACCGGGCAATTTACGCTTGGGGTCATTTGAGCGACTGAACCAGACCTGCCCGCCTTCGACCTGACAGTTGAGCATCGAACCAGTGTTGGGGCAGTGAATGGTCAGCAACTCGCCGCCAACGGTTTCGATATCGGCGAGAAAACGCTTGTAACGACGGATCAGTCGCGCCTCTTCCAGAGGGGGATAAAAGCGCATCAGCCTTGCCAGCTCTTCAAGCCGCGGGCGATTCGCTCCACCGCTTCCTGTAAGCGCGGGAGGTTTTGCGTGTAAGCAAAACGCACATGGTGACTGGCCTGATAGCGACCGAAATCCAGACCCGGGGTGAACGCCACATGCTCGGTTTCGAGGAAATGTCGGCAGAACGCGAAGGCATCGCCGCCGAACTGGCTGATATCGGCGTAAAGATAGAACGCGCCTTCAGGCTCGACTGCGATGTTGAAACCCAGTTCACGTAACGCCGGCAGCAGGAAATCGCGACGACGGCCGAACTCGGCACGACGCTCTTCAAGAATCGCAATAGTGTCCGGTTCGAAACAGGCCAGTGCCGCATATTGCGCCATGCTTGGCGCGCTGATGTAGAGGTTCTGCGCGAGTTTCTCCAGCTCGCTGACCGCCGCATCCGGCGCCACCAGCCAGCCGAGACGCCACCCGGTCATGCCGAAATATTTGGAGAAGCTGTTCAGTACAAAAGCGCTGTCATCGACTTCCAGCACGCTGGCGGCATCGGTGCCGTAAGTCAGGCCGTGGTAGATCTCGTCTACCACCAGATGCCCGTGTCTGGCCTTGATAGCGGTGGATAACCCGGCCAGTTCATCGCGAGTCAGAATGGTGCCGGTCGGGTTGGCCGGCGAAGCCACCAACGCGCCAACACTGTCGTGATCCCAATGGCGCTCAACCAGATCCGGGGTCAGCTGGTAGCGCACGTCCGGCCCTACAGGAACAAGCTGCGCCGCGCCTTCGACCAACCGCAGGAAGTGCCGGTTGCACGGGTAGCCGGGATCCGCCAATAGCCAGTGCTTGCCGGGATCGACCAGCAACGCGCTGGCCAGCAACAGCGCACCGGAACCGCCCGGCGTGATCAGAATCCGCCGAGGATCGATGTTCAGTCCATACCGCGATTGATAAAACCCGGAAATCGCTTCGCGCAGTTCAGGAATGCCACGCGCAGCGGTGTAGCGGGTCTTGCCCGCCGTCAGCGCCGCCTGCCCGGCACGGATGATCGGCTCGGCGGTGGTGAAGTCCGGCTCGCCGATTTCCAGATGGATCACGTCGTGACCTTCAGCCTGCAATTCATTGGCCCGCGCCAGCAGCGCCATCACATGGAACGGTTCGATCGCACGACTGCGCGCACTGTAAGGCTGAGCCATTGGTTTTCCTTCGGCAGGGAAAAAGAGACGATTCTACCCATCTGCCGGAACGAGCGAGAACCCGCAGCGGTCACAGCCTCAAGAACGCTGGACTGTAACGATATGAGCGTACGCTCCAGGATTGACTAAAATCAGTGATTGAACAGGTCTTCAACACCACCAGACACGGCTTGCCAAACATTTGCAAGCGCCACCCGCCGGGGCCTCGACATCCGGGAGTAGCGCAGGCCGAATTGATCTGGTAAGTTCGCCCGCTTGCAGCCGCAGGGCCGGCAGGTGTCGGTGATGGAGCAATCCTGCGCAATGGATTACAAGAGTAGAGGCGGTCCATTTCATGCCCACCCAAGCAAAGCAACAGCAGCAAACGACGATCAGCGGTTTCGAACCTTACGTTCCGGCGAAAGGTGAAGAGTACATGGGCGCCCCGATGCGCGCGCACTTCACCAAGATCCTGAACAAGTGGAAACAGGACTTGATGCAGGAAGTCGACCGTACTGTTGATCACATGAAAGACGAAGCCGCGAACTTCCCTGACCCGGCCGACCGTGCCAGCCAGGAAGAAGAATTCGCCCTCGAGCTGCGCGCCCGCGACCGCGAGCGCAAGTTGATCAAGAAGATCGACAAGACGCTGGAGCTGATTCAGGACGAAGAGTACGGCTGGTGCGAGTCCTGCGGCATCGAGATCGGCGTCAAGCGCCTCGAAGCCCGCCCGACAGCGGATCTGTGCATCGACTGCAAGACCCTGGCGGAAATCAAGGAGAAGCAGGTCGGCAAGTAATCTCGACCTGAACCAAAAACGGAGCGTGCGAACGCTCCGTTTTTGTTTCTGCCTTTTGCCTTTGCCTTTTGCTCTTGTGGGAGCGAGCCTGCTCGCTCCCACAGGTTGACCTGCGTATAGCCTGAAAAGTAGTTTCGTCTTCATGACTGCCAAGACATCCCCCGCCTACATCGGCCGCTTCGCCCCCACCCCCAGTGGCCACCTGCACTTCGGTTCGCTGGTCGCTGCCCTCGCCTCTTACCTCGATGCGCGCTCGGTCGGCGGTCGCTGGCTGGTGCGCATGGAAGATCTCGATCCGCCGCGTGAAGAGCCCGGCGCGCAAACGGCGATTCTCAAGGCACTGGAAAGCTACGGCTTCGAATGGGACGGCGACATGGTGCGCCAGAGCGATCGACATGAGGCTTACGCCGACGTGCTCAACAGCCTGTTCAATCACGGCCTGGCCTATGCCTGCACTTGTTCGCGCAAACAACTGGAGCCGTATAACGGGATTTATCCGGGCCTGTGCCGCAATGCCGGCCACGATCAGCAGGACGCGGCGATCCGCCTGCGCGTGCCGGAACTGGAATACCACTTCATCGATCGTGTGCAGGGCGAATACCGCCAGCATCTGGGCCGCGACGTCGGCGATTTCGTGATCCGTCGCCGCGATGGCCTCTACGCCTACCAATTGGCGGTGGTACTCGACGATGCCTGGCAAGGCATCACCGACATCGTCCGTGGCGCCGACCTGCTCGACTCGACACCGCGTCAACTGTATCTGCAAGAATTGCTGGGTTTGCGTCAGCCGCGCTACCTGCATCTGCCGCTGATTACCCAACCGGACGGCAACAAGCTCGGCAAGTCCTACCGCTCGCCGCCGCTTGAAGCAGATCAAGCCACGCCATTGCTACTGCGAGCCTTGCGCGCCTTGGGGCAAAATCCCGGCGCCGAACTGGCCCACGCCTCGCCGCAAGAGTTACTCAAGTGGGGCTGCGCGCACTGGGATGCCAGCAAGATCCCGCGCACACTGACCCTGCCCGAAGCGCAACTGCTATGACGGTACTTGCAGTCGCGCGCCCATCCGTTACCATCGCCGCACGTTTTCGGGCACGCGCATAAAAAAGAGAGGCCGGGATGTACATCTATCGCTTGGTCCTGCTTCTAGTCGTGGGGATCTACCTGTTTTCCCCCGCCATCATGGATTGGTGGATCGACGCTACGGGCGCCTGGTATCGCCCCTATCTGCTCTGGCTGATCCTGATTGTCGTGACCTTCATCCTGCAGAGCCAAAAAGATGCCGATGAGCTTTAGCCTGACCCAGATGATCCTGATCAGCGCCGCGTACCTGGCGGTGCTGTTCGGTGTTGCCTGGATCAGCGAACGGGGCATGATCCCGCGCGCGATCATTCGCCACCCGCTGACCTACACCCTGTCGCTGGGGGTTTACGCCAGTGCCTGGGCGTTCTACGGCACGGTCGGCCTCGCGTATCAGTACGGTTACGGCTTTCTGTCCAGCTATCTCGGCGTGTCGGGCGCGTTTCTGCTGGCGCCGGTGTTGCTCTATCCGATCCTGAAAATCACCCGCACCTACCAACTGTCATCCCTGGCAGACTTGTTTGCGTTCCGCTTTCGCAGCACCTGGGCGGGCGCGCTGACCACGATTTTCATGCTGATCGGCGTTTTACCGCTGCTGGCGTTGCAGATTCAGGCGGTGGCCGACTCCATCGGCATTCTGACCGGCGAGCCGATCCAGAGTCGCGTGGCGCTGGCGTTCTGTGCGCTGATCATCCTGTTCACGATTTTCTTCGGTTCACGCCACATTGCCACCCGCGAGAAGCACGAAGGCCTGGTGTTCGCGATTGCTTTTGAATCGGTGATCAAACTGGTTGCCCTCGGCGGCGTCGGTTTGTATGCGCTGTACGGCGTATTCGACGGCCCGCAGCAACTTGAACTGTGGCTGCTGCAGAACCAGACCGCCCTCGCCGCCCTGCACACGCCATTGCAGGAAGGCCCGTGGCGCACGCTGCTGTTGGTGTTTTTCGCCTCGGCGATCGTGATGCCGCACATGTATCACATGACGTTTACCGAGAACCTCAACCCGCGCTCACTGGTCAGCGCGAGTTGGGGCTTACCGCTGTTCCTGCTGCTGATGAGCCTGGCAGTGCCGCTGATCCTCTGGGCCGGCCTGAAGCTCGGCGCCACGACCAATCCGGAGTACTTCACCCTCGGCATCGGCATCGCCGCCAACAGCAAACCGCTGGCGTTGCTCGCCTATGTCGGCGGTCTTTCAGCGGCCAGCGGCCTGATAATCGTCACCACCCTGGCGCTGTCAGGCATGGCGCTGAACCATCTGGTGCTGCCGCTCTATCAGCCGCCGGCCGAAGGCAATATCTACCGCTGGCTGAAGTGGACCCGCCGCGCGCTAATCGTCGCAATCATCATGGCCGGTTTCGGTTTCTACCTGATGCTCGGCGCCGAACAGGATCTGGCCAACCTCGGCATCGTCGCGTTTGTGGCCACTCTGCAATTTCTGCCCGGCGTATTGTCCGTGCTGTATTGGCCGACCGCTAACCGCCGTGGCTTTATCGCTGGTCTGCTGGCGGGGATCCTGGTCTGGGTGGTGACCATGCTGTTGCCGCTGGTCGGCAATCTGCAGGGTTTCTACATTCCGCTGCTGAACATGATTTACGTGCTCGACGACACCAGCTGGCACATGGCGGCCATCGCCTCGCTCGCCGCCAACGTCTTGATGTTCACCCTGATCTCGTTGTTCACCAACGCCAGCCCCGAAGAAGCCAGCGCCGCCGAAGCCTGCGCTGTGGATAACGTTCGTCGCCCGCAACGGCGCGAACTGCACGCCGCTTCACCACAGGAGTTCGCCACACAACTGGCGAAACCGTTGGGCGCCAAGGCTGCGCAGAAAGAAGTCGAGCAAGCGCTGCGTGATCTTTATCTGCCGTTCGACGAACGCCGCCCGTACGCCTTGCGTCGTTTGCGCGACCGCATCGAAGCCAACCTCTCCGGCCTGATGGGCCCGAGCGTGGCGCAAGACATGGTGGAAACCTTCCTGCCGTACAAGGCCGGCGGCGAAAACTATGTGACCGAAGACATTCACTTCATCGAAAGCCGCCTCGAGGATTACCACTCACGCCTCACAGGTCTTGCCGCTGAACTCGATGCGCTACGCCGATACCACCGCCAGACCTTGCAGGAACTGCCGATGGGCGTCTGCTCGCTGGCCAAGGATCAAGAGATCCTGATGTGGAACAAGGCCATGGAAGAACTCACCGGGATCGCCGCGCAACGCGTGGTCGGTTCGCGTTTGAGCACCATCGGCGAGCCGTGGAAGGAATTGCTGCAGGGTTTCATCAATCTGCCCGACGAGCATTTGCACAAACAGCATCTGGCCCTCGACGGCCAGACTCGCTGGCTGAATCTGCACAAAGCGGCAATTG
Source organism: Pseudomonas sp. VD-NE ins (assembly GCF_031882575.1). Lineage (NCBI taxonomy): Bacteria > Pseudomonadati > Pseudomonadota > Gammaproteobacteria > Pseudomonadales > Pseudomonadaceae > Pseudomonas > Pseudomonas sp. VD-NE ins. The sequence continues at coordinate 5,638,142 of NZ_CP134772.1, forward strand.
ATGAGCCGTTGGCGCCGGGTAACAGTGGTCTGGTGTTACTGGTCGAAGATTTGACCGAAACACAGATGCTCGAAGACAAACTGGTGCACTCGGAACGCCTGGCCAGCATTGGTCGCCTTGCGGCCGGTGTGGCCCACGAAATCGGCAACCCGATCACCGGCATCGCCTGTCTGGCGCAAAACCTGCGCGAAGAACGTGAAGACGACGGCGAGCTGACGGAAATCAGCGGACAGATTCTCGAACAGACCAAACGCGTGTCACGCATCGTCCAGTCGTTGATGAGTTTCGCCCATGCCGGCAGCCATCAGCACAGTGACGAGCCCGTTTGTCTGGCCGAAGTGGCGCAGGATGCGATTGGCCTGCTGGCGCTGAACCGACGCAATTTCGAAGTGCAGTTCTACAACCTGTGCGATCCCGATCACTGGGTCGAAGGCGATCCGCAGCGACTCGCTCAGGTGCTGATCAATCTGCTCTCCAACGCCCGCGACGCCTCGCCGCCGCACAGTGCGGTACGGGTCAAGAGCGAAGCCGGCGAACACACGGTCGATCTGATCGTCGAAGACGAAGGCAGCGGTATTCCGAAGAACATCATGGATAGATTGTTCGAACCCTTCTTCACCACCAAGGATCCTGGCGAAGGCACCGGTCTGGGCCTTGCACTGGTCTATTCCATCGTTGAAGAGCATTATGGACAAATCACCATCGACAGCCCGGCTGATGTACAAAGCCAACGCGGCACCCGTATCCGGGTGACCTTACCGCGTCATGTCGAAGCGACGTCCGCTGTGAACTGAGACCGTCGAGAGTATCGAATCAATGCCGCACATTTTGATCGTCGAAGACGAAACAATTATCCGCTCCGCCTTGCGCCGCCTGCTGGAACGCAACCAGTACCAGGTCAGCGAAGCCGGTTCAGTGCAGGAAGCACAAGAACGCTTCACCATTCCTACGTTCGATCTGATCGTCAGCGATCTGCGCTTGCCGGGCGCGCCGGGCACCGAGCTGATCAAGCTCGGCCAGGGCACCCCGGTGCTGATCATGACCAGCTACGCCAGCCTGCGCTCGGCGGTCGACTCGATGAAGATGGGCGCGGTGGATTACATCGCCAAGCCTTTCGACCACGATGAAATGCTTCAGGCTGTCGCGCGGATCCTGCGTGATCGTCAATCGGCTCCTGCTGCCGGCGAGCCCGTTGCCGTGAAAACGACCAACGGCAGCGGCAAATCCGCGGTCGACAACAGCAACGGCGAGATCGGCATCATCGGTTCCTGCCCACCGATGCAGGATCTGTACAGCAAGATCCGCAAAGTCGCGCCGACTGATTCCAATGTATTGATCCAGGGCGAGTCCGGCACCGGTAAAGAACTGGTGGCCCGCGCCCTGCACAACCTGTCGAAACGCGCCAAGGCGCCGATGATCTCGGTGAACTGCGCGGCCATTCCGGAAAGCCTGATCGAGTCCGAATTGTTCGGCCACGAGAAAGGCGCATTCACCGGTGCCAGCGCTGGTCGTGCCGGTCTGGTTGAAGCGGCGGACGGCGGCACGCTGTTCCTCGACGAAATCGGTGAGCTGCCACTGGAAGCTCAGGCCCGCCTGCTGCGCGTGTTGCAGGAAGGCGAGATCCGCCGTGTGGGTTCGGTGCAGTCGCAGAAAGTCGATGTGCGCCTGATCGCGGCGACTCACCGCGACCTGAAGAGCCTGGCGAAAATCGGCCAGTTCCGTGAAGACCTTTATTACCGTCTGCACGTGATCGCGCTGAAACTGCCGGCCCTGCGCGAGCGCGGTGCCGACGTCAACGAAATCGCTACTGCCTTCCTCGCTCGCCAAAGTGCGCGCATCAACCGTACCGACCTGAAATTTGCCGCGGATGCCGAACAGGCGATCCGGCATTATTCCTGGCCGGGTAACGTGCGTGAGCTGGAGAACGCAGTCGAGCGCGCGGTGATTCTGAGCGAAAGTCCGGAAATCTCCGCCGACCTGCTGGGCATCGACATCGAGTTGAGCGATCTGGAAGACGACGAGTTCATCGGTCTGCCGCCACAAACGCCGGGTAACGCCAGCAACAGCAGCCACGAGCCGACCGAAGACCTGTCGCTGGAAGATTACTTCCAGCACTTCGTTCTCGAGCATCAGGACCACATGACCGAGACCGAACTGGCGCGCAAACTGGGCGTCAGCCGTAAATGCCTGTGGGAGCGCCGTCAGCGTCTGGGCATTCCACGGCGCAAGACCGGGGTCGCCAGCGAGAGCTGAACGTTACCTGTCGAGTGTGCGGGTAACGCTTGAAGATGTGAAAAAACTGTTACCTCAGTCCTTTCACGTAACAGAAGCCGGGGTTATCGGTAACGAAACCCCGGCTTTTTTTCGCCCCGACAAAACGGTTATATCGACCTAACCCCTTGTTTTATTGGGTTTGGCAAAAGTTGGCACGCCCCCTGCTATATGTTTGGTACAAGAACAATAACAAGCAATGCACAAGACAATAAAAATAAGACGAATCGACTCACGCACAATAAAAACAAGACGGCGAGAGGCGCAGCTAACTGATTCTTTTGGAGAGGCGTTGTATTTGGGGCTTGCCCCACGACCAGGCCGAGAACAACAAAAACTGTCCTAAGACAGAGCCTGTACTGGTTGGATCGATAGATCACTGCAATTCAGCGACCAAAGCAATCCGTTTGCTCTTGGCTCCCGATTGGGAGGGTCCCGAAGGAAACACTTCGTGGCGAGGGCACTCAACAAAAACAAGAAGCCCGAATCAATAATAAAAAGAGCACGCAACTACTTCTTGGGGAGCTTCGGCTCCCCTTGTAGTTTCTCCCGTCTGTAAAAAACTCCCTGCTTTACCCCGCTTCACCCTTGTAGCTTGCGGCTTTCAGCTCGAAACTGCTGTCTCCTACACCATCCCCCGACTAAATGCTAGAATCTGCGCCCATCATGCGGTCATTCTTTGGTATGGCCGAACATTCCTTCAAACAGTGCATCCCATGCTGAAGAAGTTGTTCCAGTCATTCCGAACTCCCGTGCGTCGTACGCAACACATCCGCAGCACCCCTGAAGTGCTCAACAGCGGTCAACATTCGCTGCAGAAAACGCAGTTCAGCCGCTATGCGGTGAATATCGTCGAACGCCTGCAAGGTGCCGGTTACCAGGCTTATCTGGTCGGCGGTTGCGTGCGTGACATGCTGCTGGGCATCACGCCCAAGGATTTCGACGTCGCCACCAGTGCCACGCCTGAACAGGTCCGTGCCGAATTCCGCAATGCGCGGATCATCGGTCGTCGCTTCAAACTGGTGCACATCCATTTCGGTCGCGAAATCATTGAAGTCGCGACCTTCCGCGCCAACCACCCGCAAAACGAAGACGACGAGGACAGCAATCAGTCTTCGCGTAACGAGAGCGGGCGGATTCTGCGCGACAACGTTTACGGCACCCTGGAAGAAGACGCGCAACGCCGCGACTTCACCATCAACGCCCTGTATTACGATCCGGTCAGCGAGCGCATCCTCGATTACGCCAATGGCGTACACGACATCCGCAATCATCTGATCCGCCTGATCGGCGATCCGAAGCAGCGTTATCAGGAAGACCCGGTGCGCATGCTGCGGGCCGTGCGTTTCGCCGCCAAGCTCAACTTCGGCATCGAGAAGCACACCGTGCAGCCGATCCGTGAACTGGCACCGATGCTGCGCGAGATCCCGTCGGCGCGACTGTTCGAAGAAGTGCTCAAGCTGTTCCTCTCGGGCCACGGCGCGATCACCTTCGAAATGCTGGTCGACCTGCAACTGTTCGCCCCGCTGTTCCCGGCCAGTGCCGATGCGCTGGAACATAACCCGGAATACACCCACACGCTGATCAGCGAAGCGCTGACCAACACCGACCTGCGCATCAAGCAGAACAAACCGGTGACCCCGGCGTTCCTGTTTGCCGCGCTGTTGTGGCCAGCCCTGCCGGCCCGCGTATTGCGCCTGCAAGAACGTGGCATGCCGCCGATCCCGGCAATGCAGGAAGGCGCTCACGAACTGATCGCCGAACAGTGCCAGCGCATTGCGATTCCGAAACGCTTCACCATGCCGATCCGCGAAATCTGGGACATGCAGGAGCGCTTGCCACGCCGCAGCGGTAAACGTGCCGACCTGTTGCTGGACAACCCGCGCTTCCGCGCCGGTTACGACTTCCTGCTGCTGCGTGAAAGCGCAGGCGAGGAGACCGATGGCCTGGGCGAATGGTGGACCGACTATCAGGACGCCAACGACAGCGAGCGTCGCGACATGATTCGCGACCTCAGCGGCAAGGGTGATGACGCCAGTGGCGCCCCGCGCAAACGTCGCCGCAGCAGCGGTTCCAAGCGCAAACGCGCCAGCGCCCCGAGTGCTACAGGCGAGTAAAGGCATGGAACGCATCTACATCGGCATGGGCAGCAACCTCGCTGACCCGGCCGAACAGTTGCGCAGCGCCGTCGAGGCGCTGGGGCAATTGCCGCAGACTACACTCGCTGGCGTTTCCGCCTTCTATCAAAGCGACTCGTTGCTGCCGGGCCAACCGCGTTACACCAACGCGGTCGCGGCGCTCGACAGCGCGCTCGACCCTCTGCAAATGCTCGATGCGTTACAGGCGATCGAGAATGATCAGGGGCGCGAACGCCTCGAACGCTGGGGCCCGCGCACGCTGGATCTGGACATCCTGCTGTTCGGTGATCGACTGATCGATGAGCCACGCCTGAAAGTCCCGCACTACCAGATTCAGGAACGCGCGTTCGTGCTCTATCCCCTTGCCGAACTGGCCCCGCAGGATCTGCGTCTGGCCGATGGCCGCAGCCTCTCCGACCTGCTGGCAGCCTGCCCGTTCGTCGGCCTGGAACGCCTCCCCCACGCCTGACACAAATCCGCCCTTTGTAGGAGCTGCGGAACGCTGCGATCTTTTGATCTTCAAAATCAGGATCAAAAGATCGCAGCGTTCCGCAGCTCCTACAGGGAATTGCGTTTTACCTTCAGGATTTTGTCGGACAAAAAGCCGCCGAATCAGCCCCGCCGCGCCGCTGAATCGCATCAGTAACGCCGGTAACACTCCCCTCGTAACAATGCGGTAACACACGCAATTGACTTCCTGTTGGCTCATCACGACTATAGGCGTCCCGCTGCCGCCAACCCGGCACATACGGGCGCAATCCAGGCCTTATAAGCACGACAAAAGAGCGTGCGCCTGAGTAGATGAAGAATCACGCGCGTTACTCGCAGTAGTTTCCAGAGCGCCTGAACGAGGATTTTTTACATGCCAGCCATCACCCTGACCACGCTCCAGAGCCTCAAGCAGAAAGGTGAAAAGATCACCATGCTGACCTGCTATGACGCGACCTTCGCCCACGCCTGCAACGAGGCTGGTGTCGAAGTGCTGCTGGTGGGCGACTCCCTCGGCATGGTCCTGCAAGGTCACGACAGCACCCTGCCGGTGACCACCGCAGAAATGGCCTACCACACCGCCTGCGTCAAACGCGGCAACACCGATGCCCTGATCCTCGCCGACCTGCCGTTCATGGCCAACGCCACCCTCGAACAAACCCTGAGCAACAGCGCCATGCTGATGCAGGCCGGTGCGCACATGATCAAAGTCGAAGGTCAGTTGTGGCTCGCCGAGTCGATTCGTCTGCTCGCCGAGCGCGGTGTGCCGGTGTGCGCGCACATGGGCCTGACCCCGCAAGCGGTGAACATTCTTGGCGGTTATAAAGTGCAGGGACGCAACGAGAACCAGGCGCGGCAGATGCGTGCCGACGCGATCTCGCTGGAACAGGCCGGCGCGGCGATGCTGCTGCTCGAATGCGTACCGAGCGAACTGGCCGCTGAAATCAGCCAGGCCGTGAAGATCCCGGTCATCGGTATTGGTGCCGGTAACGCCACCGACGGCCAAGTACTGGTGCTGCACGACATGCTCGGCCTGTCGATCACTGGCCGCGTGCCGAAGTTCGTCAAGAACTTCATGCACGGTCAGGACAGCATCCAGTCCGCGCTGAAGGCTTATGTCAACGAAGTCAAAGCCACCACGTTCCCTGGCATCGAACACGGATTCTCTGCATGAACACCGTTAAAACCGTACGCGAACTGCGCGCCGCTGTAGCCCGCGCCCGCAGCGAAGGCAAGCGCATCGGCTTCGTGCCGACCATGGGCAACCTGCACAGCGGCCACGTCGCGCTGATCACCAAAGCCACCCAACGGGTGGATTTCGTGGTCGCGAGCATTTTCGTCAACCCGCTGCAATTCGGCGCCGGCGAAGACCTCGATAAATACCCACGCACGTTGGCGGCGGACCAGGAAAAGCTCCTTGAAGCCGGTTGCTCCCTGCTCTTCGCGCCAACTGTCGAAGAAATGTACCCCGACGGCATGGCCGGGCAGACTCGGGTCAGCGTGCCGCAATTGTCCGAAGGCCTCTGCGGCGCCAGCCGTCCGGGGCACTTCGAAGGCGTGGCGACCGTGGTCAGCAAGCTGTTCAACATGGTCCAGCCGGATCTGGCGATTTTCGGTCAGAAGGATTACCAGCAGCTGGCGGTGATCCGCGCGCTGGTGCATGACCTGAACATGCCGATCCAGATCATCGGCGAGCCGACTGTTCGCGCCGCCGATGGCTTGGCGCTGTCGTCGCGCAATGGCTTCCTCAACGAGGAACAGCGCGCGGTGGCTCCGGTGGTCTATCGCTCGCTGAGCAACATTGCCGAATCGATCAAGCAAGGTGAACGGGATTTCCCGGCGCTGATCAGTGCCCAGGTGCAGCAGCTGGAAGCGGCGGGCCTGCGTCCGGATTACCTGGAAATCCGCCATGCGCTGACCTTGCGTCCGGCAACGGCTGAAGACCGTGATCTGGTGATTCTGGTGGCGGCGTTCCTCGGCACTACGCGGTTGATCGACAACCTGCACCTGAATCTCGATACGCCGGTTTAAGCCTCACCGATAACCTGTGGGAGTGAGCTTGCTCACGAATGCAATCTGTCAGCTGACGTAAATATCGACTGACACGACGCCTTCGCGAGCAAGCTCGCTCCCACAGGTTTTTTTGTGTTTTAAAGATCTGGTTTCAGCCATATTGCCGCCCTCAAAGCCTTCGGGCACACTGCCCGCCGTTCGATTTCAACCCGGGAAAACCCTCATGCACGCGATCATGCTCAAGGCCAAACTGCACCGCGCCGAAGTCACTCATGCGGTGCTCGATTACGAAGGTTCGTGCGCCATCGATGGCGAGTGGCTGGACTTGTCCGGCATCCGTGAATACGAGCAGATCCAGATTTATAACGTCGACAATGGTGAGCGTTTCACCACCTACGCGATTCGCGGTGAAGAAGGCTCGCGGATGATCTCCGTCAACGGCGCCGCTGCGCACAAGGCCAAGGTCGGCGACCGCGTGATCATTTGTGCCTACGCCCATTACAGCGAAGCCGAGCTGGTCAATTTCAAGCCGCGCATGCTCTACATGGCGCCCGGCAACGAGCTGAGCCACACCAGCAACGCCATCCCGGTTCAGCTCGCCTGATCGCGAAATCGCCCCGCTTCCCCTCCGTTTGTCGGCCAGTTCCCGGTCTTGATGTTAAAAAAGTACAGGGATCTGGTCAGACAAAGTCAAGACAGAACGCAGCGCGAGGTTTACTGTATTCGCCCTGTGTCCAGAAATCGTGTCGACGCAGTTGATCCCGTGCCCAAACATGGCGTGCCGGGTCTGTTCAGTGTTCAAAAGGCCGTTCAAGTAAAAAGGAAAACCGCAGCGATGGCGTATTACCTCACTCCTCAAGACGTTACCGCTCTGCCCGCCTGGCAAGCGTTGAAAGAACACCGCCAAGCCATGCAGGATTTCAGCATGCGCGAAGCCTTCAACGCCGATCCGCAGCGCTTCAACCAGTTCACCCTCAGCAGCTGCGGACTGTTTCTCGATTATTCGAAGAATTTGATCAACGCCCAGACCCGCAACCTGCTGGTCGGTCTGGCCAATGAAGTCGATCTCAAAGGCGCCATCAAAGCGCTGTTTGAAGGCGAAATCGTCAACACGTCCGAAGGCCGCCCGGCGCTGCACACCGCCCTGCGCCGCCCGGTAGGCGACAAGCTGTCGGTCAATGGCGTCAACGTGATGCCGGAAGTCCATAAGGTCCTGAACCAGATCACCGACCTGGTCGGCCGCATTCACGACGGTCTGTGGCGCGGTTACACCGAGAAGCCGATCACCGACGTGGTGAACATCGGCATCGGCGGCTCGTTCCTCGGCCCTGAGCTGGTCTCCGAAGCACTGCTGTCGTACGCGCAGAAAGGCGTGCGTTGCCACTATCTGGCGAACATCGACGGCAGTGAGTTCCACGAGCTGACGCAGAAACTGCGCGCCGAGACCACGCTGTTCATCGTTTCGTCGAAGTCGTTCAACACCCTCGAAACCCTGAAGAACGCTCAAGCTGCGCGCGCCTGGTACCTGGCGCAGGGCGGTTCGGAAGCCGAGCTGTATCGTCACTTCATCGCCGTATCGAGCAACAACGCTGCTGCCGTAGCGTTCGGTATCCGCGAAGAAAACATTTTCCCGATGTGGGACTGGGTCGGCGGTCGTTATTCGCTGTGGTCGGCGATCGGTTTGCCGATTGCCCTGGCCATCGGCATGTCCAACTTCAAGGAACTGCTGTCCGGCGCCTACACCATGGACCAGCATTTCCAGACTGCGCCGTTCGAACAGAACATGCCGGTGCTGCTGGCCCTGCTCGGCGTGTGGTACGGCAACTTCTGGGGCGCGCAAAGCCACGCGATCCTGCCGTACGACCACTACCTGCGCAACATCACCAAACACTTGCAACAGCTGGACATGGAATCCAACGGCAAGAGCGTGCGTCAGGACGGCACGCCGGTGTCGACCGATACCGGTCCGGTGATCTGGGGCGGCGTCGGCTGCAACGGTCAGCACGCGTACCACCAGTTGCTGCATCAAGGTTCGCAACTGATCCCGGCCGACTTCATCGTGCCGATCGTCAGCTTCAACCCGGTTTCCGACCACCATCAGTGGCTGTACGCCAACTGCCTGTCGCAGAGCCAGGCGCTGATGCTCGGCAAGACCTTGCCGGAAGCCGAGCAGGAACTGCGCGACAAGGGCATGAGCGAAGAAGAAGTGCACAAACTCGCGCCGCACAAGGTGATCCCGGGCAACCGTCCGAGCAACACCATCGTGGTTGAACGCATCAGCCCGCGTCGTCTCGGCGCGCTGGTGGCAATGTATGAACATAAAGTGTTCGTACAAAGCGTGGTCTGGGGCATCAACGCCTTCGACCAATGGGGCGTGGAACTGGGCAAGGAACTGGGCAAAGGCGTTTACAACCGCCTGGTCGGCAGCGATGAAACCACCGCTGACGATCCTTCCACTCAGGGCCTGATCAACTACTTCCGTGGTCGTCACCGCGGTTGATCAGTCGCTTGATAGAGAGCCCCTGAAGTTCAGGGGCTTTTTTTCGTCTGGCGTTTGGCGTGGATTTCGCGGTGACTGCCAAATCGTTTCCCCCTCACCCCAGCCCTCTCCCCCAGGGGCGAGGGGGAAAGGGAGCCGATTTTCGCGTTTTTCAGTACTTGAGTTCGACTCAGGAATTTCAAGTCGATGTATCAAGCCCCTCACCCTAACCCTCTCCCTTTGGGAGAGGGTTAGGGTGAGGGACGCCCTTGAACCCTTGCCCCCATCGGCGCATCTTTATCCTTGTCGCACCACAAGAATAAGGAACCGTCATGTTCGATATCAGCACGTTCCCCAAAGCCGATGCCGTCCGCCGGGCTGCGCAATTAACTCAGGATGACTACCGGCGCCTGTACCGCGAATCCATTGAACACCCCACAGCCTTCTGGGCCGAACAGGCCACGCGTTTCCTCGACTGGAGCACGCCGTGGCAGACCGTTCAGCGCTACGACCTGAAAACCGGTGAAGCCGCCTGGTTTGCCGGGGGCAGACTGAACGTCAGTTACAACTGCATCGACCGCCACCTGGAAAAGCGCGGCGATCAGACTGCGTTGCTCTGGGAAGGCGACGACCCGGCCGAATCGGCACAAATCACTTATAAAAAACTCCATCACCACGTCTGCCGCCTGGCCAACGTGCTGAAAAGCCGTGGCGTGAAGAAAGGCGACCGGGTGTGCATCTACATGCCGATGATCCCCGAAGCCGCTTACGCCATGCTTGCCTGTGCACGAATCGGTGCGATCCATTCGGTGGTATTTGGCGGCTTCTCTCCGGATTCTCTGCGAGACCGCATTCTCGATGCCGACTGCCGCACGGTGATCACTGCTGACGAAGGCGTACGAGGCGGCAAGTTCGTGCCGCTGAAACAGAATGTCGACAAAGCGCTACAGAGTTGCCCGGACGTCAGCACCGTCGTGGTGGTCGAGCGCAGCCAAGGTAACGTCGATTGGGTCGAGGGTCGTGATCTCTGGTATCACCAGGCTGTACGCGATGTCAGCGACGATTGCCCACCGGAGCCGATGGACGCCGAAGACCCGTTGTTCATCCTCTACACCTCCGGCAGCACCGGCAAACCCAAAGGCGTGCTGCACACCACCGGCGGCTATTTGCTGCAAGCGGCGATGACCTTCAAGTACGTGCTCGACTACCGCGACGGCGAAGTGTTTTGGTGCACCGCCGATGTCGGTTGGGTCACCGGCCACAGCTACATCGTCTACGGCCCGCTGGCCAACGGCGCGACCACATTGATGTTCGAGGGCGTGCCGAGCTACCCGAGCAGTTCACGCTTCTGGCAGGTCATTGATAAACACAAGGTCAATATTTTCTACACCGCGCCGACTGCTCTGCGCGCGTTAATGCGCGAAGGCGCCGAGCCGTTGAAGGAAACCTCGCGCGCCAGCCTCAGATTGCTCGGCAGCGTCGGTGAGCCGATCAACCCGGAAGCGTGGGAATGGTATTTCAACGTCGTAGGAGAACAGCGCTGCCCGATTGTCGACACTTGGTGGCAGACCGAAACCGGCGGCATCATGCTCAGCCCGCTGGTCAGCGCACAGCGGATCAAACCGGGCTGCGCCACACAACCCATGTTCGGCGTGCAACCGGTGCTGCTCGATGAACACGGCAAGGAAATCAAAGGCGCCGGCAGTGGCGTGCTGGCAATCAAATCGAGTTGGCCGGCGCAGATCCGCAGCGTCTATGGCGACCCGCAACGAATGGTCGACACCTATTTCAAACCCTACCCCGGCTACTACTTCACCGGCGACGGCGCACGCCGCGATGAGGACGGCGATTACTGGATCACCGGGCGCATCGACGACGTGATCAACGTCTCCGGTCACCGCATCGGTACCGCCGAAGTGGAAAGTGCACTGGTGCTGCACGACAGCATCGCCGAAGCCGCCGTGGTCGGTTACCCGCATGACGTCAAAGGTCAGGGCATCTACGCCTTCGTCACGCCCATGAACGGCACCGAGCCGAATGATGAACTGAAGAAAGAACTGCTCGCCCACGTCAGCAAGGAAATCGGCAGCTTCGCCAAACCGGACCTGATCCAGTGGGCGCCAGCCTTGCCGAAAACCCGTTCAGGCAAGATCATGCGGCGCATTCTGCGCAAGATCGCCTGCAACGAACTCGACAGCCTCGGTGACACCTCGACCCTGGCCGACCCGAGTGTGGTGCAAGGCCTGATCGACACGCGCCTCAATCAGTAACATCCCGGGTGCGGTTCATCGACCGCGCCCGCCCTTCTTCACTGAGTGCTCATGGAATTTATCCGCAGTCGCATTGAACACCAGCTCATGAGCCTGACCGGGCTGTCGCTCGGTCAGCTCGACCTGGAAAACCCCAAGGGCGATCCCGGCCTGTTCGGCCCGGATTCGGTCAGTTGGCAAGTGCACGGCGACTTCAGCAGCATGCTGATCGGCGGCATCAGTGCGCTGTTGCTGCAAGCCTTGCACCCGCTGGCGTTGGCCGGGGTCTGGGATCATTCGAATTTCCGTGAAGACATGCTTGGCCGTCTGCGGCGCACCAGCCAGTTTGTTTCCGGCACCACGTTCGGCTCGCGAAAGGACGCCGACTGGCTGATCGAGAAAGTGCGCACCATTCACCTGCAAGTGGTCGGCACTGCGCCGGATGGTCGGCCATACGCGGCGAGCGATCCGGATTTGCTGACATGGGTACACGTGGCCGAGGTCAGTAACTTTCTTGCGGCACATTTGCGCTATCGCAATCCGCAATTGTCCGGAGCGGATCAGGATCGTTATTACGCGGAAATTGCCGTGATTGCCGAACGCCTCGGCGCGCGGGATGTGCCGAAATCGCGGCAAGCCGTGGCTGATTACCTGCAACGCATGCGCCCGCAGTTGCTGTGCGATGAGCGCAGCCGTGAGGTTTTGCGCTTGCTGCTCGACGCACCGGCACCCAGCGTTCTGGCCCGGCCGTTTGGTGATCTGATGATGAAGGCCGGTATCGACCTGTTGCCGGAGTGGGCCAGCGCCATGCTTGATGTGCGACAGAGTTCGCTGCAACGCCAACTGATTCGTGCCAGCGTCCGGCGCAGCGCACCGATGCTGCGCTGGGCGATGCGCAATGGCTCAGTGCAACGGGCCAAACGCCGGATGGGGCTGCTTCGCTGACGCTCAGAGCTGCAAGCTGCAAGCTGCAAGTTTTGAGCTTGAGGCTTGAAGCTTGGAGCTTGCAGCTCAGTAACTGCTAAACTCCCGCGCCCCCATTCTCTCCAGCAAGGCGCCCGCATGTCTTCCTTGAATCAGGCGCTGCGCGCCGCCCTCGATCAACGCCAGGACTTGCTCGCAGAGCTGCACCGCCAGGGCACCGATTGCTATCGGCTGTTCCATGGCAGCCAGGAAGGCGCTGGCGGCCTGACCATCGACCGCTACGGCCCGCAACTGTTGGTGCAGAGCTTTCACCAGACGCTGGAGCGTGAGGACTTGCTGCAACTGCACGCCATGGTCAATCAAACCCTGGGCCAGGACACCTTGCTGGTCTACAACGACCGCTCCCGTGGCAACTCGCGCATTGACCGCGAAGACAGCGTCTATAAGGCTGACGAGGCGGCGCTGGCCGATCTGGTCGGTCACGAATGGGGTCTGAACTACCGTGTGCGCGGCCGCCATGCCGGGCAGGATCCGCTGCTGTTCCTCGACCTGCGCAACACGCGCGGCTGGGTCAAGGATCACGCCAAGGGCAAATCCGTGCTCAACCTGTTTGCCTACACCTGCGGCGTCGGCCTCAGTGCGGCTGCCGGTGGCGCGCGAGAAGTGTGCAACCTGGATTTCGCCGAAGGCAATCTGGCGGTCGGTCGCGAAAACGGTCTGCTCAACCCGCAGTTGCCCGAGATGCAGTTCATTCAGTCGGACTACTTCCCGGCCATCCGCCAACTCGCCGGCCTGCCGATCAGCCAGCGCCGCGGGCAGAAACTGCCGAGCTACCAGCGCCTCGAACAGCGTCAGTACGATCTGGTCCTGCTCGATCCGCCCGCCTGGGCCAAGAGCGCATTCGGCACCGTCGACCTGCTGCGCGACTATCAGAGCCTGCTCAAACCGGCCCTGCTGACCACCGCCGACAACGGCGTGCTGATCTGCTGCAACAACCTGGCGAAAGTCAGCATGGATGACTGGCGCGAGCAGGTGCTGCGCTGCGCCGAGAAGGCCGGGCGACCGGTACGTGAGTGGAGCGTGATGACACCGGGCGCCGACTTCCCGTCCATGGACCAGCAGCCGCCGCTGAAAACCCTGATCCTGCAGCTATAAACACCCCTGTGGGAGCTGGCTTGCCAGCGATTGCGGTGGGTCAGTCAACAAAGTCGTCGACTGGTGTGTCCTCATCGCTGGCAAGCCAGCTCCCACATGGGTTCTGTGTTTTGAGATAAATCTGAACAATCCTGCCCCATGCGAGGTACTTCGGAACCAGAATCGCGTGCCATACTCCAAGGCACTCCGATTCAGACAGATGAAGCCGCACATGCCCAAAGGATTGATTCGCGCGATTGGCGCCTTGTTGACAGCTCTGGCCCTCTACAGCCTGCTGGGGTTTCTGATTTTGCCGGGCATCGCCCTGCGTGTGGCCAATCAACAACTGGCCAATTACGCGACGGTGCCTGCGCATATCCAGCGTATCGAGCTCAACCCGTTCAGCCTTGAAGTCACCCTGTGGGGACTGGTGATCGGCGAGCCGGGCAAGGAACAGATCGGCTTCGATCGCCTGTACGCCGACCTGCAAATCGACAGTCTGTGGACCAAAGCCCTGCACCTGGCCAACATCGAACTGGACAAGCCGAAGAGCGAAATCCTTTTCGCCAAAGACGGCAAGCTCAACCTTCTGGGCCTGTTCAATGTGCCGGCCAGTGAGCCGACACCGGCCGATCCGAACGCCAAGCCCTTCCCGCTGCGCATCGACAACATCAAACTCGCCGGTGGCGTCGTGCACTTTGAAGATGTGCGCCCGAGCGAGCCGATCGAATTCCTCTACGACGACCTGAGCTTCGAACTGAAAAACCTCAGCACGTTGCCCGAAGACAGCGCCGACATGACCCTGGTCGCCATCGGCCCCGCTGGCGGCCGGATCGACTGGAGCGGTAATTTCAGCCTGATCCCGTTCACCTCCGAAGGCACCCTCAAAATCACCGACGGCAAGATGAAAGCCTTCTGGCCCTACGTGCGTGACTCGGTACCTTTGGTACTCGAAGACGGCGTGATCAGCCTCAGCAGCGAATACAAACTCAATCTGTCGAAAGAAACCGAACTGCAGTTGAACAATGTCGCGGTGAGCATCGCGCCATTCGCGATCAAGGCCCCCGATGGACGCCCGTTGGCGAAGCTCGAACGTCTCGACGTCAGCGAAACCTCGGTCGATCTGGCCAAACAGCAAGTGGTGGTCGGCAAGATCCGCAGCAACAAACTGGAAACCTGGGCAGCGCTCGAAGCCGACGGCCAACTGGACTGGCAGAAACTGTTCGCCAGCCAACCGTCGAAACCCGCCGCCAAAGCCGCCGCAGAACCGGTGAACACGCCGGCCGCTGCCGACTCGCCGAAAACACCGCCCGCGCCGAGCAAACCATGGCAAGTGCTGCTCAAAGACGTGCAATTGCGTAACTACACCGTGCATCTGGCCGACCGCTCGGCCACACCCGCCGTCGCCCTGGATATCACCCCGCTGAACGTCGATCTGCAGGATTTCGACAGCCTCAACGGTTCGCCCTTCAAGCTCAAGCTCGACAGCGGCGTGGGCAAGCAAGGCAAGATCACGGCTGACGGCACGGTCAATCTCGCCCCGGTCAACGCCCAGCTCAATGTAAAAACCCAGGACATCGACCTGCGTGTCGCGCAGTCTTACATCAACCCGTTCATTCGCCTGGAACTGCGCAGCGGCATGCTCGGCAGTGATCTGAAGGTCAACCTCAAGAGCACCGAACCGCTGGCGCTCAGCGTCACCGGGCGCGCGCAGATCGATCAACTGCACACCCTCGACACCCTGAAAACCCGCGATTTTCTCAAGTGGCAGCAAGTGGTTGTCGAGGGCCTGAATTATCAACACGGCGACAGCCTGTCGATCGACAAGATCAATCTGTTCCAGCCGTATGTGCGGTTCATGATCAACGATGACCGCACCACCAACATTGATGATCTGTTGATTCCACAACCCGCCGACAGCGGCGCAAAAACCGCAGCAGCGAAACCGGCCAGCAACGACAAACCGCTGGGCATTCATATCGGCGGCATCGCCATCAACGACGGTTCGGCCAACTTCGCCGACTTCAGCCTGACGCCGAACTTCGCCACCGCCGTGCAGCAACTCAATGGCCAGATAGGCACCATCGACAGCCGTCAGGCCAAACCGGCCAGCGTCGATATCAAAGGCAAGGTCGACCGTTATGCACCGGTGACCATCAAAGGCGCGGTCAATCCGTTCGACCCGATGGCCAGCCTCGACATCGCCACCAGTTTCAAACGCGTCGAACTGACCACCCTGACGCCCTACTCCGGCAAATTCGCCGGTTACCGCATCCGCAAGGGCCGGCTCAACCTCGACCTGCATTACCTGATCACCAAGGGCCAGCTCAAAGCCGAGAACAAAGTGGTGGTCGAGCAATTGCAGCTCGGTGAGAAAGTCGACAGCCCGGATGCTGTGAGCCTGCCACTGAAACTGGCGATTGCCTTGCTCAAGGACGTCGACGGCAAGATCTCCATCGAATTGCCGGTGACCGGCGACTTGAACAACCCGCAGTTCAGCGTGATGCCGATTGTCTGGCAGACCCTGCGCAACCTGATCGTCAAAGCCGCTGCCGCGCCCTTCAAAATGATTGGCGGGCTGATCAGTGGCGGCGGTTCGGAAGACCTTGGCACGGTGTCGTTTGCCCCGGGTTCCAGCGAGTTGAACAAGGATGCCGAAGCGGCGCTGATCAAACTGTCGCAAGCACTGAAGGAGCGCCCGGCCCTGCGTCTGGAGATCGAAGGCACTGCCGCGCAGAGCAGCGATGGTCCGTTGCTCGCCGAACAGCGTCTGGAGCGTGAATACCAGAACAACTACTACAAGATGCTCCAGCGTCGTGGCGATAAAGTTCCGGCTCAGGCGTCGTTGCTGCAAGTGCCCGACAGCGAGAAAGGTCCGCTGCTCGAAGGCATCTATCGCACCCGCCTGAAAACCCAGCCACCGGCCGAATGGAAAGATCTGGGCAAGGAAGAACGTACGGCGAAGATGCGCGAAGGCGTGATCAAGTTCTGGAGTGGCAGCGACGTGCTGTTGCGTCAGTTGGGTCAGGACCGCGCCAGCAGCATCAAGGATTATCTGGTCGATAAAGGCCAGCTCGCAGACGACCGCGTGTACTTCATCGACGCCAATCTCGGTGAAGCCGAGAGTGATGGCCGCGTGGTGACGCAAATGCACCTGGATGCCGAGTGATGAAACTGCAGTGGCTGGCCTTGCTCGCAATGACGTTCGCGGCCAGTCACGCCTCGGCGTCCGATACGCTGCGCTGCGGCAGTCAGTTGATCAGTCTCGGAGACCGCTCAAGCGAAGTCCTGCAAAAGTGCGGTGAGCCGGTCAGCCGAGATGTGCTGGGCTACAAGCGTAGCGCCAATCGCCGCGAGGAGTTTCAGGTCGAGGAATGGACCTACGGCCCGAGCAACGGCATGTATCAATACCTGCGCTTCGAAGGCAATCGCCTGCGACAGATCAACAGCAAACGCGGTAACTGACTCAACACCAAACCCCTGTGGGAGCGAGCCTGCTCGCGAATGCGTCGTGTCAGTCGACATCTTCGTCGGCTGACAGATCGCATTCGCGAGCAGGCTCGCTCCCACAGTTGTTTTATGTTGCCCCTGAAATAGAACAGGCCCCGACACAAGTGGCGGGGCCTGTAATGGTCACATCCGTGTGACCGTTCGCATGAACTCTAAAGTTGCGGCAGACGTATTGCTCGGCCCGTCTGTCGCGCCTTCTCCCGGTCCAGGCGAGAAGTCATGCCTTACTCGGCTTTCAGGCCGTCAGCGGAGACCGCTTTGACGCCTTTGATTTTCTTGGTGATCGCTACAGCGGTAGCTTTCTGAGACTCGGTAACGGCTACAGTCGACGACAGCGATACAACACCTTTGTTGGTTTCTACTTTGATGTCGGTGCCCGGAATGCCTTTTTCGGTGACCAGGTCGCTTTTGACTTTGGTGGTGATCCAGGTATCGGAAGTAGTTTCTTTAGCCTTGGTCATTTCACCGGCGGCCAGAGTCATTGGAGCCTGGGTAGCCTGGGTGGATTGTGCGAACGCACCGGAAGCCATGGTCAGGGTCAGCGCGGTAGCAGCAGCGGCAGTGATAGCGAACTTCTTCATACGAGTAACTCCTGTTTTTCTGGAAAGTCTGCTGGTTGTCTTGTCAGCAGGGTTACCAAGGTAGTTGCGAACGCTGTGCCAACTTTTTATCCACAATAAAAATATTTAAAATCAAACACTTAGCCAAAAACCCAAATTCCGATTTCATGCAATTTGCATGACTTGCAGATAAATCGCATGCAAGTTGCGGTTTTTTGGAAAGTTCCTAAGACGCTGAAATTATTGAAGCTTTTATTTATCGCCAGACCAAGAAAATGCCCCGTAAACGGGGCATTTTTAACAGATCGAATGATCGATCAAGTACCGCTGCCTGGGCAGCCTTTAGGGGCGTAGTCGGCGTTCACGGTTGATGCACAACTCCAGACACCCGCTGCCGAGCCAGTCCCGGAAGAGCGGGTTAGCGTGATCGTTTTGCCCAGCACCGGAGCTGGTGCGTTAGCGAGTGTGCAAACGATGCTGCCTGCCCCAGAAGACGCAGTACCCGACGCCGCTACCGTGCCGCAGTTGGTAGTGGTGAAAGTGGCGCTACCGGTGACGTTCGTCAGGCTTGGATCGGTGCCTTGGTTAATGGTGTCTTCAAACGGAATCTTCAGTGCACTGATTTCTGCCAGACCCGCAGTGACCTTCGCCCGCGCTTGATACTTGGTGTACTGCGGCAGGGCGATAGTCGCCAGAATCCCGATGATCGCCACCACGATCAACAGTTCGATCAGAGTAAAACCTTGTTGTTTTTTCATAGACACGCTCCATGCATGAGTCGAAATCTCATGATCTGCAAGGGACGCAGCATAGGCCATGCCAACGCCTCCAAGCCCCGTCCGTTGGGCGCGTCCCCTCTACAACGCCATTTCCTACAACCCGCAACCGCACTATCTGACACTTTTTGTCACCTGTACCCGCCGTGTTTGGCGCTGTCACTTGACTAGGCTATAAGTCATGAACGGCAAGCCTGCGGAATACCCATGAATGACATCGCTCTGAGCGGTCTGGCCAAGCAATTGGTGCAGGCCGAACTGCTCACGGAAAAAAGCGCCCAGCAAGCCTGGCAACAGGCCCAGCGCAATCGGCTGTCGCTGGTCAGCTATCTGGTGCAGAACAAACTGGTCAAGAGCTGGCAGGTGGCCGAGATCGCCAGCGAGCATTTCGGCATGGCGTTCCTTGATCTCAATTGCCTCGACAAGGAAACCCAGCCCAAAGGCCTGGTCAGCGAAAAACTGGTCCGTCAGCATCACGCCCTGCCCTTGTGGCGGCGGGGCAACAAGCTGTTCGTGGGGATTTCCGATCCGAGCAATCATCAAGCGATCAACGACATTCAGTTCAGCACCGGCCTGAGCACCGAAGCCATTCTGGTCGAGGACGACAAGCTCAGCGATGCCATCGAAAAGTTCTTCGACACCCACGCCAGTGGTCTGGAGGACATGGCCGATGTCGATCTCGACGGCCTCGATGTCGAATCCATCGACGACAACAAACAGGACGCCATCGCTGGCCTCGACGCTGACGATGCACCCGTGGTGCGCTTCGTCCACAAGATGTTGCTCGACGCGATCAAGAGCGGCTCTTCCGACCTGCACTTCGAACCCTACGAGAAGAACTACCGGGTACGCGTGCGCACCGACGGCATCCTGCGCGAAGTGGCCAAGCCACCGATTCAACTGGCCGGGCGCATCGCCGCACGCCTGAAAGTCATGGCCAGCCTCGATATCTCGGAACGACGCAAGCCGCAGGACGGGCGGATCAAAATGCGCCTGTCGAAGAGCAAGTCGATCGACTTTCGGGTCAACACGCTGCCGACCCTGTGGGGCGAAAAAGTGGTGATCCGGATTCTCGACCCGTCCAGCGCACAGATCGGCATCGACGCCCTCGGCTACGAGCCGGTGCAGAAAGACTTGTACATGGCCGCGCTCAAGCAGCCACAGGGCATGATTCTGGTCACCGGCCCCACCGGTTCGGGTAAAACCGTGTCGCTGTACACCGGCCTGAATATTCTCAACACCGTCGACATCAACATCTCCACTGCCGAAGACCCGGTGGAGATCAACATGGAAGGCATCAACCAGGTCAACGTCAACCCCAAACAGGGCCTGGACTTTGCCCAGGCGCTGCGCTCGTTTCTGCGTCAGGACCCGGACGTGATCATGGTCGGCGAGATCCGCGATCTGGAAACCGCCGAGATCGCGATCAAGGCTGCGCAGACCGGCCACCTCGTGCTCTCGACCCTGCACACCAACAGCGCTGCGGAAACCCTCACGCGTCTGCACAACATGGGCATTCCCGGTTTCAACATCGCCACCTCGGTCAGTCTGATCATCGCCCAGCGGCTGGCGCGAAAACTGTGCAGCCATTGCAAGAAGCCCATCGAGATCCCACGCGAAACCTTGCTCAAGGAAGGCTTCCCCGAGGAACGCATCGGCCATTTCACGATCTACGAGCCGGTCGGTTGCGATCACTGCAACGGCGGCTACAAAGGACGCGTGGGGATTTATGAAGTGGTGAAAAACACTCCAGAGCTGCAACGTTTGATCATGGCCGAAGGCAACTCGCTGGAAATCGACAGTCAAATGCGCCGCGACGGCTTCGACGACCTGCGCACCTCAGGGCTGCGCAAAGCCATGCAAGGCATCACCAGCCTTGAAGAAATCAACCGGGTTACCAAGGACTGAACATGGCGGTCAAGGCAGCGAAAATCAGTATTTATGCCTGGGAAGGTACGGACAGGAAAGGCAGCAAAGTCACCGGTGAACTCAGCGGACAGAACCCGGCGCTGATCAAGGCTCAACTGCGTAAACAGGGGATCAATCCCGGCAAGGTGCGCAAGAAATCCGCGTCTCTGTTGAGCTTTGGCAAGCGTATCAAAGCTCAGGACATTGCCCTGTTCACCCGGCAGATGGCGACGATGATGAAGGCCGGCGTACCGTTGTTGCAGTCGTTCGACATCATTGGCGAAGGCTTTGAAAACCCGGCCATGCGCAAGCTGGTGGACGAGGTCAAACAGGAGGTCGCGGCGGGTAACAGCTTCGCCACCGCCCTGCGCAAGAAGCCGCAATATTTCGACGAGTTGTATTGCAACCTGGTCGACGCCGGCGAACAGTCCGGCGCCCTCGACACGTTGCTGGAACGGGTCGCAACCTATAAGGAAAAAAGCGAACGGCTCAAGGCCAAGATCAAAAAAGCCATGACCTACCCCACCGCCGTGGTGCTGGTGGCGGCCGTGGTGACCGGGATCCTGCTGGTGAAAGTGGTGCCACAGTTTCAGTCAGTGTTTTCCGGTTTCGGCGCTGAGCTGCCCGCGTTCACCCTGATGGTGATCAGCCTGTCCGAGTTCATGCAGCAATGGTGGTGGGCGATTCTCGGCGCTCTGGTCGGGGCGATTTTCGGTACTCGCCATGCGCTGAAAACATCCCAGGCCTTGCGCGATCGCAAAGACACCTGGCTGCTGAAACTGCCACTGGTGGGCACGCTGATGTACAAGTCCGCCGTGGCGCGATTCGCTCGAACCCTGTCGACCACATTCGCTGCCGGTGTGCCGCTGGTGGAGGCGCTCGATTCGGTGGCCGGGGCCACCGGCAACGTGGTGTTCAAACGCGCTGTGCTGCGCATTCGTCAGGACGTCTCGACCGGTATGCAGCTGAATTTTTCCATGCGTACCACTGGCGTGTTTCCGAACATGGCCGTGCAGATGACCGCGATCGGCGAAGAGTCCGGTGCACTGGATGAAATGCTCGACAAGGTTGCAGGCTTTTACGAGGAAGAAGTGGATAACATGGTCGACAACCTCACCAGCCTGATGGAGCCGTTCATCATGGTGGTGCTAGGCGTTATCGTCGGCGGGCTGGTGGTGGCCATGTACCTGCCGATCTTCCAACTCGGCTCAGCGATCTGACATGCCTATCGACGAACTGTTCGCCCTGTATCCGCTGGCCTTTGTCTTCACCGCCCTGTTGCTGGGTCTGGTGGTCGGCAGCTTCCTCAACGTACTGATCTGGCGCCTGCCGAAAATGCTTGAGCGCGACTGGCGCCAGCAGGCCCACGACGTGCTCGGCTTGCCCGGCGAAACGCCGCAACCGACCTACAACCTGATGCTGCCGCACTCCGAATGTCCGCATTGCGCCCACCGGATCCGCCCGTGGGAAAACATTCCCCTGCTCAGTTATCTTTGGCTGCGAGGGCGCTGCTCAGCGTGCGCCGCGCCGATCAGTAAACGTTATCCGTTGACCGAACTGGCCTGTGGGCTGCTCTCGGCCTTCATCGCTTGGCACTTCGGGGTCGGTTGGCCGGCGTGCCTGCTGATCGTCCTCACCTGGGGCTTGCTGGCGATGAGCCTGATCGACACCGCGCATCAGTTACTGCCTGATGTGCTGGTGCTGCCGCTGCTGTGGTTGGGGTTGATCATCAACAGTTTCGGCTTGTTCGTGCCCTTGCACGATGCGCTGTGGGGCGCGGTGGTCGGCTACATGGCGCTGTGGTCGGTGTTCTGGCTGTTCAAATTGCTGACCGGCAAGGATGGTATCGGTCACGGTGACTTCAAGTTGCTGGCGCTGCTCGGCGCGTGGGGCGGCTGGCAGATTCTGCCGCTGACCATCCTGTTGTCATCGCTGGTCGGCGCCGTGATCGGGGTGATTTTGCTGCGCCTGCGCGAGCAGAAAACCTCGACGCCGATCCCCTTCGGCCCCTATCTGGCAATTGCCGGCTGGATTGCCTTGCTCTGGGGTGGTCAAATAACCGACTTCTATTGGCAGTTTGTCGGTTTGAAATGAATACCCCTGTGGAAAAACCCTGGATTCTCGGCCTCACCGGCGGCATCGGCAGCGGCAAAAGCGCGGCGGCCCAGCACTTCATTGATCTGGGTGTCCATGTGGTGGATGCCGATCACGCGGCGCGCTGGGTGGTAGAGCCGGGGCGTCCAGCGCTGGCAAAGATTGCCGAACACTTCGGCCCGGGCGTACTGCACGCTGATGGCACGCTGGACCGCGCCGCCCTGCGCAAGCTGATCTTCGAGGTGCCGGAGCAACGCCGCTGGCTCGAAGCCCTGCTGCATCCGCTGATCGCCGAGGAAATCGCTCATCATCTGGCGCTGGCAAAATCGCCTTACGCGATTCTGGTTTCGCCGCTGTTGATCGAATCCGGGCAATACGCGATGACCCAGCGCATCCTGGTGATCGACGCCCCGCAACAATTGCAGATCGAACGCACCTTGCAGCGTGACCAGACCAGCGAAGCGCAGGTTCAGGCGATTCTCAAGGCCCAGTCGAGCCGCGAAGACCGCGTGAGCCGTGCCGACGACGTGGTGGTCAATGACCGCGACCTCGCCTGGTTGCACAGCGAAGTCGAGCGTCTGCATCACTTTTACCTGACTTTATCCGGAGGCCAAGCATGAGCCAGATTCCCACCGTTGAATGCCCGACCTGCGGCGCCCCCGTGGAATTCATCCCCGAAAACAAGTTTCGGCCGTTCTGCTCTGATCGCTGCAAGCTGATCGACCTCGGCGCCTGGGCGTCGGAAGAACACAAGATTCCGGTCGCACCGGATGCCGAGGACGAACTGTTTTCCGGCGACTTCGATCCGCGTCACTGATCTCGATCAGGGCCGCATAAAACCGTAGTCCTGTTCGTCGTCGAGATTTTCCGCCAGAAAGCGCAACTCGTCGGCCAGGTCTTCGGCGTTGCGCACGGCCTTGCTCTGCTGCACCACCGCACTGAGCAAGGCGCGCAAACTCAAACCCGGGTCAAAGCCCACCTCCTGCGCCATGTCCAGACTCTGCCGGGTCTCCTGCCTTGCCCACTCGTACACACTCATGCCGCTGCTCCTGAAGGGATTTGCGCGAGCATGAAATTTCCCGCGCGTGGCGGGTTTGATGTGGATCAAGACTTCGGATCGTCGTCCTTCCATGGCGCTGAAAGGTAGCGTGTGCGGTTGAAGGTCTCCAGCCATTCCGGGCTGAATACCACCAGCGCACTGACGATCATGCCGTTGATGAACGCCTCGGGGAAAATGATCAGCCACAAGTAACCGATGAAGTCTTCCAGCCATTCCGGCATGGCGAAAAGGCCGTCGTACCAGAGCAGCGTCAGGCTCAGGATCAGGCACAACAGGGCTGACAGCGCGGCGGCAAAAAAACCGGAACAGAAGATGTACACGAATGGATTGCGTGGCTGCGCACGCTCGACGAGGATCGCCACACACTCGGTGACCAGCACCGGCAGCAGAATGAACAAGGCGCCATTGACCCCCATCGCCGCGAGATCCTGACGCCCGAGCAGCACCAGTCCGATCTGTGCCACCAGCCCGCCAATGATCGCCAGCGGCCAGTCCAGCAACAGGGTTACCGCCGTCATGCCGAGGAAGTGATACGACACGCCCGTGTCGAAATCCCTGCGCATCAACCACAACAGAAACAACGCAAACACGGTGCCGAACAGCAGATGCTGGCGCCGGCTGTCGCTGAACAACTCGACCCACGGCGCCCGCACGATCGCCCAGAGCAGCACCGGCAGATAAATCAGCCAGCCGAGCGTCAGGCTCGCCGAGGACAACAGTTCAGCTCCAATCATGACCCTCACCTTTGCGACGACGCATTCCCTGTAGGAGCTGCCGAAGGCTGCGATCTTTTGATCTTGCTCCTTTAAAGTCAAAAGATCGCAGCCTTCAGCAGCTCCTACAAGTGCGCGATGACGCGGCGGTTTGTAAGCATCAGCCCAAGCAAAGCTTTCTGCTTGTCGCAATTGAACGCTAAGCTTGGGCTTATGGATGACTCAGATTATTTACGCCTGCTGACCATCGCGGCCGAGCAGGCCAACGCCTTTCTGTCCAATGCCCGCAAATGGGAGCGTGAGCGTTGGGTCTGCCAGCGCCTGCTGCAAGGCCTGAACATTCCCTACCGCGCCGACGAATTCGCGCCGGCCGGCGAACCGCCGGACGTGCTGTTTCGCGATGCCAATTTCGAGGTGTTCTTCGTGCTCGATGAGGGGCGCCGGCTCAACGACGAATGGCGCGATGAATTGCAGCGCCGCCGAAGCGCCTTTTCCCTCAGCCAACTGGTGCGCCGCGAAGCCAAGCCCAAGCGCATCCCGGCCAATGAATTCCTGATGCGACTGGCGCCGACCTTGCGCAAAAAAGCGCACAACTACAAGGAACGCGGTATGGATCTGGGCGAACTGGACATCATTGCTTTCGCCAGTCTTAAACGCGAGGTGCTGGATCTGAACAGCCATTTTCCGCCGCCAACCGAATATCTACGTCAAGGCTGGCGCTCGCTGTCACTCGTCGGCCCGACGTTTGCCCGTGTGCTGTTCGCCCACCCGGACGCGCCGGACTTTCTGCGCAGCAACCTCGGTCGCAGCATTGTCTTTGATGTGGGAATCAGTCTGTGACGCCACTTCAGCAATTGATCGCCGATGTGCCGCAGACTGGGCGTGTGCGCTGGATCGGCGTGCGCCCCGAGTCGCGTGGGTCGATGATCGAACTCGATGCGGTGGAAGCGCGGCTGGAAGCTGGACTGACCGGCGACCACGCCCGCCCCGGTGTGCGTAACGCGCGGCAGGTGACGCTGATTCAGTGGGAACATCTGCCGGTGATCAGCGCATTGATGGGGCGCCCCGATGATCAACCTGTCAGGCCTGAAGATCTGCGGCGCAATCTGGTTATCAGCGGTATCAATTTGTTTAGCCTGAAGGGTCGGCGCTTTCGCATCGGTCAGGCAATATTCGAAACCACGGGCTGGTGTCAGCCCTGCGCACGGCTGCAGAACAACCTTGGCCCGGGCACCTTTCAAGCGGTGCGCGGGCATGGCGGAATTACCGCGCGAGTGTTACAAAGCGGGATCATTCGCCTCGAAGACCGGGTGAGCGTCGAGCCGGTTCCGGACAGCGGCTATGCTGCGTTCAACCCCGGATAAAAACCGCTGTAGCTTCTGCCCATTCAGTAACGTCTACCTGACGAGGCAAATATGACCAGCCGCCTGAACCCCGAAGACCAGAAACATGTCGAAGAGTACCTGCAACTGTCCCAACACCGAGTCGAGCGCCGGCCATTTCGGCCGTGGATGCTCCTGGTGCTGGTGCTGGCAGTGACCATTGGTCTGGGCTTGTTGAGCCGATTTATCAGTTACCTGACGCTATGAGCTGCAAGAGGGTCTGTTGACGTTTTATGACGAACCGCGTCATAAAACGTCAACAGACCCTCAGCTCGCTTGGGTAACCGCACCGATTTCCTTTAAAAACCTTGCGAGTTATCCCTATGTCCCATCGTATTGTTATTGTCGGCGGCGGCGCCGGCGGTCTGGAGTTGGCTACCCGTCTGGGTAAGACTCTGGGCAAACGCGGCACGGCCAGCGTGATGCTGGTCGACGCCAACCTGACGCACATCTGGAAGCCTCTGCTGCACGAAGTGGCCGCCGGCTCGCTGAACTCTTCCGAAGACGAACTCAACTATGTTGCCCAGGCCAAATGGAACCACTTCGAGTTCCAGCTGGGGCGCATGAGCGGGCTCGATCGCGCGCAGAAGAAAATTCAACTGGCAGCGACTTACGACGAAAACGGCGTCGAACTGGTGCCGGCACGTGAAGTGCAGTACGACTCGCTGGTGATCAGCGTCGGCAGCACCACCAACGATTTCGGCACGCAGGGCGCGGCGCAGCACTGCCTGTTCCTCGACACGCGCAAACAGGCCGAGCGCTTCCACCAGCAACTGCTGAATCACTATCTGCGTGCCCATGCCGGGCAAACCGATGTGGTCGAGCAGATCAGCGTCGCGATCGTCGGCGCTGGCGCCACGGGCGTCGAGCTGGCGGCAGAACTGCACAATGCCGCCCATGAACTGGCGGCGTATGGTCTGGACCGGATCAAACCGGAAAACATGCACATCACCCTGATCGAAGCCGGGCCACGGGTGTTGCCTGCCCTGCCGGAGCGCATCAGCGGGCCCGTGCACAAGACCCTGGAAAAACTCGGGGTCAATGTGATGACCAACGCTTCGGTCAGCGAAGTGACCGCCGATAGCCTGATCACTGCCGATGGCAATGAGATCAAGGCCAGCCTGAAGGTCTGGGCGGCGGGTATTCGCGCACCGGGTTTCCTCAAGGACATCGACGGCCTGGAAACCAACCGCATCAATCAGCTGCAAGTGTTACCGACCCTGCAAACCACCCGTGACGAGAACATCTTCGCCTTCGGTGATTGCGCTGCGTGCCCACAACCGGGCACCGATCGCAATGTGCCGCCGCGTGCACAAGCCGCGCACCAACAGGCGTCTCTGCTGGCCAAGTCGCTGAAATTGCGCATCGAAGGCAAGACCCTGCCGGAGTACAAGTACACCGACTACGGCTCACTGATCTCGCTGTCGAGTTTTTCGGCTGTGGGTAACTTGATGGGCAACCTGACCGGCAGCGTGATGCTCGAAGGCTGGCTGGCGCGGATGTTTTACGTGTCGCTGTACCGCATGCACCAGATGGCGTTGTACGGGCCGTTCCGCACGGCGATGCTGATGCTGGGCAGCAAGATTGGCCGTGGCACTGAACCGCGTCTGAAACTGCACTAAAACCTGTGGGAGCGGGCTTGCTCGCGAAAGCTTCTGATCAGTCGCATCAACATTGACTGACAGAACGCTTTCGCGAGCAAGCTCGCTCCCACAATGTTTTGTGTTGATCGAAAGATCTGTTTCGTACTGTATCCCCGCCCCACATTTCCGACCTTCGCTTACAAACTCCCCTGCTGCGCGACACAGACGCGATACACCGCGACCGCTTAATGGCCACACCCGAGCAACACCTGCTCAGGCAATCGTCCTTAACGTGTGGTTGCGCAGTGCAGCCCAGGAGAATGTAAATGTCCCGTACTTCGTCCCTCGGTAAAAAATCCATTGGCCTGATCGGCGCAGCCCTGGCGGGCGGCTTGATGTTGTCCGGTTCGGTGTTTGCCGCCCAGCCACTGGCGCAGGGCTACATGGTTGCGTCGGCGGAAACCTCGGTGAAAGCGCCGGAAGGCAAATGCGGTGAAGGTAAATGCGGCGACGCCTCAATGGCCAAGACGGACAGCGATGGTGACGGCAAGGTCTCCCGCGCCGAATTTCTGAAAGTCGCGCCGAAGTCAGACTTCGACAAGATCGACACCAACCATGACGGTTTCATCGACGAGCAAGAGGCCTACAACAACGTGAAGGCCAACTTTGAAGCCAACGGCAAGAAGATGCCAAAAGGCTTGTTCGAGCACCTGAAAGATCAAGACGGCGCTTGATCGACAGTAAAAAACAAGCCGCGCTTCTCCTGAGAGAAACGCGGCTTTTTCACGTCTGCCCGTTTACAACTGGAAGCGCCGCACCATGCCCTGCAAGGCGTTAGCCAGTTGCGACAATTCATGGCTGGAGGCACTGGTCTGGTTAGCGCCAGCGGCAGAACGTACCGACAAATCACGAATATTCACCAGGTTGCGATCCACTTCCCGCGCGACTTGCGCTTGTTCTTCCGCCGCGCTGGCAATGACCAGATTGCGCTCATGAATCTCATGCACCGACGCGGTAATGGTTTGCAGCGCCTCACCGGCACGCTCTGCCAACGCCAGCGTGGTCGTCGCCCGCGCCGTGCTGGCCTGCATCGAATCCAGCGCCAGGCTCGAACCGCTGCGCATGCCCTGGACCATCTGTTCGATTTCCTGAGTCGATTGCTGCGTACGATAAGCCAGTGCCCGTACTTCATCGGCCACTACGGCGAAGCCTCGCCCGCTCTCGCCGGCCCGTGCCGCTTCAATCGCTGCGTTGAGCGCCAGCAGGTTGGTCTGCTCGGCAATCGCCCGGATCACGTCGAGCACTTTGCCGATGTCCTGCGACTGGTTGGCCAGTGATTGCACCAACTCACCGGTCTGTTGCACATCGCTGGCCAGAGCATTGATGGCCGTGGCGGTCTCACTGACACGCACCTGGCCCAGATGCGCCGACTCGCTGGACTGGCGAGTCGCGTCAGACGTCGACACCGCATTGCGTGCGACCTCTTCCACCGCTGCCGTCATCTGGTTGACGGCGGTCGCGGCCTGTTCGATTTCATTGTTCTGTTGTTGCAACCCCTGTGTGCTGTCGAGCGTCACCGCATTGAGTTCATCGGCAGCGGTTGCAAGTTGCGTGGCCGAGCCGCTGATGCCTTGCAGCGTCTCTCGCAGGTTCTGCTGCATAGTCGCCAAGGCTTTGAGCAAACGACTGACTTCATCGTTGCCATGGGTTTCGATTGGCCGGGTCAGATCACCCTGCGCCACACTTTCTGCTGCACTCACGGCACTGCTCAACGGACGAACGATACTGCGCGTGAGCATCATCGCCAGTGCCACCGTGGCCAGCGCGGCCAAGGCAATGAACAAGCTGACAATCGTCCGCGAGTTTTCGTAGTGCGCAGCGGACTTCTGGCTTTCGGCGGCGACCTGTTTGGCAAACAGATCCGCCAGATCGTTGAGTTGTTTGCCGGAGCCATCGACGACGGTTTTCATGTCGACCAGCAACAATTTGGTCAATTCATCACGCTTGCCTTGCTCGGCGAGGGCGAAGGATTGAGCGATGCCGCTGCGATAGGCAGCGAAGGTTTTCTTGAACTGGTCGTATAGCTGCTGGCCTTCCGGGCTGTTGACCAGTTTGTCGTAAGCAGCGATTTTCTCGCTCAGCTCTTTGTCGCGGGTGTCCATCTGGCTGCGGTAGGTGGCGATATTGTTCGCGTCCTGATCCAGCGCCATGCGCAGCGAGATGGTGCGGATGCGCAGCATGATCTCGCGAATCTCATCGCCGCCACGAATGCTCGGCAGCCACTGATTTTCTACCGCGACCTCGCTGTCGCGAATACTCGACATCTGCCCGAGCGCAAAAACGCCGAGCAAGGCCACCAACACCGCGATCAGGGCGAACCCCAGGGCCGCCCGGGGAGCAATATTCAACTGACGAAGCAACATGACGAACGCCCTTATTCTTGTATTGGCAGATTCAAGGGGCGAAAGCCATGGCAGTCCCCTCGTGTTAGCGGGCTATCGGCAGGTTGTATGATGACTTGAAGGGGAAATGAGTTTTTGTCGGACAAAAAAAATCCCCGTATCTTTCGATACGAGGATTTTTAATATGGTCGGGGTAAGGGGATTCGAACTCCTGACATCCTGCTCCCAAAGCAGGCGCGCTACCGGACTGCGCTATACCCCGGTAAAAAAAAGGCGACCTTTCAAAGATCGCCTTCTTCGATCAGCGCTTTTGGCCTCTGATCTTAAGATTCGATCCCAGCGTTAACTGGTTTCAAAAATGGTGGGTCGTGTGGGATTCGAACCTACGACCAATTGGTTAAAAGCCAACTGCTCTACCAACTGAGCTAACGACCCAAAAATGGTCGGGGTAAGGGGATTCGAACTCCTGACATCCTGCTCCCAAAGCAGGCGCGCTACCGGACTGCGCTATACCCCGGTTTGAAATTGGCTCCGTGACCAGGACTCGAACCTGGGACCCAATGATTAACAGTCATTTGCTCTACCGACTGAGCTATCACGGAACTACATATTTCAATTTACAACGGTGAAACTTGTTGCATCTAGTCACTCGTTCGCATCGCTGCGTTCGTGTGTCTGAGGCGCGCTATTCTACAACCTAGAACACCTCTGTCAACCCCCTAAATTGCTTTCAAGTTAATGATTTGCAACTTATTTCAGATTTCAACTCAGTGAGCTGAGACCGTCTTGGCGACTGACTGCGGGGCGCACTTTACAAGCCTTTTCCTTTGAGTTCAACAGCCTAACGAAAAAAAAGGCCTCACGAGGTGAGGCCTTCCTTTTTTCATTGGCGCTTTGACTCAGTTGAAAACGATTTCGTCGTTCTCGACCTTGCCGGTCGCCGTGTCGCCTGGCATGAAGTGACCCGAGAGGATCAATTGCGCCAGCGGGTTTTCGATCCAGCGCTGAATCGCCCGTTTCAAGGGACGTGCGCCATACACCGGGTCGTAACCAACAGCGATCAGCTTGTCCATTGCCTCTGGACTGAGTTCCAGCTTCAGCTCGCGCTCGGCCAGACGAGTACGCAGACGGCCCAACTGGATCTCGGTAATGCCCGCAATCTGATCCCGTGCCAAAGGCTCGAAGATCACCACTTCGTCGACCCGGTTGATGAACTCCGGACGGAAGTGCGACGTCAGCGCATCCATGACGGCAGCACGCTGAGCCTCGCGATCACCGACCAGCTCCTGAATCTGCACAGAGCCGAGGTTCGAGGTCATGACGATCACGGTATTGCGGAAGTCCACCGTGCGGCCATGGCTGTCGGTCAGGCGACCATCCTCGAGCACTTGCAGCAAGATGTTGAACACATCCGGATGCGCCTTCTCGACTTCGTCCAGCAGGATCACCGAATAAGGCTTGCGACGTACCGCCTCAGTCAGGTAACCGCCCTCTTCATAACCGACGTATCCCGGTGGCGCACCGATCAAGCGAGCCACGGAATGTTTCTCCATGAACTCGGACATGTCGATCCGTACCATCGCCTCTTCCGTATCAAAGAGGAATTCGGCCAGCGCCTTGCACAGCTCGGTTTTACCGACACCGGTCGGGCCGAGGAACATGAACGAGCCGCTCGGACGATTCGGGTCGGACAATCCGGCCCGCGAACGCCGTACCGCGTTGGCCACAGCGACCACCGCCTCTTCCTGACCGATCACCCGTTTGTGCAACAGGCTTTCCATCTTCATCAGCTTGTCGCGCTCGCCTTCGAGCATTTTCGACACTGGAATGCCGGTCCACTTCGACACAACTTCGGCAATCTCTTCCTCAGTCACCTTGCTGCGCAGCAACTGGTTCTCGCTCTTGCCGTGCTGATCGACCATTTGCAGGCTGCGTTCCAGATCCGGGATCACCCCGTACTGCAATTCGGCCATGCGATTGAGGTCGCCTTTACGGCGCGCGGCCTCCAGCTCCTGACGCGACTGTTCGATCTTCTGCTGAATCTGTGCAGAACCCTGCACCTCGGCTTTTTCCGAGTTCCAGATTTCTTCCAGATCGGAATACTCGCGTTCGAGGCGGACAATTTCTTCCTGGAGTTTCTCCAGACGTTTCATCGCCGCTTCGTCGCTTTCTTTCTTCAGCGCCTGGGATTCCACCTTCAACTGAATCAGGCGACGTTCCAGGCGATCGAGCACTTCCGGCTTGGAGTCGATTTCCATGCGGATGCGGCTGGCGGCCTCGTCGATCAGGTCGATGGCCTTGTCGGGCAACTGCCGGTCAGTGATGTAGCGATGGCTGAGCTTGGCCGCGGCGATGATCGCGCCGTCGGTGATTGCCACCTTGTGGTGAACCTCGTAACGCTCTTTAAGGCCACGCAGGATGGCAATGGTGTCTTCTTCGCTCGGCTCATCCACCAGGACTTTCTGGAAGCGTCGCTCAAGCGCCGCGTCCTTCTCTATATATTGGCGGTACTCGTTGAGCGTGGTCGCGCCAACGCAGTGCAACTCACCGCGCGCCAGCGCAGGCTTGAGCATGTTGCCGGCATCCATCGAGCCTTCGCCTTTACCGGCGCCAACCATGGTGTGCAGTTCGTCGATAAACAGAATGATCTGCCCTTCCTGCTTCGACAGCTCGTTGAGCAGCGATTTCAGGCGTTCTTCGAATTCACCGCGATACTTGGCACCGGCAATCAGCGCGCCCATATCCAGCGAGAGCAGACGCTTGCCTTTGAGGCCGTCCGGCACTTCGCCGTTGATGATGCGCTGGGCCAGACCTTCGGCAATCGCGGTTTTACCCACGCCAGGTTCGCCGATCAGCACCGGATTGTTCTTGGTGCGGCGTTGCAGAACCTGAATGGTGCGACGAATTTCGTCATCACGACCGATCACCGGATCGAGCTTGCCGTCTTCGGCGCGCTTGGTCAGGTCGACGGTGTATTTATCCAGCGCTTGGCGCGACTCTTCGTGGTTGGCGTCGTTTACCGCTTCGCCGCCACGCAGGTTGTTGATCGCGTTTTCCAGGGCTTTCTTGCTCACGCCCTGGCCGAGCAGCAACTTGCCGAGCTTGCTGTTCTCGTCCATTGCAGCGAGCAACACCAGTTCACTGGAAATGAACTGGTCGCCCTTCTGCTGGGCCAGGCGGTCAGCCTGATTGAGCAGGCGCGCCAGATCCTGCGACATGTTGACGTCGCCGGTCGGGTTCTGGATTTTCGGTAATTGGTCGAGCTCTTTGGTCAGCTCTTTACGCAAGCTGTTGACGTCGAAGCCCACCTGCATCAGCAGAGGTTTGATCGAACCACCCTGCTGCTCAAGCATGGCTTGCATCAAGTGCGCCGGCTCAATCGCCGGATGATCGTGGCCAACCGCCAACGACTGGGCGTCGGACAAGGCCAACTGTAATTTGCTGGTTAAACGGTCTATTCGCATAAGTCACCTTCCTTTTGAGCAGGCCGGACCTAAAAACCATCCTGAATAAAGAAACCTGCCAGATACCCCTATAGATGCGGTCGATTCTGGGAGATTCAAGCGTCAGGCAGTTGATGCAGATCAGATAGTCTAGCGGGTGAGCCAAACCAAGGAGGCGAAGCGACCGGTGCGCGAGGCACGGCGATAGGAGAAGAAGCGCGGATCGGTCACGGTGCAGAAACCGCCACCATAAACAGCAGTGACACCGCGTTCAGCCAGACGTAGGCGCGCCAGCAGATAGATGTCAGCCATGAACTTGCCGGCATTGTGGCTCGGTACGAACGCTTCTGCTGCTTCAGGCAGTTGATTGATGAAGACCTCCCGGACTTCCGGGCCGACTTCAAAGGCTTTCGGGCCAATGGCCGGACCGAGCCAGACCAGAACGTCGTTAGCCGGAATATCGAGGCTATCGAGCGTAGCTTCAAGTACACCTGCTGCCAGACCACGCCAACCGGCATGGGCCGCCGCCACGCGGGTGCCAGCACGATCGCAGAACAATGCTGGCAGGCAATCCGCCGTCATCGCCGTGCAGGCAATTCCGGGGGTTGTCGTCCAACTGGCATCTGCAGTCGCGACAACGCCCGGATCAGCTTGCGCCACGGTAATCCCGTGCACTTGCTGCAACCAGGCAGGCTGTATAGAGAAGTGTTCGGTCAGGCGCCGACGGTTCTCGGCCACAGCCTCAGGACGATCATCGACATGATCGCCCAGATTGAGGCTATCGAACGGCGCCTCGCTGACGCCACCCTCGCGGGTGGTGACGCAGGCTTTGACGCTGGCCAGCGCGGGCCAGTCCGGCGTCAGCCAGTTCATCCGATGAAGGCCTCGCGATCCTGCTTGAGCAGGGTCAGCAGCCAGACGAAATCTTCCGGCAGCGGCGATTCCCAGCTCATGCGCTCACCGGTCGTCGGATGATCCAGCTCAAGGAAGCGCGCGTGCAGGGCCTGACGCGGGAAATGCTTGAGCGATTCAACCATCGTCGGGTTAGCGGCTGGCGGAATGCGGAAACGACCGCCGTATGCCGGATCGCCGACCAACGGGAAGTTGATGTGCGACATGTGCACACGAATCTGGTGAGTACGACCGGTTTCCAGCTTCACCCGAACGTGGGTGTGCGAGCGGAAGCGCTCCAGCACGCGGTAGTGGCTGACGGCAGGCTTGCCACCTTCCATCACCGCCATGCGCTGACGCTGCTGGCCATGGCGACCGATCGGGGCGTTGATCTTGCCCCCGGCGGTCACGACACCGATCACGATGCACTCATAGATGCGGCTGACACTGCGACTCTGCAATTGAGTAACAAGCTTGGTCTGCGCCTGAATGGTCTTGGCCACCACCATCAGACCGGTGGTGTCCTTGTCCAGACGATGCACGATACCGGCACGCGGGACATTGATGATGTCCGGCACGTGGTGCAGCAAGGCGTTGAGCAGGGTGCCATCGGCGTGACCGGCAGCCGGGTGCACCACCAGGCCCGCAGGCTTGTTGATCACCAGGATGTCGTCGTCTTCATAGACGATGTCGAGTTCGATGTCCTGGGCGATCCACTCGCCCTGGGCTTCCTGCTCGGCAGTCAGCTCAAGGATGGCACCGCCGTGCACGATGTCGCGCGGGCGGATGACCGCCCCGTCCACAGTCAGGCGACCTTCTTTGATCCAGGCGGAAAGGCGCGAGCGAGAGTGCTCAGCGAAGAGTTGGGCAGCGACTTGATCGAGGCGTTGGCCGCCCAATTCGGACGGCACCTCTGCGCGAAGTTCAATTTTATCGGACATGCTCTGACTGTGCGTCGGCACAGCTTTTGGTTTCGGCTGCGCGCTTGTGGTTAAATACGGCGTCTTTTGCCCCGAGGCTTTTCAACGGGGCGCTCATCATAACAGGACGGCCCCGCCCAAGACAGCGGCCGTCATAGGGACGCAAGCCGCCATGCAAGTGAAACACCTGCTGCTGATCGCCATCCTCGCATTGACCGCTGCTTGCTCATCGAAGGAAGTCGTAGACGAAAACCTCAGCGAAGCCGAGCTGTATCAGCAGGCTCAGACTGACTTGGACAACAACAGCTACACCAGCGCCACAGCCAAGCTGAAGGCTCTGGAGTCGCGTTATCCGTTCGGTCGCTACGCCGATCAGGCACAGCTGGAGCTGATCTACGCCAACTATAAGAACGCCGAGCCGGAAGCTGCAAAGTCTGCCGCCGAGCGTTTCATTCGTTTGCACCCGCAGCACCCGAACGTGGATTACGCCTACTACCTGAAAGGTCTGACTTCTTTCGACCAGGACGTCGGCCTGCTGGCGCGCTTCCTGCCGTTGGACATGACCAAGCGTGACCCGGGCGCCGCGCGCGACTCGTACAACGAGTTCGCCCAGCTGACCAGCCGCTACCCGAACAGCCGCTACGCGCCGGACGCCAAGCAGCGCATGATCTACCTGCGCAACCTGCTGGCCGCTTACGAAATTCACGTGGCCGACTACTACCTGACCCGTCAGGCCTACGTAGCCGCAGCCAACCGTGGTCGTTACGTCGTAGAAAACTTCCAGGAAACCCCATCGGTCGGCGACGGCCTGGCGGTAATGACTGAAGCCTATCAGCGTCTGCACCTGGATGAACTGGCGGCCACCAGCCTCGAAACCCTGAAGCTCAACTACCCGAACCACCCGAGCCTGCAAGACGGCCAGTTCGTGCCACGGGTTGCCGAAGCCGACAACCGTTCGTTCCTGAGCAAGGCGACGTTGGGTCTGATCGAGTCGCGTCCACCGCTGCCGCCGGGCGAAACCCGCGCCAACCAGGACGTGCAGAAGCAGTTCCAGGACGCGAAAGACGCGATCCCGAACGAGCTCAAGCCTAAAGACGAAAACGGTGACGTGATCGAAGAGCCGGAGCCTGAGTCGAGCAACACCGACCGCTCGTGGTTCAGCTACATGACTTTCGGCGTGTTCGACTGATCACACCGGATGTACAGAAAAGGGAGATCTGCGGATCTCCCTTTTTTATTGCCGCGCATTAATAGGCTGTGCGCTTGTCGGGTCCTTGGCTAAACTGCCGGATCATCAGTCGAAAAGCCGCTCATCATGCTTCGTTTATTGTTCTGGATCGTCGTGATTTTCGCCGCGATATGGTTGTGGCGTAAATTCAAGGCGCCTGCCGCGTCCAATCAATCCAGTCGTGCCCCACGCGAACAGGACGCCCCACCAATGGTACGTTGCGCCCATTGCGGCGTTCATCTGCCGCGCGATCGTGCACTGAGCGTTCAACAACAGTGGTATTGCAGCCAGGCTCACCTCGAGCAAGGCCCGGGCTCCAGTGATCGCTGAGGCCACCCACGCCGACAGCAAACAGGCGCAGCGCCTGCTGCGCCTCTACCATCTCTACCGTTTAAGCGTCGGCATCACCCTGGTGTTGCTGATCTCCAGCAACATGGACAACCGCCTGCTGACGTCGGCCAATGACGAATTGCTGCGCGGCGGCAGTTGGCTGTACCTCGTTCTCAACATCCTGCTCGTGGTCTTTCTTGAAAACCCCCGACGCCCGGCCCAGTTGTTCAGCCTGGCGCTGGTCGATGTGCTGTTGCTGTGCGGCCTGTTCTATGCGGCCGGTGGCGTCGCCAGTGCCCTCGGCAACTTGCTGATTGTCTCGGTGGCGATCAGCAATACCTTGCTGCGTCGTCGAATTGGTCTGTTGATCGCCGCGATCGGCGCTCTGGGCATCGTCGCCTTGAGCTTTCTGCTGAGCTTCAGCCACCCTCTGAGCGCCAATGAATACTTGCAGGCCGGCACCCTCGGCGCGCTGTGCTTTGCCGCGTCGTTGTTGGTGCAAGGCTTGATTCGTCGCCTGGAGGTCAGCGAAATCCTGGCTGAGCGCCGTGCCAGCGAGGTGGTGGGGCTTGAAGCCCTCAACGCGCTGATCCTGCAACGCATGCGCACCGGCATTCTGGTCCTCGACGAGGAGCGCCGGGTGCAACTGGCCAACCACAGCGCCCAGACGCTACTGGCGCAAACGCATCTCCAAGGTCATTTGATCGACGAGTATTCGACGGCGTTGGTCGATCGCCTGCAACTGTGGATGAACAACCCGACCCTGCGCCCGCAAAGCCTGAAAATCCCCGGCAACGGCCTCGAACTGCAGCCGAACTTCATCGCTCTGGAGCAGAGTCCGAACCAGCAAACCCTGGTCTTTCTCGAAGATCTGGCGCAAGTCGCGCAACAAGCCCAACAACTCAAACTCGCCGCGCTCGGACGCCTGACCGCCGGCATCTCCCACGAAATTCGCAATCCGCTGGGCGCCATCAGTCATGCCGCGCAGCTATTGGCCGAGTCCGAGGAACTCGACAGCGCCGATCGACGTCTGACGCAGATCATTCAAGACCACTCTCAGCGCATGAACCGAGTCATCGAAAACGTCCTGCAACTGTCCCGCCGCCAGCAAAGTGCACCGCAACGCCTGGATCTCAAGCCATGGCTGGAAAACTTCGTTGCCGAAAGCCGCGAACAGGCCAGCGAGCGCCAGCAGATTCATCTGCGGATCAACTCGGGGGAGTTCATCACGCTGATGGACCCCAACCAGCTCACGCAAATTCTCGACAACCTGTTACGCAACGGCTGGCGCCACAGCGCCCTGTTGCACGATCAGGCCGAAGTCTGGCTGGCCCTGTTCACCGATGCCGACAGCCAGTTGGCGGTCCTCGAAGTGCAGGATAACGGCCCCGGCGTCCCGGCCGATGAGCAGACTCATCTGTTCGAACCGTTTTTCACCACCAGCAGCCAAGGCACCGGCCTTGGGCTTTATCTGTCCCGTGAGCTGTGCGAAAGCAACCAAGCGCGCCTAGACTTCCAATCACGCCAAGGCGGCGGCTGCTTTCGCATCACCTTTGCTCACGGACGGAAACAAAGTTGAATACGAGCCCACGGCAAAAAATCCTCATCGTCGACGACGAACCGGACATCCGCGAACTCCTGGAAATCACCCTGGGACGGATGAAACTCGACACTTACAGTGCACGTAACCTGAGCGAAGCCCAGGCGCTGCTGAACCGCGAGGGCTTTGACCTGTGCCTGACCGACATGCGCCTGCCCGACGGTACCGGGCTGGAGCTGGTGCAGCACATTCAGCAACGTTATCCACAACTGCCGGTGGCAATGATCACCGCCTACGGCAGTCTGGAAACCGCGATCAATGCGCTGAAGGCCGGCGCTTTCGACTTTCTGACCAAACCGGTGGACCTCAATCGCCTGCGCGAACTGGTTGGCTCGGCCCTGCGCATGCCAGCGGCGGGCGGTGGATGCACCTCGATCGATCGGCGCCTGCTCGGCGACTCGCTGCCTATGCGCAACCTGCGCAAACAGATCGACAAACTCGCTCGCAGCCAAGCGCCGGTGTATATCAGCGGCGAATCGGGCAGCGGCAAGGAACTGGTCGCACGACTGATTCATGAACAAGGGCCACGCGCCAACCAACCCTTCGTGCCGGTGAACTGCGGCGCGATCCCTTCGGAACTGATGGAAAGCGAATTCTTCGGCCACCGCAAAGGCAGTTTCACCGGCGCGGTCGAGGACAAGCCCGGGCTGTTTCAGGCGGCCCATGGCGGCACGCTGTTTCTCGATGAAGTCGCGGACTTGCCGTTGTCGATGCAGGTAAAACTGCTGCGGGCGATTCAGGAAAAAGCCGTGCGCAGTGTCGGTGGTCAGCAGGAAAGCGTGGTTGATGTACGGATTCTCTGCGCCACGCACAAGGATCTCGACGCGGAGGTGGCGGCCGAACGCTTTCGTCAGGATCTGTATTACCGCTTGAACGTGATTGAACTGCGCGTGCCGTCCCTGCGTGAGCGGCGCGATGACATTGAAGTGCTGGCGGCCAATATGCTCAAGCGTTTGGCCAAGGACAGTGCTCAGCCCGTTGCGAGCCTTCATCCACAGGCGCTGGAAGCGCTGAAGAATTACCGGTTTCCGGGGAATGTGCGGGAGCTGGAGAACGTGCTCGAACGGGCGCACACCTTGTGCGAAGACCGGACGATCGAGGCTGAAGATTTGCGCCTGAGTGAAGGCAACTGCGCGGCGGACGGCGGGATCGCCGATCTGACGCAGATCGACAATCTTGAGGATTATCTGGAGAACGTCGAGAGAAAGCTGATTCTGCAAGCGTTGGAAGAAACGCGCTGGAATCGTACGGCGGCGGCGCAGCGGTTGAGTCTTTCGTTCAGGTCAATGCGTTATCGGCTGAAAAAACTCGGCCTGGATTGAGGGTCCCTTCGCGAGCAAGCCCACAGTTACCGTGGTGTGCGCACAATTCGTGTACACCACAAAAACCTGTGGGAGCGGGCTTGCCCGCGATGGCGATCTAACAGACACCCATGAATTTAAAACTAAATGCGGCCCTCGGGCGCATACGGCGCCGGATCAATAATCGGCGCCCGCCCCAGCATCACATCGGCAAACAACTGACACGACGCCGGCGCCAGCACCAGCCCATTGCGGTAATGCCCGCAGTTCAACCACAACCCGGCAAAACCCGGCACCCGGCCAATGTAAGGAATGCCCTCCGGCGAGCCCGGACGCAGCCCTGCCCAGTGCCCGACCACATCGGCATCGGCCAACGCTGGCAATAACTCCACTGCCGAAGCTTTGAGACTTTCCAGCGCCACATCGGTCCGCGTCTTGTCGTAGCCTTCGTGCTCCAGCGTGCTGCCAATCAGAATGTGGCCGTCGCGACGCGGGATCGCATAACGCCCCTTGGCCAAGACCATGCTCGGCAGAAAATCCGCCGCGCACTTGTAGAGAATCATCTGCCCTTTGACCGGTTCAACCGGCAGCGTCAGGTCCAGCGTCTTGAGCAAATCACCGCTCCAGGCACCGGCCGTCAGCACGACCTGATCACCTTTGATCACACCGTTGGAGGTTTCGACGCCGACGACCTGCGCGCCCTCACGGACGAACCCGCTGACCTCGCACTGCTCGTGAATCGTCACGTTCGGCAGTGCCTGCAACGCCGCTTTCAGCGACTTCACCAGACGCGGATTGCGCACGTTGGCGACATCGGCCATGTAGATCGCCCGCGCGAACCCGCCACCAAGCACCGGCACCGCATCATGCGCCGCCGAGATATCCACAGCCCGCAACGGGCGATTTTCCCGCTCGGCCCAGGCCAGTGCTTCGGCTTCATCGTCCAGATCGAGCCAGTACAGGCCCGTGGTGTGCACTTCAGGATCCACCCCAGTGTCAGCAAACAAACGCTCGCCGAGCTGTGGATAAAAGTCCTGCGACCAGTGCGCCAGTGCGGTAACCGCCGGGCTATAGCGCCACGGATACAATGGCGAAACGATACCGCCGCCCGCCCAGGACGATTCCTGGCCGAGGTTCGAGCGATCGAGCAGCACCACGCTGCGTAATTCGGAGGCGAGGTTGTAAGCGGTCAGCAGGCCAATCACCCCGCCACCGACAATCACCACTTGCTGTTGCCTGGTCATGTTTGTTCCAACCGTAAAAAGACAGTGAGCGCAAAAGGCACTCGAAAAGAAGCGCCTCAGCGGCCCCAGCAATCCTTGGTGGTCAGCCCGGTGGTCGCGTTGTTCATACTGCGGACACCGGTGTTGGTCAGGGTGAAATCCCCGCACTTGTCGGTGGCCATGGACGTACCCGTTTTGCGGGTAGCGGTCAGCAGGAAGGTCTGGTCAGCGATGGTCGGGGTGATGGTGTAGAAATCATTGCCCGTGCTGAGTCCGGTGATGCCGGTATAGACATTGTTCTTGGTGTAGAAGCGTTCGAGGGTCTGCGCCTGCTCCGAAAGCAGTGACACCACTTCGGCGCGACGGCCCTTTTTCAGGTACTCGGTATAGCTCGGTGCGGCGATGGTGATGACGATCCCGATGATCGCAATCACGATCATGATTTCGATCAGGGTGAAGCCTCGGTTGAATCTGCGCATGCCTCAAACTCTCGCTTACTGTATTTGTCGCCACATGATACGACGGCTGCCGCCACCGCCCTTTTCCACCAAGGTAGTGATGTTACCGCTGGAATCGTTAAAAATTTTGCGTGTTGCGCCGTTGACGATGGCGTTCAAGGTCGGAATGCCACCGGTAAATATCACACCACTGGAAATCGTGTCGCTGCTGTCAACCACTCCATCCCCGTTGGTATCGAACACCGCATAGTTGAGCATCTTACCGCTGAACGCATCGAGCTCGGCCACTTTGCCAGTTCCGAAACTGGAACAGGGATCGGTGGTATCGACGCTGGCGGTGGTGAAGACGATTCGCCCAAGCACCAGACTGGCCTGATTGATCACGCGCTCACCGATCAGCGCGTTGTTATACACCAAGGGCAAGTACCAGCCCTTCTCTCCTGGATAGGTCGTGTCGTTCTGCGTCGTTGTCACAAACTGCCCGGTACTGCCGGAGAACACGCCAGTCACCGCCTGCGCCTGCAAACTGCCAACAGTTATGTTCCCTGAGCTGCCATCGGCATCCCACACCGAATAGAACGCCTGCAAATCCTTGTTGGTCTTGTCAGCCGTCTCGTTGAATTTACCGGTACCGACGAAAATCTGTTTGCCGCCAAGCGCGTTGTCCGCCAGCAGCGGTTGCGCGGTGATCGGTTGAGTCGCCCCACCCGCCGTCGTGAACAGCGGCTTGCCGGAAAATGCCACGCCCCAGCTGTCTGTCGACGTCGCACTCAAATCGAACTTCCACAAACGCCCTTTCAAGTCACCGCCATAGGCAGTCTGCACGACGTTCTGTGAGTTGACCTTGAGTTTCACCGAAGACAAACCGTTAGTGGTTTCGGTGCTGTCGATGACGATTTTCCTGATCAGCGAACCGTCGCGTACATCCAGCACATACAACGCCGCCACGCCGGAGTTGCTGCCGTAGCCATTGGCAATGAAAGCCGCCCAGCGACCATCGGCCAAGCGTGCCACTTCCGGGCGTGCGTAGGCATAACCCAGATCATTGAAAGCGTTGGCGGTGCTTGCAGTCGCCGGCGCACTGACTTCCCACAATGCGCGCAAAACGTTACCCGCCGAAGCGTCGAACAGCTGCAGCGCGTAGAACGTCTTGCCTCCGGCACCGGTTCCGCCGATGGCCAGGGTTTTCCATGCGCTATTGAGCTGGGCGTCATACACGCCGACCTGGCCGTCGACCAGAAACTTGTGGCTGACACCGTTGATGTAGTTCGGATCGGCAATCAGCCGCAGCGACGGCAATACGCTGGACGGCATGTAGGCGTAGCGTCGAGTGCCGTTGGCCGAGTTGATGACGTTGACGAAACCGTCGTTGGCGTTCACCACCAGACTGGCATTCATGTTTGCCGCTTTGGTGGTCAGGTAAGCGGTGTACGTGGTGTCGCCCGACAGATCGGAGGCTGTCTTGTCCGTCGGTGAGGCCAGCACCAACGGCGAGTTGATGATGTCGCCGAGCAGCACGCTACGCACTTTGAGCCCGGTCTTGTTGGTGCCTTTGCTCCACTCCAGCAGATCACTGCCGGAGATGCCGGTGGGCAGGCCTTGGCTGAGTGTCGTCTGCTGGGGCGCGGAGAAATTACCGTAGGCCAGCGCAACGGCGGCGTTGCTTGTAGTGTTCCACG
This sequence comes from Pseudomonas sp. VD-NE ins, assembly GCF_031882575.1. Lineage (NCBI taxonomy): Bacteria > Pseudomonadati > Pseudomonadota > Gammaproteobacteria > Pseudomonadales > Pseudomonadaceae > Pseudomonas > Pseudomonas sp. VD-NE ins. The sequence goes on from NZ_CP134772.1 coordinate 5,680,900, forward strand.
ACTGATAGGTCGGTGCGGTCGCACTCGGTAAGATAGTGGTGTCAGTGGTCCAGAGCACCGCAGAGGTATTCACCGCTCCGGATGCATTGAAGCCGAAGGACTTGATCGTACCGCGCCAGTCCTTGGGGTCGTAACTGGTCTGAAAGTAACTGGTGCCGCTCGCCAGTGTGGTGCCGCTGGTGACACCACTACCGCCGGAACCGGCCTTGGAGGTGATATCACTCAGGGCCGACGACAACGCGGCGTTGAGCCCGGTGCTGTCAGTCGCCTGGTAATACCTGCCCTGCCCATAACTGGCGGCATCGGACAGCATGTCGTTGTCGGCGGTGAAGCCCACGGTATAGGTGTTCATATTCTGCTTGGGAAAATCCACCGCGTTCCAACTCTTGCCCGCCGCGTCGGTACCGGTCGAGCGCATGTCGATATCGAAGGCGAACTTGGCGATGTCATCCAGATACAGCGTATCCCCTTCTTTGTCGCCATAGAGGTTGTTGCCGTCATTGCTGACACCATCCCAGTTCGGTAACCGGCTGCCGCCCAATGGGTCGTTGCTCGGAAAGGTTCGGTCGAAGGTCGGCAAGCCATCGGTTATTACCACGCCATAATTTTTCTGGCAGCGGTACTGGATCGGACTGGTGTAGGTCGCGGGCGTGCTGTTGTAGTACGGCGCCATGCCGCGCATGTAGCGGGTGATTTCATAGTAGGTTTCTGCCAACGGGGTGTTGGCCACGGCACTCAAACCATTGACCGATGAGATCAGCGCGTTGTAGTTGGTGTCTGCCTGCGCCTGCGTGACGCTCCCGGACACCGGCGCCAAGTCGCTGATCGAGCGGGCGATATAACCGCCATTACCAGAGTCGTTGTTGGTGACTGGGTTGAAAGTCGACAGGCCAATACGCAAAGTGCGATTGCTGGTGACCAGCGCCGTCGACACGTTACGCGCGACGTTGATTCGGTAGTCGTTGGGAATCGCCCCTGTGGTGAAATCGCGCGTGCCATTGTTGATGGCCAGACTGACGACGTAGGAAATGTAATCGCCTGTATATCGCGTGTTGCCGCCACCCACAGGGTCCGGCAGTTTCAGACACAGTGGCGCGACACTGTTGTTGTAAAACGCGTACGCGCCACCCGAACACCCGGAGGTCGGAAGGCTTGATAAAAACACAGGATCGCCTGTGATCGTTGGCGCGTTCAGAGGGGTGCATAACCCGAGAAACGCGTTGCATTGCCGGGCCGGCGTGCGATCAGCCGTGGGGTCGAATCCGGCCGCATAAATGATGCTGTTCATGCTCCCCGAATCGTCGATCAGTAGCATGACATTGGGTGGCACCGCCGCCGCACTCAACAGCGGCGAATCAGACGGCGTAAATGCGTAGGCCGGCGCAGCCAGATACAAGCTCAGCAACAGGCCGAGCAACAGCGATCCACACCGCTCAATACTTCGCATAGACGCTCTCCACCACACTGCGCGAAGTGCCGGCGATTCCAACGGCGGTGACCCGATACAACGTCGCCGAAGTGTTACTCGGTACGTTCACTGCCGTGAGCGTGGTGCCAATATTCTGCACACCATAGAAACCATTACCGGAAGCGATCCACGTCACACCCGAAGTTGAATTCAGCCCCGCCGCACTGACCACCGAAGATTCCGCGGGCGGTGCGCATTGCGTCGTGCCGCTGCACACCGCCAAGGTGTAGGTATCAAGCTGAACCGCACTCTCCCCGACCCGCAACGCCGCCTCGGCCGTTTGAAACGACTGATTACGCAGACTCACGCTGCCGGCCATTTTTTCCTGCAGGTTGGCACTCTGCATCGACGACAGGCCTATCAACGTCAGCAACAACAAAAACACCAGACTGACCAGCAGCGCCATGCCGCGCTGCGCCTGTCGGTCATGAAATGAAATCCGCATCACCCCGGCCCTCACGGCAAGCGGTTGCGCAAAGCGGCAACCACGTTGAAGGTTTGCGTGGCGACCCGGCTGTTGGGGTCGGTGAGGGTCAGGCTCAGGCGCACACTGCGAATGCGTGCCGGGTCACTGGGGTTGGCGCTGTATGTCGAGGCCGCCACATCCGTCGCCGAACTGGCCAGACCAAACGTCACGCTGAAAGCACTGACGTTGTTCACCAGCACCTGCTGGGTCGGCGTGCCGCTGCCGGTGCCCATGAGAATCTGGTTGTTGCTGAAGCTGTAGATCAGACGTCGGATCGGGAAGGCGATCTGCCCGCTCGCCGCCGCTCGTAACCCCGTATACGCCGTGGCGCTGTTGCGGCAATCGGAAACCACCGTCCAGGTCGGCGTGCCGCCGCCGCTGCCAATATCGGCGGTCACCAGCGTCAGTTTCAGGTTGGCGTTATCCCAGTTGATCGGCGCTATCTGCGACGCATTGAAATCCCCCGCCGAACTGGAGTCCGTAATCGTGCCGAGACATCCGAACATCCCGACCATGCGAATTTCCTGAATCATTTTGCTCAGCACAAAACGCGCGTCTTCCTGCATCGCCGCGGCGCTGTTCTGGCTGACGTAGGTGTTTTTCGCCGCGATGAAAATCTGCACGACGCCGAGCACGATGATCAATCCAAGCGCGAGGGCAATGAGCAGTTCGATCAGGCCGAAACCACGGTTATCGCGCTTCATGGCGTGGCCACCGGATCGACTGCAGCGCGACTGCTCAGAACGAAACTGCGTTGAGCACTGGCGGTGTTGGCTGCCCGTGCATCACTCCAGTTGATGGTGATGGTGTAGACCCGCTGATTGAGGGTGATGCTGCCAGTCGCGGTCGGTCCACCGAAGTTGATGATGTTGCTGGTGAAATCATAGAGATCCTGATCGCGGGCAACGCTCAGATTGCCCGAGGTCGGCGGTGTGACGGTGTAGTCGGCGCCGGAGTTGGCGCGGATGCGGTCCATCATGTCGTAGGCGATGAAACTGGCCTGGCTGGTCATCCGTGAGCTGTCGGTGTACTTCAGCGCATTCAGTTGCACTGCCGCCGCGCCCAGCAACCCGACCGTCAGAATCAGCAACGCGACCAGCACTTCGATCAGCGTCATGCCCTGCTGTGCGTGTTGACTCCCTACCCTCATCCGCAAGTTCCACCCAATTGAATTCGTCCGTTCAAACACACGTTCAGCGTCCTGCTTTGCGTTCCCAACGTGTAACTGATGGTCACCGCCGTCGACGGTGCCGCCAGACCGCCAAGGTTATTGAAATCCAGTGCGGTCACTCCTGAGGGTAGCGTCAGAGTCGCGCCGCTGCTCATCGCGGGAACAACCCGCAACACATTGGCCGGATTGCCAGTACTGTCATAGACCGCCAGTTCACCGGTCCATACGCTGCTGCCAGCGGTCGGGCGCAGGCGCAGGGTGGTGCCACGGTCGATGGCTTCCAGCCTGGCGAAATTGATTGCCCGTTGCAGATCGCCCATCTCGGTATCGGCCTTGCTGCCCTGTATCGATCGGGTGAACGCCGGCACCGCCAGAGTGATCAGAACCACGAAAATCGCGACCGCGACCAGCAACTCGATCAGCGTGAAACCTTTTGTACGAAGATCCATCGATGCCCTCCGTTGCCGTCGGCTATACCTGCTTCTACACGCTAGAACATTCAACCGACCCGCGTCGGTTGATTTGCCCTGCCCGGCGCACGGAGCGCGCCGTTCATCACATTCCACGGAGGGAGTTTTCATGTCGCAACAGGGTTTCAGCCTGATCGAACTGCTTATGGGACTGGCGATTGGCGCAATTGTTCTGCTGTTGGTCAGTCCGGCGTTTGCCGCGCTCAGAGAATCGAACCATCGGGATCAGGCTGCGCAATCCTTGCTCGATGGCCTGCGTAACGCTCGCACCCTGGCCATCACGCGCAATCAGAGCGTGGTGATTCATGGCATCAACGGCGACTGGAGTCAGGGCTGGCGGATCATTCTGGATATCAGTGGCAAGGGGCCGAAAGACAACAGCAATCCGCTGCTACAAGAAAGTGTGAGCGACACACAGGTGCCGATTGTCGGCAATTGGTCGGTGAGTCGTTACGTACGCTTCAGCAGTCTGGGGCAACCGCTGATGCCCGGGCGGGCGTTTCAGGCAGGGACATTACATGTCTGCTCGGCTCGCGAGCCGGTCAGTCAGCGCCAGATAGTGCTGGCGGCGACCGGTCGCGTGCGCCTGAACAGTCAAGAGACTGAGCAGGCGCTGTGTCAAAAAACCGAAAACGTCAGATCGAACGCACGCGCAGCTCTTTAGGCATCGAGAACGTAATGTTCTCTTCACGCCCGGCCAGTTCATCGGCACCGGTAGCGCCCCAGGCCTGCAATTGCTGAATCACGCCACGCACCAGGACTTCCGGTGCGGACGCCCCAGCGGTGATGCCGATACGCTCAACGCCATCGAACCAGCTCTTTTGCAGGTCTTCGGCGCCGTCGATCAGGTAGGCCGGCGTGGCCATGCGCTCGGCGAGCTCACGCAGACGATTGGAGTTGGAGCTGTTCGGGCTGCCGACTACCAGCACCACGTCGCACTCGTCGGCCAATTGCTTGACCGCATCCTGACGGTTTTGCGTGGCGTAGCAGATGTCGTCCTTGCGCGGTCCGCCGATGGCCGGGAAGCGCGTGCGCAAGGCATCGATGACGCGACTGGTATCGTCCATCGACAGCGTCGTCTGAGTAACGAAAGCCAGTTTTTCCGGGTTGTGCACCTGCAACTCGGCGACGTCTTTCTCGTCTTCAACGAGGTAGATCGCACCGCCATTGCTGCCGTCGTATTGACCCATGGTGCCTTCGACTTCCGGGTGACCGGCATGGCCGATCAGGATGCACTCACGACCGTCGCGGCTGTATTTCGCCACTTCGATGTGCACCTTGGTCACCAGCGGGCAGGTGGCGTCGAACACTTTCAGGCCACGGCCGGCGGCTTCGGTACGCACGGCCTGGGATACGCCATGAGCGCTGAAGATCACGATAACGTCATCCGGCACCTGATCCAGCTCTTCGACGAAGATCGCCCCGCGGCTGCGCAGGTCTTCAACGACGAACTTGTTGTGCACCACTTCGTGACGCACATAGATCGGCGGCCCGAAGACTTCCAGGGCGCGGTTGACGATTTCGATCGCCCGGTCCACGCCAGCGCAGAAGCCACGGGGGTTGGCGAGTTTGATTTGCATGCTGTGCCTCGTGTCTTGCGCGCAAGAAATAGCGAAAACGATGAAAAACATTGTGGGAGCGACGGTGCGACGATTCGACCTGCTCGCGAAAGCGGTGTGTCAGACAACATCTATGTTGAATGTCAGTCAGCATTCGCGAGCAGGCTCGCTCCCACATTTGACTCCATAGAGTCAGTTAGATCGCTTTAACGTTGATGATCTCGACGTCAAAGGTCAGCGTCTTGCCTGCCAGCGGGTGGTTGAAGTCGATGGTTACTTGCGTGTCATCGAACTCTTTCACCACACCCGGCAGCTCAGTATTGGCCGCATCGTTGAAGATCACCAGCAAACCCGGCGACAGCTCCATATCGACGAACTGCGAGCGCGGGATGATCTGCACGTTCTGCGGGTTCGGCTGGCCGAAGGCGTTTTCCGGCTCGACGGTCAGCGTACGCTTGTCGCCGGCCTTGAAGCCGAACAGCGCTGCTTCGAAACCCGGCAGCAGGTTGCCGTCGCCGACCTTGAAGGTCGCCGGGGCTTTGTCGAACGTACTGTCGACGGTGTCGCCGTTCTCCAGGCGCAATGCAAAGTGCAAGGTGACTTCCGTGTTCTGGCCGATGCGTTGCTCAGCCAATACCTGTTCAGTCATGAACGGCTTCTCCGGTCTTTTTACTTTTGAACATATCCAGTGCGAGCATCACCGCGCCAACGCTAATCGCGCTGTCGGCGAAGTTGAACGCTGGGAAGTACCAGCGGTTCTGCCAGTGCACCAGAATGAAATCGATCACATGGCCGAGGGCAATGCGGTCATACAGATTGCCCAGCGCGCCGCCCAATACCAGCGCCAGCGCGACGGCCAGCCAGGTGTCATTGCGGCCCAGGCGCTTGAGCCAGACCACCAGCACCGCACTGACCACAACCGCGATCAGGGCGAACAGCCAGCGCTGCCAGCCGGAGCTGTCAGCCAGGAAGCTGAACGCAGCGCCAGTGTTGTAGGCCAGGGTCCAGCTGAAGTAATCGGGAATGATCACGATCTGCTGGAACATTTCGAGCTTGCCTTCGAAGTAGAACTTGCTGGCCTGGTCGATGACCAGAACCAACAGACTCAACCACAGCCAGCTCAACCGTCCGAAACGGCCAACGGCATTAGGCATAGTGACGAACCTCGCCAGTGCCGCTGATGTTGTCGACGCAACGACCGCAGATTTCCGGATGCTCAGGGTTCACGCCAACATCTTCACGGCAGTGCCAGCAACGGGCGCACTTCGGGAAGGCCGATTTGACGATCTTCAGCTTCAGGCCGCTGACTTCAGTCACTACCGCGTCGGCCGGAGCCTGTACAAACGGTGCAACGCTGGCCGTCGAGGTGATCAACACAAAGCGCAGTTCGTTGCTCAGCTTGGCCAGGTCGGCGCTCAGGGCGTCTTCGGCGTACAGCGTCACTTCGGCTTGCAGGTTGCCACCGACAGCTTTCGCCGCGCGCTGGATTTCCATTTCTTTGTTGACCGCTACTTTGACCGCCATCACACGTTCCCAGTAGTCGCGGCCCAGTTCAACGTCGGCCGGCAGTTCGGTCAGACCTTCGTACCAGGTGTTTAGCATGACCGATTCGTTACGCTCGCCCGGCAGGTATTCCCACAACTCGTCAGCAGTGAAGGCGAGGATCGGCGCGATCCAGCGCACCAGCGCTTCGGAGATGTGGAACAGCGCGGTTTGCGCCGAACGGCGGGCCTTGCTGTTGGCGCCAGTGGTGTACTGACGGTCCTTGATGATGTCGAGGTAGAAACCGCCCAGCTCCTGCACGCAGAAGTTGTGGATCTTGGAGTAGACGTTCCAGAAACGGTATTCGCCGTAGTGCTCTTGCAGCTCGCGTTGCAGCAGCAAGGTGCGGTCTACCGCCCAACGATCCAGCGCGAGCATTTCTTCAGCCGGCAGGATGTCGGTGGCCGGGTTGAAGCCGGTCAGGTTCGAAAGCAGGAAGCGTGCAGTGTTGCGGATACGACGATAGGCGTCCGCGCTGCGTTGCAGGATCTGGTCGGAAACCGCCATTTCACCGGAGTAGTCGGTCGAAGCCACCCACAGACGCATGATGTCGGCGCCGAGGGTGTCGTTGACTTTCTGCGGCGCAATCACATTGCCCAGCGATTTGGACATCTTGCGGCCAGCTTCGTCGACGGTGAAACCGTGGGTCAGCAGTTCGCGGTACGGCGCGTGGTTGTCGATGGCGCAACCGGTCAGCAGCGACGAGTGGAACCAGCCACGGTGCTGGTCGGAACCTTCCAGGTACAGATCGGCGCGCGGGCCGCTCTCGTGACCCATCGGGTGCGAACCGCGCAGGACGTGCCAGTGCGTGGTGCCCGAATCGAACCAGACGTCGAGGGTATCGCTGATCTTGTCGTACAGCGGCGCTTCGTCGCCGAGCAGTTCGGCAGCGTCCATCTTGAACCAGGCTTCGATGCCTTCGACTTCAACGCGTTTGGCGACTTCTTCCATCAGCTCGACGGTGCGTGGGTGCAGCTCGCCGCTTTCCTTGTTGAGGAAGAACGGGATCGGCACGCCCCAGTTACGTTGACGCGAGATGCACCAGTCCGGACGGTTGGCGATCATCGAGTGCAGACGCGCCTGGCCCCAGGCCGGTACGAATTTGGTGTCTTCGATGGCTTTGAGCGAGCGCACACGCAGGGTGTCGCCGCTGGTTGGCTCTTTGTCCATGCCGATGAACCACTGCGCGGTGGCGCGGTAGATCAGCGGGGTCTTGTGGCGCCAGCAGTGCATGTAGCTGTGTTCGATGACGGTGGTGTGCATCAGCGCACCGACTTCGGTCAGCTTGTCGACGATGGCCGGGTTGGCCTTCCAGATGAACTGGCCGCCGAAGAATTCCAGCGACGGCGCGTACACGCCGTTGCTCTGCACCGGGTTGAGGATGTCGTCGTTGACCATGCCATATTTCTTGCAAGTCACGAAGTCGTCCACGCCGTAGGCCGGAGCGGAGTGAACCACGCCAGTGCCAGCACCCAGTTCGACGTAGTCAGCCAGGTACACCGGCGACAGACGGTCGTAGAACGGATGACGGAAGTTGATCAGTTCCAACTCTTTACCGGTGGTGGTCGCGATGACCGAGCCTTCGACGCCATAGCGCGCCAGGCAGGCTTCGACCAGCTCTTCCGCCAGCACCAGCAGCTTGTCGCCGATGTCGACCAGGGCGTAGTTGAATTCCGGGTGAACGTTCAGCGCCTGGTTGGCCGGAATGGTCCACGGGGTGGTGGTCCAGATCACGATCGAGGCAGGTTTGCCCAGCGACGGCAGACCGAACGCGGCAGCCAGTTTGGCTTCGTCAGCGATCGGGAAGGCCACGTCGATGGTCGAGGACTTTTTGGTCTCGTACTCGACTTCCGCTTCAGCCAGGGCCGAACCGCAGTCGAAGCACCAGTTCACCGGCTTGAGGCCCTTGAACACGAAACCGCCCTTGACGATTTCAGCGAGGGCGCGGATTTCACCGGCCTCGTTCTTGAAATCCATGGTCTTGTACGGGTTGGCCCAATCGCCCAGCACGCCAAGACGGATGAATTCGGACTTCTGCCCTTCGATCTGCTCGGTGGCGTAGGCACGGCACAGTTCGCGGGTCTTGTCCGCGCCCAGGTTCTTGCCGTGGGTCACTTCAACCTTGTGTTCGATCGGCAGACCGTGGCAGTCCCAACCCGGAACATACGGCGCGTCGAAACCCGACAGGGTCTTCGAGCGGATGATCATGTCCTTGAGAATCTTGTTCAGTGCGTGACCGATGTGGATCGTGCCGTTGGCATACGGAGGGCCGTCGTGCAGAACGAACTTCGGACGATCCTTGCCAATCTCGCGCAACTTTCCGTACAGGCCAATACTGTCCCAGCGCTGCAGGATCTGCGGTTCGCGCTGTGGCAGGCCGGCCTTCATTGGGAAGGCGGTGTCCGGAAGGTTAAGCGTGGCTTTATAGTCGGTCATTTAAGGCTCTTCATTAGCGATGGGCGCTAGGTGCGGCTAGTGCACGGGCGGTGGCGACATCCGCATTGATCGCCGTTTTCAATGCCTCCAGAGAGGCGAAGCGCTGCTCTTCACGCAGCTTTTGGTGGAAAACCACCGTCAAACGCCGGTCATACAGATCGCCGGCAAAATCTAAAAGATGGACTTCAAGGTGGGCTTTGCCATCACCTTGTACCGTGGGCCGCACGCCGATGTTGGCGACGCCGGGCCAGGTCTTGCCGTCGATATCGACATCCACCAGATACACCCCGGTGAACGGCACGCGACGACGCTTGAGTTGAATATTGGCAGTCGGCGTACCCAGTTGCCGGGCCAGTTTCTGGCCATGCAGCACACGACCGGCAATCCGGTACGGGCGGCCGAGCAAACGTTCGGCCAAGGCAAAATCGGCGGCGGCCAGGGCGTTACGGACCTGGGTGCTGCTGACGCGAATACCGTCCAGTTCGACGGTTTGCGCGGCTTCAACGGTAAAACCGTGCATCTGCCCGGCCTGCAGCAGGAAGTCGAAGTCGCCGAGGCGGTCGCAACCAAAACGGAAATCGTCACCGACCTCCAGATGCTGCACGCCGAGACCATCGACGAGGATGGTGTCGACGAACTCACTGGCGCTGAGCTTGCTCAAGCGCTGGTTGAACGCCAGGCACAACACCCGGTCGACACCTTCGGCGGCCAGCAGTTGCAGCTTGTCGCGCAACCGGGCCAGACGTGCCGGCGCGGTCTCGGGGGCAAAGAATTCCCGTGGCTGCGGCTCGAAAATCACCACGCAGCTGGGTACGCCCAACTCGAGCGCACGCTCACGCAGTCGGGCCAGGATAGCCTGGTGACCACGGTGAACACCGTCAAAGTTGCCAATAGTGGCGACGCAGCCCCGATGCTGGGGGCGCAAGTTGTGGAGGCCTCGAACCAGCTGCATAACGCGCTTCTTGCTCATAAAGTGGTCGATTATAACCACACCCGACCGCCGACGACAGGCAACACCGTAACGCAAAGTGAACGAGCCGACAAAACTGCCGGCCCGCGCCTGTTTATAAAGGGTAAAACCTCAGCTCAAGGCCTTGCGATTGAAGTCACGCAAGCGGAAACCGAGCAGCAGCAACATACCGAAATAGGACACCACGCCCGCCGCGACCAATGCGCCCAGACGCAGGAAGCGCTCAAGCATGTGACCTTGATCCCACGCCGGCATGAAATGCATGCCAAGCAGCAGCACTGCCGACATCACCGCCACCGCGATCACCAGTTTGAAACCGAACTTGGCCCAACCCGGCTGCGGCTGATACATCTGCTGTTTGCGTAGTTGATAGAACAGCAATCCGGCATTCAGGCAGGCACCGGCGCTGATCGCCAAGGCCAGACCGGCGTGAGCCAGAGGACCAATCAGCACCAGGTTGAACAACTGAGTGACGACCAGCGTGAAAATTGCGATTTTCACCGGGGTACGGATGTTCTGTTGCGCATAGAAGCCCGGCGCCAACACTTTGATCACGATAATCCCGAGCAGACCGACAGAATAAGCAATCAGCGCACGCTGAGTCATTTCAGCGTCGAAACCACTGAACTGACCGTACTGGAACAGCGAAACGGTCAGCGGCTCAGCGAGAATCCCCAGCGCCAGCGAACATGGCAGCACCAGCACGAAGCACAGGCGCAGGCCCCAGTCGAGAATCCGCGAATATTCGTGGCGATCCTTGCTTGCGTAAGTTTTCGCGAGGGTCGGCAACAGGATTGTGCCCAGCGCCACACCCAGTACGCCGGATGGCAACTCCATCAGGCGGTCGGCGTAATACATCCACGACACCGAGCCTGCGACCAGAAACGAGGCGAAGATGGTGTTGATGATCAGCGATATCTGGCTGACCGACACGCCGAGAATCGCCGGCAACATCTGCTTCATCACCCGCCACACACCGGTATCACGCAGATTAAGGCGCGGCAGCACCAGCATGCCGATCTTTTTCAGGTGCGGCAGTTGATAGAGCAACTGCGCCAGACCGCCGACCAGGACCGCCCAGCCCAATGCCATGACCGGCGGATCGAAGTACGGCGTAAGGAACAGCGAAAACACGATCATGCTGACGTTGAGCAGTGTTGGCACAAAGGCCGGCACCGAGAAACGGTTCCAGGTATTGAGAATCGCGCCCGCCAGCGAGGACAGGGAGATCAGCAATATATAAGGGAAGGTCACCCGCAGCAGATCGGAGGTGAGCTGGAATTTTTCCGGCGTATCGGTAAAACCCGGGGCTGTGGCCCAGATGACCCAGGGCGCGGCGATCATGCCCAGCGCAGTGACTACCGCTAACACCAACGTCAGCAAGCCGGAAACATAAGCAATGAACGTACGCGTCGCTTCTTCGCCCTGCTGGCTTTTGTATTCGGCCAGAATCGGCACGAATGCCTGCGAGAAAGCACCCTCGGCGAAGATCCGTCGCAACAGATTGGGCAATTTGAAGGCAATAAAGAAGGCATCCGTCGCCATCCCGGCGCCGAATGTACGAGCAATCAACGTGTCACGAACAAAGCCCAGAATCCGGGAAAGCATCGTGATAGAGCTGACGGCGGCCAACGATTTGAGCAGATTCATTGAGGGAATTTGTGCCTGTCGATAAACAGCAGGCGAACAAAGCGCCTACTTGTGCGATACTCCGCGCCGCAGCAGCACAGAGCCAAAGCTCGCGAGTTTACAGGTCAAGCGCCGGAAATAAATATCCCGCCTCTTTATACCTACCACTTAGCGGAACGTTTCAAGTGCCCTTGACAAGACTTCAACTCATCGGCATGATTCGCGGCCTATTTTGTTTGCTATTTCCTAAAAAGTCTTTCGAGGAGCTCGACGGTGGCCAACTCACCTTCCGCCAAAAAACGTGCAAAACAGGCTGAGAAGCGTCGCAGCCACAACGCCAGCCTGCGTTCCATGGTTCGCACCTACATCAAGAATGTAGTTAAAGCCATCGACGCAAAAGACGCTGAAAAAGCTCAAGCTGCATACGTTCTGGCTGTGCCAGTTATCGACCGTATGGCCGATAAAGGCATCATCCACAAGAACAAGGCTGCTCGTCATAAGAGCCGTCTGAATGGCCACGTCAAAGCACTGAAAGAAGCTGCTTAATACGACGTAGTCATTAAAAAACCGACCTTAGGGTCGGTTTTTTATTGCCTGCGATTTAACAAATGCACAGCAAAAAAATGTGGGAGCGAGCTTGCTCGCGAATGCGATCTGTCTGTTGATACTTCTATCGACTGACTCGACCTATTCGCGAGCAAGCTCGCTCCCACATGTAGTTTTGCAGCGTTATTGCTGGACTGGCACCCAAGGCAGAATCGGGATAGCCGTCACGGCATTCTGCGGACTACCTTCAATCAAACGGTCGCTGTAGACCAGATACACCAACGTGTTGCGCTTCTTGTCGAGAAAACGCACCACCTGCATGGTCTTGAATACCAGCGAAGTGCGCTCCTTGAACACCTCATCGCCATCCTTCAGATCACCCTTGAACTTGATCGGACCGACCTGACGGCAGGCGATCGAAGCTTCGGCGCGATCTTCAGCCAGACCCAGACCACCTTTGACACCGCCAGTCTTGGCGCGCGACAGGTAGCAAGTCACCCCCTCGACTTTCGGATCATCGAAAGCCTCGACCACTATGCGGTCGTTCGGGCCGACAAACTTGAACACCGTCGACACTTGACCGATTTCCTCAGCCGAGGCGAGCAATGGCATCGCCATCAGCAAACCCAACAATCCTTTCGCTAAACGCATCGAATTTTCCTTAAACCAGAATCAGGTTGTCACGGTGAACCAGCTCAGGCTCTGCCATGTAACCGAGCAAACCGACAATCGCATCCGACGACTGACCGATAATTTTTTGTGCTTCCAGCGCACTGTAGTTGGCCAGGCCACGGGCAATCTCGCGACCATCGGGCGCCACGCAGACGACCATCTCGCCGCGACGGAAACTGCCCTGCACCAACTTCACACCGACGGGCAGCAGGCTTTTGTTGCCCTTGGACAACGCCGATACCGCACCCTCGTCCAGCACCAAGGTGCCACGAGTTTGCAGATGTCCGGCCAGCCATTGCTTGCGTGCCGCGAGCATGCCGCGCTCAGGCGACAGCAAGGTGCCAATGCGCTCACCCGCCTTCAGGCGATCAAGCACGCGCTCAAGACGCCCGCCGACGATAATAGTGTGCGCACCAGAACGCGCAGCCAATCGAGCCGCACGCAACTTGGTCTGCATGCCGCCACGACCCAGTGCACCACCCGTGCCGCCCGCTACCGCATCGAGACTCGGATCATCAGCGCGCGCCTCGTAAATCAGCTGCGCGTCAGGGTTGTTACGCGGATCAGCGTCGAACATGCCGTCGCGATCGGTCAGGATCACCAGCAGATCCGCCTCGACCAGGTTAGCCACCAGCGCCGCCAGCGTATCGTTGTCGCCGAAACGGATTTCGTCGGTGACCACGGTGTCGTTTTCGTTGATGACCGGGATGACTTTCAGCTCGACCAACGCACGCAAGGTGCTACGGGCATTGAGGTAGCGCTTGCGGTCAGACAGGTCGTCGTGGGTCAGGAGAATCTGCGCCGTGTGCCGACCATGCTCGGCGAAGCTCGATTCCCACGCCTGCACCAGACCCATCTGACCAATCGCAGCGGCCGCCTGGAGTTCGTGCATCGCACTGGGTCGTGCGGTCCAGCCCAAACGACTCATGCCGGCCGCCACCGCCCCGGAGGACACCAGCACCAACTCGACGCCAGCCTCATGCAAGGCCACCATCTGCTCGACCCAGACACTCATTGCCGCGCGATCCAGCCCTTTGCCATCGGCTGTCAGCAAAGCGCTGCCGATCTTCACGACCCAACGCTGCGCACCTGTCACCTTGCTCCGCATCATCTTCAACCTTAGCTTGAGGGCAGCGCGACCCAGCGCCACCCATGACGTTATTTGTGACTTGCGATTTCCAGATACTAAAACGCCGCTCAATTGAGCGGCGCTTAAGTTTACTGCAACGAATCAGTCACGCACGTAAATGATTTCCGGACCGTCTTCGTCATCCACATCTTCTTCGTCCCAATCATCGTCACCGATGTCATGGACCGACTTCACGCCGCTGCGACGCAGGGCACGCTTGTCATCCAGCGCCTGCAGTTGCGCGCGGGCTTCGTCTTCGATGCGCTGATCGAGATCGGCCAGCTCTTCTTTGTAAGCCGGGTCATTGGCCAGGCGATCGGCGCGATCTTCCATGTAACGCATGATGTCGTGGCACAGACGCTCGGTACCGATCTTGGCGATCGCCGAGATCACATAGACCGGACCGGTCCACTCGAGGCGATCAACGATTTCCTTGACGCGCTCATCGTGCTCTTCTTCAAGGATCTGGTCGCACTTGTTCAGCACCAACCAACGATCACGCTCTGCCAGGGACGGGCTGAACTTGATCAACTCGTTGACAATCACTTCAGCGGCATCCGGCGCACTGCTGTCATCCAGCGGCGCCATGTCGACGAGGTGCAGCAACAGACGCGTACGCGCCAAGTGCTTGAGGAAGCGAATACCCAGACCGGCACCGTCGGAAGCACCTTCGATCAGACCCGGAATGTCGGCAATGACGAAGCTCTTCCAGCGATCGACGCTGACCACACCGAGGTTTGGCACCAGCGTGGTGAACGGGTAGTCGGCAACTTTCGGCTTGGCGGCCGATACTGAACGAATAAAGGTACTTTTACCGGCATTCGGCAAGCCCAGCAGACCGACGTCGGCCAGTACTTTCATTTCCAGCTTCAGGTCGCGCTGCTCACCCGGCTTGCCCGGCGTGGTCTGACGCGGCGCACGGTTGGTACTGGATTTGAAACGGGTGTTGCCCAGACCGTGCCAGCCGCCCTGCACAACCATCAGTTTCTGGCCTGCCTTGGTCAGGTCGCCAATCACTTCCTGGGTAGCGGAGTCGATCACCGTGGTGCCGACCGGCACGCGCAGGATCAGGTCTTCACCTTTTTTACCGGTGCAGTCGGTGCTGCCACCGTTGGAGCCACGCTCGGCATCGAAGTGCCGGGTGTAACGGTAGTCGACCAGGGTGTTGAGGTTTTCGTCAGCCATCATGTAGATGGAACCGCCGTCACCGCCATCACCGCCGTTCGGGCCACCGTTTTCGATGAATTTTTCCCGACGGAAACTCATGGCGCCATTGCCGCCGTCACCAGCCTTTACGCGAATCGATACTTCATCAACAAACTTCATAACCAACGCCTCTCGCCGTACGGACGAGCCGAAAAACAATCAAGACATAAGACTCTTGCAAAAATGAGCGCAGCGACCCCAAAACACGACATGTATCGCACGCCGACAGCCCATACAAACAGTTTTGCAAGAGACTCACCCCACAAACGAAAAAGCCCCGTCGCGAGACAGGGCTTTTCCAGCGATCGCGCAATTAAGCTGCGACAACGCTCACGTAACGGCGGTTGAACGCGCCTTTTACTTCAAACTTGATCACGCCTTCGATTTTCGCGAAGAGGGTGTGATCCTTACCCATGCCAACGCCGTAGCCAGCGTGGAATTGGGTGCCGCGCTGACGCACGATGATGTTGCCCGGAATGATTTTCTGGCCGCCATACATCTTAACGCCAAGGCGTTTGGCTTCTGAGTCGCGACCGTTACGGGTACTACCACCAGCTTTTTTGTGTGCCATGAGTCAATTCTCCTAGTGAGGAATTAGGCTGAAATTAAGCCTGAATACCGGTGATTTTGATCTCGGTGTACCACTGGCGGTGGCCCATACGCTTCATGTGGTGCTTACGACGACGGAACTTGATGATGCGGACTTTATCGTGACGACCCTGGGAGATCACTTCAGCCACAACGGTAGCGCCAGCAACAACTGGAGCGCCGATATTCACGTCGTCGCCATTGGCAACCAACAGAACGCGATCAAAGGTAACGGATTCGCCGGTAGCGATTTCCAGTTTTTCGATCTTCAGGTATTCACCTGGGGCGACTTTGTACTGCTTGCCGCCAGTAACGATTACTGCATAAGACATGGTATTTCTCCGATAATCCTGCTCACCCAGCTCTTTATAGGAAGAGGTATTGGCTGGCATGGCTGCATAAGGCTGGAAGGCCCGTTGCAATTGCGTAAGGCAGGTGCTGCCCAGGAAGTTCAGGGTGCGCGATTGTACGCAAGCCGCCGCTGGCTTGCAAGTAGCCGTCCATCGCGCCTTGACAGGTCCGGATGGGGGTCCTAGCATGCCGCGCAACCCTTCTGGAGCGACTCTCGCTGATGCAACCCCAAGCTTTCTACCGCGCGGTGGCGGACGATTTTAGCGCCGTCGACGGCATCATCAAGAAGCAGCTGACTTCCCGAGTACCGCTGGTATCGAAAATCGGCGATTACATCACCTCGGCCGGCGGCAAGCGTCTGCGTCCTTTATTAGTGTTGCTGTGTGGCAAGGCCCTGGGTCGCGAAGGCGACGACATGCGCCTGCTGGCCGCCACCATCGAATTCCTGCACACCGCCACCCTGCTGCATGACGACGTGGTCGACATGTCCGGCATGCGCCGTGGCCGTTCGACCGCCAACGCCATGTGGGGCAACGCTCCGAGCGTGCTGGTCGGCGACTTCCTGTACTCGCGCTCGTTCGAAATGATGGTCGAACTGGGCTCGATGCCGGTGATGAAGATCCTGTCCCAGGCCACGCGCATCATCGCCGAAGGCGAAGTGCTGCAACTGTCCAAGGTTCGCGACGCCAGCACCACCGAAGAAACCTACATGGAAGTCATCCGCGGCAAGACCGCGATGCTCTTCGAAGCTTCGACCCACAGCGCTGCTGCATTGGCCGGTGCTACCGCCGAGCAGAGCGAAGCCTTGCGCACCTTCGGCGATCACCTGGGTGTGGCCTTCCAACTGGTCGACGATTTGCTCGACTACAAGGGCGACGCCGAGACCTTGGGCAAGAACGTCGGCGACGATCTGGCCGAAGGCAAGCCGACTCTGCCGCTGATCTACACCATGCGCGAAGGTACGGCTGAGCAGGCTGCCCTGGTGCGTCAGGCGATCCAGAAAGGCGGGATCGAAGATCTGGAAAGCATCCGCATTGCTGTGGAAGCTTCTGGTTCGCTGGAATACACCGCGCAACTGGCCCGTGATTACGTGGCCCGCGCGATCAAGTGCCTTGAAGCGCTGCCGGCCAGTGAATACCGCGATGCGCTGGTCGAACTGAGCGAGTTTGCGGTCGCGCGTACGCACTGATACCGCTGAAGCAAAATCAAGAGATCGCAGCCTTCGGCAGCTCCTACAGGGGTTATCGATGCTGCGATCTTTTGCATTTGACTGCCTGAAAAACTAAAACCCTATACAATGTGCGACTTTTAGCGATCCACACCCAAGGAGCCTTAGTGAGCACGTTGCCACCCTGCCCGAAATGCAATTCCGAATACACCTACGAAGACGGCACCCAACTGGTGTGCCCGGAGTGCGCCCACGAGTGGTCCGCCAGCGGCGAAGCCGAAGTGGCGTCCGATGATGCCGTGAAGAAAGATTCGGTCGGCAACGTCCTGCAGGACGGCGACACCATCACTGTGATCAAGGACCTCAAGGTCAAGGGCACCTCGCTGGTGGTCAAGGTCGGCACCAAGGTCAAGAACATCCGCCTGTGCGATGGCGACCACGACATCGACTGCAAGATCGACGGCATCGGCCCGATGAAACTCAAATCCGAGTTCGTCAGAAAGGTCTGAATCGCTTGTCATCCATCCCGCGCCAGCCGTGGGATGGAGCTTCGCCCTCCCCGTTCCACCCCAGCAAAACCAAGCAATAGCCAAACGCCAGCCGTTTTGACCTTACGCAATCTTTACCCGGAAAATTTCACAATCCGCCAATAGACGCTTGCTATTTGACGAATAAGAATTATTCTCATTGAAACCTTTCAAGGAGACGAGAACCATGACTTATTTGATCGACGCCTGGCTGGACCGCCCACACCCATACCTCAGAATCCTGCATCGGGAAACTGGTGAAGTCTGTGCGGTGCTTGAAGAAGAAGCCCTGCATGAGCTGCAAGACCAAGGGGATCTGGACGTCAGCAGCCTGAATTCCAGCGAGCCGCTGGTGCTCAAGGAGCTGGTGCGCAATCTGTTTCTGTTCTGCTATGCCCGGGCGTTGCGCCCGACCAGTGAACTGCATCACAAGATAGAACTATGAAAATGCAACATGTCGGAGCAAGCCCTGTGGGAGCGAGCTTGCTCGCGAAGAGGCCATAACATTCAACATCATCGTTGAATAACATACCGCTTTCGCGAGCAAGCTCGCTCCCACATGACCGAGCCAGCTCCAACAATCAGGTCTTACAGAACGTCCAGCAGCTCGACGTCGAATACCAGAACGCTGTGCGGCGGGATGCTGCCAACGCCTTGAGCGCCGTAAGCCAGTTCGCTCGGCACGTACAGACGCCATTTGCTGCCGGCGTTCATCAGTTGCAGGGCTTCAGTCCAGCCAGCGATCACGCCGCCAACCGGGAATTCTGCAGGCTGGCCACGCTCGTAGGAGCTGTCGAACACAGTGCCGTCGATCAGTGTGCCGTGGTAGTGAGTACGCACTTGATCTTCACGGGTCGGCTTGGCGCCTTCGCCCTGAGTCAGCACTTCGAATTGCAGGCCGGAAGCCAGAGTGGTGATGCCCTCACGCTTGGCGTTTTCAGCCAGGAAAGCCAAGCCTTCGCCAGCAGCGGCTTCAGCTTTGGCAGCCGCTTCGGCTTGCATGATTTCGCGGATCACTTTGAAGCTGGCGGACATTTCTTCCTGGCCAACACGGCTTTCCTTACCGGCGAACGCGTCGGTCAGGCCAGCCAGGATCGCGTCCAGGCTAACGCCCGGTGGCGGGTTGTCGCGCAGCTGGTCACCCAGCTGACGGCCGATGCCGTAGCTGACGCGGGTTTCGTCGGTGGACAGATTTACTTCGGACATGACACTGCTCCGCTGTGCGGACGGCCACAAGACTTGCCGTGCGTGCACAGCGCGTCCCGGCGCGCCCGGAACCAAAAGGGCGAGCAGACTAGCACAGATGCCCGGCGATGGGGCGCAACGCCTACAGGGCTGAGCGCCAGGCGAGCGGCACCTTCAGGCTTTCCTCGCCACTGGCGCCCAGGCCACACATTTCATCGTGTACCGAGGTGTGTACGAGGTTGAAGGGCAATACCGGAAAGTTATGCAGCAAATCCCGCGCATGCTCCACCGAGCGCAATGTCAGCATCCCACCCTTGAGATCACTCAACGGATACGCCGCCCCGTGCATCCGTGCCTCAAGCAGGTAAATCCCGCCTTCCATGGAGATCAGGTTCAACTCATCAACCTTCCTGGCGATGGCAAACGCATTCAACTCTTGCAGGTTCATGAACACACCTCATGCAGTGGTGACTCAAGACCTCTACAGGGATATGCCCGCACGCACCAAAGCACAAGCCACAAACGACACCGCCCGTCTGTTTCACAACAGACGGGCGGTGCTTTTGCAGCGATCAAAGGTTGATCAGTGCTTGGTGACCTTGTCCAGGTAACCCATGGCGAACGCCGAAACGACGAAGGTCATGTGGATGATCACGTACCACATCAAGTGCTCGGGATCGACGTTCTTGGCGTCCATGAAGATGCGCAGCAAGTGGATCGAAGAGATCGCCACGATCGAGGCCGCGACTTTCATCTTCAGCGATGAAGAGTCCATGGTGCCGAGCCAACTGAGCTTTTCCTTGCCTTCATCGATGTTCAGTTCAGAGACGAAGTTCTCGTAGCCGGAAATCATCACCATCACCAACAGCCCGCCAACCAGCGCCATATCGATCAGCGACAGCAGCACCAGAATCAGTTCCGATTCGGCCATCGAGAACACATTGGGCAGGATGTGAAAAACTTCCTGGAAAAATTTCAGTGCCAGCGCCAGCAGCCCGAGGGACAGCCCGATATAGATCGGCGCCAGCAGCCAGCGCGAGGCGTACATTGCATTTTCGATAAAGCGTTCCATTGAATCTCACACATGGGGGGCTGGAAATGGCGGCGAGTATACCAGCCCCCTGTGACAGCCAGAAACTGCCGGAAAATCCGCCACCTGCGCGTATGTGTGATTTTTTTCTGCTAGTGTCCAAGCCATTGACAGCCCAGTGACTGCAGACAGGACGTGTGGAAATGGATGTGCGATTACCGATAACGACGGCCGGAATTTGCCTTGCTCTGTTGATCAGCGGTTGCTCGCCCGGCGACGAAAAGCACGCCACCAGCCTTGAAGAAAAGACCGCAAAGTTCGAACAGTCACTGGACGCGATCACCGACACCAAACTCAAGGACGCCGTCACCGAACTCGGTGGCTCACTGCTGCTGCTCGAACGCGCGCAACTCAAGCTCAACGACAATCCACCGCGCACCGAATACGGCGAAGACGCGCTCGCCGTGCTCAAGCACTACCCTGCCCCGCAAGCGCTGGTCGACACCTTCATCAATGGCCTGTTCGTGCTGCACAAGGATGCCAGCTCCGATTACCTCACCGATCTGCAACCGGTGTTCCCGTTCAACCTGAACATTCCCGGTGGCTTCCTGTTCCCCCATGGCGTGGAATGGCAGTCGGTTACGTTGAGCAACAAACGCGTGATCGCTTATCAGCCGGAATGGTCGGAAACCGATCCGGGCATTCAGCTCAGCCCTTCCAGCTCCAACGTCACCAACCCCGATGACCTGACCGTGACCTACCCGTTCATTGACGGACTGGACGTGGACAAAAAATCCCTGCCGCAACCGGTCAGCCTGCAAGGCCAGATCGAAGTCATCGCGCCGCGCCGCCTGTACAGCTTCGACCTGACGCAAAAGGACGTCGGCCAGACCCGCAGCAATGACAACCTCAGCGTCAAACTGCTGAAGCTCGAAAACAACTGCGCCGAAGTTGAATTCAGCAACAACCTGCCACTGGCGGCGGAAGTCGCAGAGACCCAGCTCAATCCGTTGATCGTTCAGGCCCGCGACAAGACCGGGCAATACCTGATACGCGCCGGCTCGATCAACGAAAGTCCGGAGCAAGTGGCGTTCTACGAAAAACAACTGGCCTACCTGCAACAGCAGAAGGGCTGGAGCGATACGCTGGAAAAACAGCTCACACAAGAGCAGCAGGATTTCGAGCAGAAACACCCGCGTCGCTACAACAAGGTCTACTTCAATGGCCCGATCGACACCCTGGAAGTCAGCGTGCTCGACTTTTCCTCGGCGACGGTGACGCGTAAAGCGCTGGATCTGCCGATTCGCACGTTCAACCAGCACACCACGCAAAAGGCCATCCAGCCACTGGACCTGCCGGTGACGGTCTACGACGACCTGGCAGTCAACTGGCTCAAGGGCGCGAGCCTGACCGAAGAACAATTGAAGGC
Source organism: Pseudomonas sp. VD-NE ins (assembly GCF_031882575.1). Taxonomy (NCBI): domain Bacteria; kingdom Pseudomonadati; phylum Pseudomonadota; class Gammaproteobacteria; order Pseudomonadales; family Pseudomonadaceae; genus Pseudomonas; species Pseudomonas sp. VD-NE ins. The sequence continues at coordinate 5,702,442 of NZ_CP134772.1, forward strand.
TGGCATCCGCATCCACCAATCCGTGGAAGAGCCGAGCGCTGCACGCATCGAGTTCTCCCATCGCCGTACGTTCAACGATGAATTGCTGGGCGATGACTTCAGCCCGGGCGTCAGTCCTGTCACATTCTTCACCGAAAAACGCAGTGGCAAGCTCGATGAACCGATCGAACTGCCGCCCGAGGCGTACCAGGTCGATCCGCTGCGCGCGACGATCACTTACGACCTGAACCTGTTCCCGGAAACCCCTGCAATTGCCGTCGGCTCAATGCCGCTGTTTCTCGCCACGGTGGCCAAGCAGACGTACGACGCCAAGTCCTTGCCCAAAGGCCTGGAGATCAAGAACAACCAGTTGGTGGTGGACCTGAAACTGTTTCCGCCCAACGAATGGCGATTCTTCGTCAAAGACGATAGCGGCAATTATCTCAAACAGATCCTATCGGTCAGCCACGATGCGAGCACAGAAGGCCCGGCGTTGTTTGGCGTGCATTACTTCTATGGCCGCCCGACCCATGTGGAAACCTATCAGCGAACCGACCTCGCCACCGTGCAATACGGCTTTGAGGTCAAACTCGACAAGGCGCAGGTGCCTGATGCCGCGCCTTGAAGAGCAAGATCAAAAGATCGCAGCCTGCGGCAGCTCCTACAGAGCGCGGCCGCGGCCACCGTTGATCTGACGCAGCTGGGCTTGCAGGTGCAGGCTCCAGATCTGCGGATCGTCGGCCAGTTCGTAGCCATGCAGGGTCAGGCTTTCGACAATGGTGTCGAGTATCGATTCGGCGGCGACCGGCCCATGAAACGGGCCCTGTGCCTTGATGGCGGAAGGTTGTTCACCGGCCATGCCGGCGGCGAAGAGCAGCGTCCACATGCCGTTATCGCCAGCCAACGGCTTGATGGCGCATTCGATACGGGTCACAAGACCCAGGCATTGACGGGTGAGGCAGAGGTTGCGCGACATGGCGGCGACCCTCGGTGAAGCCGGTGTTCAGCCCCCACGGGAGGACTGGCTCGATCCAGTGATACTGTCGATATCCTTGAGCTGAGAATAGAAGAAAAGTCCGCTGCGCAAGCCGAATGGAACCAGAAGGCGCCGAATGGTCATTGTGTGAATATTGGCGTCAGAGTTGTGGCGATTTTTCGCTGGATTCACACCAAACAAATGTGGGAGCGAGCCTGCTCGCGAATGCGGAGTGTCAGGCAACTTATTCGTCGTCTGATACAGCGCTTTCGCGAGCAGGCTCGCTCCCACAGTTTTTGACCGCGTTAAAGCTTAAGCCGGTTTGGCTTCGGCCAGCGCCTCTTGGGCCAACTCCTTCTCGGCCTCCTTAAGGTCTTCTTCGCTGATCATCTCGGCGATGTCACGCAAGCGCTCGACTACTCGGGCGTTGATGCTGCCTTCCGGGAATTCGCCATCGGCATTCGGTTCACCGGCCGGTTCGCCCACCAACAGACTCAACGCCTCGTCAGCCTGACGCACCGCGTACACATGGAATTGCCCGGCACGCACCGCCGCCAGCACTTTCTCATCGAGCATCAGCGTGGCGACGTTGGCCTGCGGAATGATCGCGCCCTGCTCGCCCGTCAGCCCACGCGCTTCACAGAGACGGAAGAAGCCTTCGATCTTCTCGTTGACCCCACCCACCGCTTGCACTTCGCCGAACTGGTTGATCGAGCCGGTGATCGCAAAGCACTGCTTGAGCGGGGTTTTCGACAGCGCCGAAATCAGCGTGCACGCCTCGCCCAGCGACGCACTGTCGCCATCGACGTAACCGTAGGATTGCTCCAAAGCGATGCTCGCGGAAATCGCCAGCGGGAATTCCTGGGCGTAACGGCTGCCCAGATACCCGGTGAGGATCATCACGCCTTTGGAGTGAATCGGCTGTCCAAGGTTGACCTCACGCTCGATATCGACGATGCCGCTGCCGCCCGGGTACACCGTGGCGGAAATCCGCGCCGGCACACCAAACGCCGAGTCGCCGACTTCAAGCACGGTCAGACCGTTGCACTTGCCGACCGCCGCGCCATCGGTGTCGATCAGGATGATCCCCGCGAGCATGTCGTCGAGAATCCGCGCCGACACACGTCCGGTGCGTGTGGCTTTGGCTTTCAGCGCACGTTCGATGTGCCCGGCATCGGTCATTTCATCGCCGGCCAGGTGACGGATGAAATCCGCTTCGCTGACCAGTTGGAACAGATCGCCAATGCGCGCCGACAACCGCCCTTGGTGTTCGGCCAGACGTGCACTGTAAGTGGCCAGACGCGCTACCGCATCAGCGGTCAGCGGCGCCATGCCTTCTTCCGAAGTCCGGGTTTTCAACAACTGGGCAAATTGCTCCAGGCTCTCGTCGACCATCGGGATGTCTTCGTCGAAATCCACGAGGACGCGGAACATCTCCTGGAAGTCCGGATCGAGGTCTTGCAACGTGTAGTACAGCGACCGCGCACCGATGATGATGACTTTGACCTGCAGCGGAATGTGCTGCGGATTAAGCGTCACGGTGGCAAAACGGCCCATCTCGCCCAGCGGTGATTCCATTTTCAGCTTGCGCGATTGCAGGGCGCGTTTCAGCGCATCCCATACGAACGGCTCGCTGAGCATTTTTTCCGCTTCAAGAATCAGGAAACCGCCATTGGCGCGGTGCAAGGCGCCCGGACGCAACTGGCGATAGGTGGTGTAGAGCGCGCCCTGATCGGTGGTGTATTCGATACGGCCGAAGAGGTTTTCGTACGTCGGGTGCGGCTCGAAAACGACTGGCGCACCGCCGCTGAGCGGATGACCGACCACCAGGCTCGGTGCGTATTGCTCTTCCAGCAGCTTGCGCGCAACGGCGTCAGTCTTGCTGTCATCGACCAGTTGCTCGACCACGGTTTTCAGCAGATAGACCTGCATCGCTTGCAGGTAACCGCAGACCGCAGCGTTCTCGGCGTACTTCTCCGACAGCGGCGACAGCAATGGCTGCAAAGCCAGGGTGATGGTTTCTTCGTTGAGCGAACGCAGTTGATTGTTCGACTCGCGCTTCCATTGCGGCAGGCTGGCGAGCTCTTCGTTCAGGCGCTCTTCGAGGCCGGAAATGTCATCGTGAAAGCGTTCACGATCGGCTTCCGGCAACTGAGCGAACTCGGCTTCGTCCAGCGCTTTGCCATCGAGCATCGGCGTGAAAGCGATGTTGCTGCTGTCACGATAGAGGGCGACGTCTTTTTCCAGGGCCAGACGCTCGATGATGTCGAGGGCCTTGTCGTAGCGCTGGTTGAAGGCGCGATCGATGGCGCTTTTCTTTTGCTGGTAGGACGGGTGCTCGAAGACTGCCGGAAACGTCGCCAGCAGATTGTCGATCAAGCCGTTGATGTCACCGATAAACGCGCCAGCAGTGCCCGAAGGCAGTTCCAGTGCGCGGGGTTCGCGCGGCTCATCGAAGTTATTGACGTAGACCCAGTCCGCCGGGGTCTGCAGGCGTTTGCCTTCGGCCTTCAGGTAACGTTTGACGAACGAGAAACGGCCAGTGCCGGGCTCGCCCATGACGAATACGTTGTAACCGGGGCGTGGCATGGCCACACCGAACTGCAAGGCTTCGACCGCGCGTTCCTGGCCGAGCACACCGCGAAAGGGCTCCAGATCATTGGTGGTAGTGAAGCTGAACTGTTCAGCGGAAAACGGACGGGTCAGCGCTTCGGGCGCAAGACGCAAGCTGGCAGCAACAGGATCAGGCATCGGGCTTCCTTAACAATCAGGCGGGGCAGATAGCCGCATTCTGGCGCTGCCCGTGCCCCACTGGCAAGGCGCGCCATGTGACAAAGCATAGACAACCGGCTGCCCATGTCCCGGCGCCCATGAAATCGGGGTTATCGCCAAATCTTTTGTAAAAACTCACGGAACCCCAGGAACGTGCCTAAACTCCAAACTGCGCGGCTGGAACTAATACTGGCCCACTGGCACCGTCAGGTGCCAGAACCCTGTCCATTGGTATGCACACAAAGAGAAAAAAGCTATGAAACGGATTCTTCTCGGTACTCTCTTCACCGCTGTATCCATCAACGCAATGGCGCAAGCTCCAGGCGGCCCGGATTGCGGTTGGGGCAACATGCTGTTCGAAGGTCAGCGTGGCACCCCGGCGCACTTCCTCGCTTCCACCACCAACGGCACGTCCGGTAACGCCACCTTCGGGATGACGTCCGGCACCAACGGCTGCTCGACCAATGCATCGCTGACCTACGGCGGCAAATCCTGGTTTGCCATGAATGGCATGATGAACGAGCTGTCCGAAGACATGGCCAAAGGCAACGGCGAAGCGCTGACGACTTATGCCGTGGTACTGGGCGTGGCGCCGGAAGATCGCGCGCACTTCGCTGCTGTGACTCACGAGCACTTCCAGCAGATTTTCAGCAAGGCTGACGTGACCGCTGAAGACGTGCATACCAACACCCTGGCCGTACTGAAATCGGATCCTCGTCTGGCCAAGTACGCAACTCAGGCTTAAGCTCGACCCCACCCGCTTCCTTCGGGAAGCGGGTTTTGTTTTTTCGGCCCGCCCTCCTTGGGTCTTTATTTCTTTCCTGTTCAAGTTGCCGACTATGCTCAAACGCCTTGCCTGGCTGGCGCTCTGTGTCTGCGCCCCGCTGTCCGCCGCGCCAACCATCGACCCTCAACGTTTGCAGCAACTGGCCAACGACCGCTTCTGGATTTCCCTCGGTCACTACGAAACCGCCAAGCTTGGCGGCTGGCGCAGCTATGTCAGCGACAAGAAATTCTTTCTCGCGCCCGATGGCAACGAACATCCCGATCATGAACTGGCGGCCACCGTGCAAGCGCTGTACGCCCCGGCCAGCCTCGGCGAGCAACACGCGCAATGTGTTTATCCGGCGCGCACTCGCTGGCTGAAAGCTCAGCTCAATCTCAGCGATCTGCCGACACCTGCATGCGCCGAGTACAAGAAGTGGTTCAAAGATGTTTCGCCGCACAGCGCGGTGATGATCTTCCCGGCGGCTTATTTGAACAGTCCGTCATCGATGTTCGGCCACACCCTGCTGCGCATCGATCAGGCCGATGTGCAGGCCGACAAGACCTCGCTGCTGAGCTACGCGATCAACTTCGGCGCCTACATCGAAGGCTCGGACAACAGCATTCTGTACGCCTGGAAAGGCCTGATGGGCGGGTACCCGGGGCTGTTCGCGCTGGTGCCCTATCAGGAAAAGCTCTCCGAATACCGCAGTCTGGAAAACCGCGACCTGTGGGAGTACCGACTGAATCTGACCCAGGAAGAAACCGCGCGCATGGTCGAGCATGTGTGGGAGTTGAAGCAGATCCAGTTCGACTATTTCTTCTTCGATGAAAACTGCTCGTATCGCCTGCTTGAGTTGCTGCAGGTGGCACGGCCGAGTCTGCGCCTGACCGAACAATTCCCGTTGACCGCGATTCCCACTGACACCGTCAAAGCGGTGAAAGAAGCCGGGCTGGTGGAAAGTATCGAATATCGCCCGTCCCGCGAGCGCGAACTGCTCAGCCGCGCCGAGCCGTTGAGCAGTGACGAACAACAATGGGTGCTGAACGTCAGCGCCGATCAACAAGTGTTGCAGGACCCAACCTTCAAAGCTCTGCCTCGTGACCGTCAGGCGCTGATCATCGACGCGGCGTATCGCCTCGAGCGCTACCGCGCCAACGGCCAGGAACGTGATCCGCAACGGGCGCAACGCAGTTTCGAACTGCTGCGGGCGATCAACAAGAACCCGGCGCCTGAGTTGGACATTCCGCAGCCAGGCTTGCCGGAAGACGGCCACGAATCACGCACCTGGCAGGCCGGTCTCGGCACCCGTGGTGATCGTGCGTTCGGCGAATACGGCTTGCGCATGGCCTATCACGATCTCAATGACAACGCTGAAAGCTTCCCGCTCGGCGCGCAGATCGAGATTCTGCAGATGAAGTTGCGCCAGTACGAAGGCAATCACTGGCAATTCCAGCAACTGGATCTGGCGACGATTCGCTCGCTGACGCCGCGCAATGAACTATTGCAGCCACTGTCGTGGCAGGTCACCGGTGGTCTTGAGCGCGTACCGGGCAAGCACGATGACGAGACGCTGGTCAGCCACGTCAATGGTGGCGGTGGCGGCACCTGGGCGTTGGGTGATGACGTATTGGGTTTTGCCCTCGGTACCGTGCGCGTTGAGCACAACAATGACTTCGCCGAATTCGTGTCCCCGGCCGGCGGTTTCAATACCGGCGTGTTGTGGAAAAACCCGCTGGGCAATCTCAGCCTGGAGGCCAAGGGCGATTACTTCTTCAATGGTGAAGTGCGCCGTAGCTTGAGCTTGAATCAGCAGTGGGAGTTGTCGCGCAATCTGGGTTTGCGCCTGAGTGCACAGCGTGAGTTCAGCCACCTCGCCACGCCGGAAACCGAAGTCATGCTCGAAGTGAAGTGGTATCACTACTGATCCCGAGCCCAACACACATCCCCTGCTCGCTCCCACATTGGTTTTGTGGTGTTAATGGATTTTTCACAGGGCTTCGACAGCCGCCTCATGAATCAGCTTCTAGACTTTCCCCATAAGCCGGACAACCGGCGCGGGAGAGTGCGATGTGGTGGTGTGCGGGTTTGCTGGGTGTTGTGCTGTTGCTGGGCGGTTGCCAGACCACCCATGAAGATTTGATCGCCAAGGGTTATCCACCGGCCTTCGCCGACGGCTTCGATGACGGTTGCATCAGCGGTCGTCAGGCGGCCGGTTCGATCAGCGGCGAGTTTCGCAAGAACGTGCCGCGCTATCTCAAGGACAAGCAATACGCCGAAGGCTGGACCGACGGCTTTCGCCAGTGTCAGGCAATGCTGGAAAACAAGGGTCGCGAAGAGTATCGCAACGAACACTGGGACGAACGCGAGCGCGCCTGGCAGCAACAGAAAGATCAGGACGCCGGGCGGGCTTATCGCTCGCCATAGGTCGCTGCCAGACATCCAGTGAAACCAAATGCCTGCGAGCATGGCCCAAACCTCATACGAGGAGGACACCATGAGTCGCGCATTCGTCAACGAAGACAACGCCGCCGCACAAGCCGATCAGCCGGTCGAGCGGCAGGTCAGCGAGCAGCCCAATTACGTCACGCAACAAGGCTTGGCGCAGTTGCAGGCGAAAGTTGCCGAACTGCAAACCCTGCACGCCGAACAAACGGCCAAGGGTGAGCAGGCCGACAAACAACGGCTGGCGGATCTGCAAAGGGATTTGCGCTACTTCAATCAGCGCCTGAGCAGCGCGCAAGTCGCCGTCGCAGCCACGTCCAGAGACAAGGTACAGATCGGCAGTTGGGTAACCTACGCCGACGAACACGACACCGAACGTCGGGTGCAACTGGTCGGCGAAGATCAGGCCGATGCTGGCAAAGGCCTGATCAATTGGGGCTCACCGCTGGGCCGGGCGTTACTCGGTGCCCAACTCAACGACGAGGTGCTGTGGCAGCGCCCCGCCGGCGATCAAATGATTGAAGTGATCCGCATCGAACCGGCTTAAACCACGCCCTGCGCGAGCATTGCGTCGGCCACTTTGACGAAGCCGGCGATGTTCGCGCCTTTGACGTAGTTGATCCGGCCGTTCTCTTCGCCGTAATGCACGCAAGCGTGATGGATCGACTGCATGATCGCGTGCAGCTTGCTGTCCACCTCACCCGCCGTCCACAGCAGACGCATAGCGTTCTGCGACATTTCCAGACCGCTCACCGCCACACCGCCGGCGTTGGACGCCTTGCCCGGCGCAAACAGAATCCCGGCTTCGATAAAGATATCCACAGCCTCGAGCGTGGTCGGCATGTTCGCGCCCTCAGCTACGCACACGCAGCCATTGCGCAGCAGCGTGCGTGCAGCCTCAGCGTCGAGTTCGTTCTGCGTGGCGCACGGCAATGCGATGTCGCATGGCAGCGACCACGGCAGTTGAGCAGCGCGGAATTCCAGACCGAATGCCGTCGCCAGTTCACTGATGCGTCCACGCTTGACGTTCTTCAGCTCCAGCAGCGCCAGCCACTGTTCTTCGCTCAGGCCCGCTTCGCAGTACAGCGTGCCTTCGGAGTCGGACAGCGAAATCACTTTGCCGCCGAGGTCCATAACCTTGCGTGCTGCGTATTGCGCGACGTTGCCGGAACCGGAGATTGCCACACGCTTGCCTTCAACGGTCTGCTCGCGGCGCTTGAGCATTTCTTCTGCGAAATACACGCAACCGAAACCGGTGGCTTCCGGGCGAATCAGGCTGCCGCCGTAGGTCATGCCTTTGCCGGTCAGCACACTGGTGAACTGGTTGCTCAGGCGCTTGTACTGGCCAAACAGGAAACCGATCTCACGCGCACCGACGCCGATGTCACCGGCCGGCACGTCAACGTCGGCGCCAATATGGCGATACAACTCGCTCATGAACGCCTGGCAGAAACGCATGACCTCAGCGTCACTCTTGCCCTTCGGATCGAAGTCGGAACCGCCCTTGCCACCGCCCATGGGCAGCGAGGTCAGGGAGTTTTTGAAGGTCTGTTCGAAGGCGAGGAATTTCAGCACGCCCATGTTCACCGATGGATGGAAACGCAAGCCGCCCTTGTACGGGCCGATGGCGCTGTTCATCTGGATGCGGAAACCGCGATTGACCTGGACCTTGCCCTGATCGTCGACCCATGACACGCGGAACACCACTGCACGCTCCGGTTCGCAGATGCGCTCCAGAATCCCCGAGGTCAGGTAATGCGGATTGGCTTCGAGAAACGGCCACAGACTGCGCAGGACTTCTTCGACGGCCTGGTGGAATTCGGGTTGATCCGGGTCGCGTTTTTTCAGACGGGCGAGGAAGGATTCGACGGATTCGATCATGGGAAAAGTCTCGGCAAATTTATTGTCGTTGGAGGAGATTGGGCCGGACTGTAACAAACGAAATGCGCACAGGAACAGAGCAAAATGTCGCAGTTATGAAATTAAATGGTGCACAGGATATAAATCAGAAGGATTTTTAGCCGGTTTTGCACCTGAATGGTGAGATCAAATTCAAGTGATGCACCAACAGTGATTCAGCTATCGCTGGCAAGCCAGCGATGAATCCAACTCGGTATCCCTGAAAACACAGGCAAAAAAAACGGAGCCCGAAGGCTCCGTTCTTTTATGCAACCAACCCGATATCAGGCCAGTTTCTTGTGACGTACCCGGTGTGGCTGGGCAGCTGCTTCGCCGAGACGCTTCTTGCGATCCGCTTCGTACTCGGTGTAGTTACCTTCGAAGAAGATCGCTTGCGAATCGTCTTCGTACGCCAGGATGTGCGTTGCCACGCGGTCAAGGAACCACCGATCGTGAGAGATCACAATGGCGGCGCCCGGGAAGTCCAGCAGGGCTTCTTCCAGGGAACGCAGGGTTTCAACGTCGAGGTCGTTGGACGGTTCGTCGAGCAGCAGGACGTTGCCGCCCTCCTTCAGGGTCAGCGCCAGGTGCAGACGACCGCGTTCACCACCGGACAGGTCCTTGACGAACTTCTGCTGATCGCCGCCCTTGAAGTTGAAGCGACCGACGTAGGTGCGCGACGGGATCTCGTAGTTGCCGATGCGGATCTGGTCGGAACCGTCGGAGATTTGCTGGAACACAGTCTTGCTGCCATCCAGGTCATCGCGGCTCTGGTCGACGCAGGCCAGTTGCACGGTTTCGCCGACTTCGATGCTGCCCGAATCCGGTGTTTCCTTGCCCATCAGCATGCGGAACAGGGTCGATTTACCGGCGCCGTTACCACCGATCACGCCGACGATCGCGCCTTTCGGCATCGCGAACGACAGGTTGTCGATCAACACGCGATCGCCGTAGCCCTTGGTGACGTTCTTGAATTCGATGACCTTGTCGCCCAGACGTGGACCGGCCGGGATGTAGATCTCGTTGGTTTCGCTGCGCTTCTGGAATTCCTGCGATTGCATTTCTTCGAAGCGTTGCAGTCGTGCCTTGGATTTCGACTGGCGGGCCTTCGCGCCTTTGCGCACCCACTCCAGTTCTTCCTTCATGGCTTTTTCGTGGGCCGACTGCTGCTTGGATTCGGCAGCCAGACGATCGGACTTGGCTTCAAGCCAACCCGAGTAGTTGCCTTCGTACGGAATGCCCGCGCCGCGGTCGAGTTCGAGAATCCAGCCGGCGACGTTGTCGAGGAAGTAACGGTCGTGCGTGATCGCTACCACAGTGCCCGGGAAGTCGTGCAGGAAGTGCTCGAGCCACGCAACGGAGTCGGCGTCCAGGTGGTTGGTCGGTTCGTCGAGCAGCAGCATGTCCGGCGCGGACAGCAGCAGACGGCACAGGGCCACACGACGTTTTTCACCACCGGACAGGTGTTCTACTTTCGCATCCCAGGCCGGCAGACGCAGCGCATCGGCGGCGACTTCCAGTTGGCGCTCAAGGTTGTGACCGTCGCTGGCCTGCAGGATCGCTTCGAGTTTGGCTTGCTCGGCGGCCAGCTTGTCGAAGTCGGCATCCGGATCGGCGTAGGCCGCATAGACCTCGTCCAGACGCGCTTGCGCATCCTTGATCACGCTGACCGCTTCCTCGACCACTTCACGCACGGTCTTGGTCGGATCAAGTTGCGGCTCTTGCGGCAGATAACCGATGTTCAGCTCCGGCATCGGACGGGCTTCGCCCTCGAACTCGGTGTCGACGCCGGCCATGATTTTCAGCAGCGTGGACTTACCCGAACCGTTGAGGCCGAGTACGCCGATCTTGGCGCCGGGGAAGAAGGACAGCGAAATGTTTTTGAGAATTTCCCGCTTCGGCGGAACAACTTTGCCCAGCCGATGCATGGTGAAGACGTATTGAGCCATGGAGAACCTTGGGTCAGTGACAGATGAATGATTGCAGCGCAGGCGATGCCCGGCCAGACCATGCGCGTCGTTCACTTGATGGTTATCAATGCGTGCGCGCTGAAAAAGTCTGAGTCTAGGAGCTGGAACGCTCCCGCGTAACCGGCAAAGCTACCTTAATGACGGAAGGCAGTCCAGCCGCGCGGGGCTGGCACTTCGCCACGACTCAAGGCATGCTAGCCGCCCTTTGGGCGTCCGGCTTATAGTGCACGTCGCGCCAGTCCAGCCAAACCGCAGGATTACAGCTTGTCCAATGTCACTCCGCCAGCTTCTGTGAGCAGCACCCCACCGGCGCCCGGCTCGTCCCTGCGCGGTACATTAAAGGGTGCGCTGGCGACGCTCGTGCTTTTATTGCTCGCGTTGCTGTTCTGGCAACTGCTCGATCAACTGCGCGAAACCCAGAAAAACCAGCGTCAGTACACCATCGATTACACCGCTGACCTCGCCTCGCAGGTCAGCCTGAACATGGCGCTGAACGCGCAAATCGCCCTCAATCTGCTACCGATCGTCGAACAGCCGCAATCAGCCGACGAACAGCAGGCGCTGCTGCGCAAGCTCCAGCAATCCTTGCCTGACCTGCGCAGCCTGGCCCTGCTCACCCCTTCCGGAAAAATCATCAGCGACAGTGCCGACAACAGCCACGACGCCGATTACCTGAGCGAACTGGTGCGCCGCAGCCGTGCACAGGCGCATTACTTCAGCAACGCCGACGACGGTTCGGTGGTGCATCTGTTATTGCATCAGGCCAGCGGCAGCACGCGCGGTTATTGGGCATTGCGCCTGACCCCGACGTTCTTCGACTCGCTGACCAAACAGGGCGAAACCGGTATCCGCCCGTTGTGGCTGGTGGAAAACCGCGTCAATCATCAGATCATCAGCCGCGACGAAGCGCAGCCTTCGGCCAGGCCCGGCGTCTTGAGTCCGGACGACATGGCCAACACCGTGTTGACCGTGCCGCTGAGCAGCAGCGACTGGCAGTTGCGTGGCCTGTTCGACCGTCAACGTGTGCTCGAAGAACTGTTGCCGGCGTTTATCGGCAAATGCCTGTTGGGCCTGGCGTTCTCGATGCTGCCGGTGATTGCGCTGTTGAACATGCGCCGCCGCCAGCGTCAGTTGCACGAAGGTCGCCGGCGCTATCAGGACATTTTCGAAGGCACCGGCGTGGCCCTCTGTGTGCTTGATCTGTCCGGCCTGAAGCAGGTCTTCGACAAGGCGCAGATCCAGACCAGCGACCAGCTCAAGGCCTGGCTCGACCAACCGGCGCAGCGCCAGCAACTGTTGCAGGAACTGCGCGTCACCGAGGTCAACCAGGTCGCGTTGCAACTGCTCAACGTCAACTCCTGCGAGCACGCCTGGCAGCTGTTGATCGACGGTCATCCGCACCGCCAGTGCGCCATCGGCAATCAAGTCCTCGACGCCGTGTTGCAGCAACAAAAGCAGCTGGAACTGGAAATCAAGCTGCCGGACATCAATGGCCGCGACCAGCACCTGTGGATGGTGTTGCGTCTGCCGACCGAGCAGCACGACTACAAAGCGGTGATCCTCAGCATCAACGACATCACCAGCCGCAAGCTGATCGAACTGTCGCTGCTCGAGCGCGAAGGCTTCTGGTCGGACGTGGTGCGCACCGTGCCGGATCATCTGTACGTGCAGGATGTGATCAGCCAACGGATGATTTTCAGCAACCACCACCTCGGCCAGACCCTCGGCTACAACCGCACCGAACTGCACCAGATGGGCGAGTATTTCTGGGAAATCCTGCTGCACCCGGAAGATGCCGACTACTACCATCGCTCGCGGCAGATGCAGCGTCACGCCGGCTACAGTCAGTTGCTGCAATGCCAACTGCGCTTCCGCCATCGCGACGGCAAGTGGCGGCGCTTCGATATTCGCGAACAGGCCTTGGCCCGCGACAAACACGATCAGGTCACGCGGATCATCGGCGTGGCCAAGGACATCACCGAACAGATCGAAGCCAGCGAATCCCTGCGTGACAGCGAGCAGCGCTACCGCATGCTCGCCGAAAGCATCAGCGACGTGATCTTCTCCACCGACAGCAAACTCTCGCTGAACTACGTCAGCCCGTCAGTGCAAGCCGTGCTGGGTTACGACGCCGAGTGGATTTTCCAGAACGGCTGGCAATCGACCATCGCCAACCCGCAGCAACTGAGCGGCATCTACACGCTGATGGATCGCGTCAGCAAGGCGCTGGACAAACCCGAGCAACTCGCGGTGTTGCGCAATCAGGTGCAGACGCAATTGTTCCTGTTCGATTGCCTGCGCGCCGACGGCCGCAAGATCCCGATCGAGCTGCGGCTGGTGTTGGTATGGGACGAGCACGGTGCGTTTGAAGGCGTGCTCGGTGTCGGTCGCGACATCAGTCAGCAGCGCCGCGCCGAGAAAGACCTGCGCATGGCCGCCACGGTTTTCGAACACTCGACCTCGGCGATCCTGATCACCGACCCGGCCGGCTACATCGTCCAGGCCAACGAAGCTTTCAGCCGTGTCAGTGGCTACGCGGTGAGCGAAGTGCTCGACCAGTTGCCGAACATGCTCACCGTCGACGAACAACAGGACGCGCATCTGCGCTACGTGCTCAAGCAACTGCATCAGCACAGCACCTGGGAAGGCGAAGTCTGGCTCAAGCGCCGTAACGGCGAGCATTATCCGGCGTGGGTCGGCATCACCGCGGTGCTTGACGACGAGGGCGATCTGGCCAGTTACGTGTGCTTCTTCAGCGACATCAGCGAGCGCAAGGCCAGCGAGCAACGGATTCACCGCCTCGCCTACTACGACGCCCTGACCCACCTGCCGAACCGCACGCTGTTCCAGGATCGTCTGCACACCGCGCTGCAATCGGCCGAACGGCAGAAGTCGTGGGTGGTGCTGATGTTCCTCGACCTCGACCGCTTCAAACCGATCAACGATTCCCTCGGCCACGCCGCCGGCGACCGCATGTTGAAAGACATGGCCACGCGCCTGCTGGCCTGCGTCGATGATGACGACACCGTGGCGCGCATGGGCGGCGACGAATTCACGCTGTTGCTGCAACATCGCTCCAGCCGCGAAATGGCGCTGAACCGGGCGATTCATGTCGCCGAACAGATTCTCGGCAGCCTCGTCCGACCATTCGTGCTTGAAGGTCGCGAGTTCTTCGTCACCGCCAGTATCGGCATCGCCCTGAGCCCGCAGGACGGCAATGAACTCAGCCAGTTGATGAAGAACGCCGACACCGCGATGTACCACGCCAAGGAGCGCGGCAAGAACAACTTCCAGTTCTATCAGGCCGACATGAACGCCAGTGCGCTGGAGCGTCTGGAACTGGAAAGCGACTTGCGCCATGCCTTGGAACAGAACGAATTCGTCCTGTATTACCAACCGCAATTCAGTGGCGACGGCAAACGCCTGACCGGCGCCGAAGCGCTGTTGCGCTGGCGTCATCCACGCCGTGGCCTGGTGCCGCCCGGGGATTTCATTCCGGTGCTGGAAGAACTTGGTCTGGTGGTGGACGTTGGCGATTGGGTGATCAGCGAGGCGTGCCGGCAGTTGAAAACCTGGCACCAGAACCGCGTGCGCGTGCCGAAGGTGTCGGTGAACATTTCCGCGCGGCAGTTCTCCGACGGCCAGCTCGGCACGCGGATCGCCACGATCCTGCGCGAAACCGGCCTGCCGCCGGCGTGCCTGGAACTGGAACTGACCGAAAGTATCCTGATGCGCGAAGTCAGCGAGGCGATGCAGATTCTCGCCGGGCTGAAAAACCTTGGCCTGAGCATTGCGGTCGACGACTTCGGCACCGGTTACTCATCGCTGAACTACCTCAAGCAATTCCCGATCGACGTGCTGAAGATCGACCGCACCTTTGTCGATGGTTTGCCGTCCGGTGAGCAGGACGCGCAGATCGCCCGGGCGATCATTGCCATGGCGCACAGCCTGAATCTGGCGGTGATCGCCGAGGGTGTGGAAACCCATGAGCAGTTGGACTTCTTGCGTGAGCATGGGTGCGATGAGGTTCAGGGGTATCTGTTCGGGCGGCCGATGCCGGCGGGGCGGTTTGAGGCGCAGTTCAGCAATGACGCGCTCTTCATGTTTGACTGATGGAGCTAACAGCTCCGATCAATCAAACATGAAGAAAGCTGCAAGCTTCAAGTAGCGAGCGACAAGCAAGAGCGAATCGGCTTTTACTTGCCGCTTGTGGCTTGCTGCTTGAAGCCCGCTTATCCACAACCTGATTGTGTTTCATAGCCCTTCTAAAAGCGGTTGGGTTAGAATGCCCCCCTTTTCTGCCCCCGATCCTTGAGGACCGCCATGTTCAGCCGTGATTTGACTATTGCCAAGTACGACGCCGACCTTTTTGCCGCCATGGAGCAAGAAGCTCAGCGTCAGGAAGAACACATTGAGCTGATCGCTTCGGAAAACTACACCAGCCCAGCGGTGATGGAAGCTCAAGGCTCGGTCCTGACCAACAAGTACGCCGAAGGTTACCCAGGCAAGCGTTACTACGGTGGTTGCGAGTACGTTGACGTTGTTGAGCAACTGGCCATCGACCGCGCCAAAGAACTGTTCGGCGCCGATTACGCCAACGTTCAGCCGCACGCCGGTTCACAAGCCAACGCCGCTGTTTACCTGGCCCTGCTGCAAGGTGGCGACACCATTCTGGGCATGAGCCTGGCCCACGGTGGTCACCTGACCCACGGCGCCAGCGTTTCCTCCTCCGGCAAGCTGTACAACGCCGTGCAGTACGGCATCGACGCCAACGGCCTGATCGACTACGACGAAGTCGAGCGTCTGGCAGTTGAGCACAAGCCGAAAATGATCGTGGCCGGTTTCTCTGCCTACTCGCAGATTCTGGATTTCCCGCGCTTCCGCGCCATCGCTGACAAAGTCGGTGCTTACCTGTTCGTCGACATGGCTCACGTGGCCGGTCTGGTCGCCGCTGGCGTCTACCCGAACCCGGTGCCTTTCGCTGACGTCGTGACCACCACCACCCACAAGACCCTGCGCGGTCCACGTGGCGGCCTGATCCTGGCGCGCGCCAACGCCGAGATCGAGAAGAAGCTGAACTCCGCGGTATTCCCGGGCGCCCAGGGTGGCCCGCTGGAGCACGTGATCGCCGCCAAAGCGATCTGCTTCAAGGAAGCGCTGCAGCCTGAGTTCAAGGCCTACCAGGAACAAGTGGTGCTGAACGCCCAGGCCATGGCCGAAGTGTTCATCGAGCGCGGTTTCGACGTCGTCTCCGGTGGTACCAAGAACCACCTGTTCCTGCTGTCGCTGATCAAGCAGGACATCTCCGGTAAAGATGCTGACGCCGCTCTGGGCAAAGCGTTCATCACCGTGAACAAGAACTCCGTACCAAACGATCCACGCTCGCCGTTCGTCACCTCCGGCCTGCGCTTCGGTACTCCGGCTGTGACCACTCGCGGCTTCAAGGTTGCAGAGTGCAAAGAGCTGGCTGGCTGGATCTGCGACATCCTGGCTGACCTGAACAACGAAGCGGTGATCGACGCCGTTCGTGAGAAAGTCAAAGCCATCTGCAAGAAACTGCCGGTATACGGCGCTTAATTGCGACGTTAAATCCGCAGCATGAAAAACCGGCCAAGCGATTGGCCGGTTTTTTTTCGCCCCTGATTTCCCGTGTAGAGCCGCCGCAGGCTGCGATCTTTTAATCTGGATCTTAAAAACAAGATCAAAAGATCGCAGCCTTCGGCAGCTCCTACGCGGCTATGGCCGCCGGTCAGACCGGTCATGCCAATTTTCATGTTTTCACTTGTCATCCCGAAAAAACCGAGCGTAGACTGCGCCTGCACTGGACATACCGGTAAGACCACAATAATTAAGTCCTGAATCTGATGTGCTCCGCACACGGCAGCCAGGACACCGACCAGGATTCCTCCCATGCTCAGATGGTGCTCGCGTTCAATCTTCCTCCAAGTGGTTCTCGGACTGGTGCTCGGCATCGTCTGCGGGCTGACCCTTCCTGAATACTCGGCCCAGCTCAAACCGCTCGGCGACGGCTTCATCAAACTGATCAAGATGCTCATCGGCCTCATCGTGTTCTGCGTGGTGGTCAGTGGCATCAGCGGCGCGGGGGATCTGAAGAAGGTCGGGCGCATCGGCCTCAAGTCGGTGATCTACTTCGAAGTGTTGACCACCATCGCTCTGGTGATCGGCCTGGTCTTCGCCTTCAGCACCGGCATCGGCAGCGGCGCGAATATCCATCTCGAGCAATTGTCCACCGCCGACATGGGCGATCTCGCCGAACGCAGCCAGCACATGCACACCACCACGCAGTTCCTGATGGACCTGATTCCAACGTCGGTAATCGGCGCCTTCGCTGACAACAACATCCTGCAAGTGCTGCTGTTTTCGGTGCTGTTCGGCAGCGCGTTGAATCTGGTCGGCGAAGCGGCTTCCGGAATCTCCCGGCTGATCAACGAACTGAGCCATGTGATCTTCCGCATCATGGGCATGATCGTGCGTCTGGCGCCGATCGGCGTGTTCGGCGCCATCGCCTTCACCACCAGCAAATATGGCCTCGATTCCCTGCAGCACCTGGGCAGTCTGGTCGGCTTGTTCTATTTGACCTGTATCGCTTTCGTCAGCGTGATTCTCGGTCTGGTGATGCGCGCCTCTGGCCTGCGTATGTGGCCGCTGCTCAAGTACCTGCGTGAAGAACTGCTGATCGTCATGGGCACGGCGTCCTCCGACGCGGTGTTGCCACAGATCATGCGCAAACTCGAACATCTCGGTATCGGTAGCTCGACCGTTGGTTTGGTGATTCCGACCGGCTACTCGTTCAACCTCGACGGTTTCTCGATCTACCTGACCCTGGCCATCGTGTTCATTGCCAACGCCACCGGTACGCCACTGGCGATGACTGATTTGCTGACGATTCTGCTGGTGTCCCTGATCACTTCCAAAGGCGCCCACGGCATTCCCGGGTCGGCACTGGTAATTCTGGCGGCCACGCTGACAGCTATTCCGGCAATCCCGGTGGTCGGTCTGGTGCTGGTGCTGGCGGTGGACTGGTTCATGGGCATCGGCCGGGCACTCACCAATCTCATCGGCAACTGCGTCGCCACCGTCGCCATCGCCCGTTGGGAAAAAGACATCGATGTCCAACGCGCCAACAAAGTACTCAGCGGTCAGCAGGGCTACACCTTTCAGCCGCGTAAAACAGCAACTCCGGCGCACCAGCAGGAGTTCTGATTTCAACCCTGCAGGCGCTGCCGCAAGCGGTGATCTTTGATCCTGGTTTGCGGCGCCCCTACAGGCACATGGAGCAAGACAAGTGATTACCACATCAACCGTCGTCAACTCAGTCGTAGAAAAACTCCGCGCCGCCCTCGCCCGGGGTCAGTGGCGCTCCGGCGACATGCTGCCGGGCCAGCGTGAACTGGCCGAACAACTGGGCATAAGCCGGCCGAGCCTGCGCGAAGCGGTGATCGTCCTGGAAACCCTCGGTCTGGTGCGTTCGATGCCGGGCAAAGGCGTGGTCGTGCTCGACGCGCAATTGAGCGACAGTCAAAGCCACGACAGTGCCGTAGCCGGCGCCAGCCTGGAAGACGTGCTGCAACTGCGTTACACCCTTGAGCCGTTCATTGTCGGCTTGGTCGCGCAGTCGATCAGCAGCAAGGAGGTCGGCCAGTTGCGCCTGACCCTGATGGACATGCGCGAAGCCCTCGAGGCCGGCGACAGTGAAGCCGGGGTCAGCGCTTACATCGCCTTCCACGAAGAGTTGTTCACACTCACGTCGAATCCGATCTTCCAGAGCGTGGTGCAGCAGACCAGCAACGCCCTCAAGCAGAGCGCCGAGGTGCTGCGCAATTCACCTGAACATCTGGCCGAACGCCTCGAAGAAAACGAAGCCGTAGTCCGCGCGATCCGCAGCAAGAACAGCGCCCAGGCCAGCGCTGAAATGCGTCGGCACATTTTGCGCGAAGGTCAGCGCATGGGCATTGAGCTGAATATTCCGGAAGACAACTTGAGTCGCTGATCCAATGGGAGACAGGTCATGAACAGTTTCGCCTCACCGTCGCAAACCCAATCGACTACTGCGCCCCTGCCCTTCTCCCGCCTGCGCGCATCGGTGGAGGATCTGTATCCGCGACTGTTCGACGCGATTCTCGAGCAACGCATTGATTCATCCAGCCGTTTTACCGAGGACAGCTTGAAAGAGATGTTCTGCGCCAGCCGCGCCGATGTGCGGCGCGTGTTGACGCGGTTGTCGCTTGAGCAGGTCATTGTGCTGCGCGCCAATCATCGGCCGCGCGTCGCCACACCTGATCGGGAGCAGACGCGGCAAGCCCTGCATGCGCGGCGTCTGGCCGAAAGCACGCTGGTGCGTCTGGCCTGCCAGCGTCCGCAAGCGGAAGAATTGAAACGCTTGCGCGGGTTGATCGAACGCGAGCGTCAGGCGGTCGAGCAGGATCGGCGGGGTGCGGCGATTCGCTTGTCCGGGGAGTTTCATCTGCATTTGGCGACAATGGCGGGGAATGCACCGTTGGCGCATTTTCTTGGCAGTCTTGTGCCGCTTACATCATTGGCGATTGCGCGAAGTGAGTGCCAGACGCATAGCTGTTGCGCGTGGAAGGAGCATTTGGCGCTGGTTGAGGCGATTGAAAGTGGAGATGGGGTTAAGGCCAGTCTACTGATGAACCGGCATCTGGATAATCTGGAGCAGACGCTGCTGGAGCCAACCGTCAAGCATTGTGTTGTCGGTTAAATCGCCATCGCGGGCAAGCCCGCTCCCACAGGTTTATTGGTGTGCACACAATCTGTGAACGACAAATAACCCTGTGGGAGCGGGCTTGCCCGCGATGACGTCAGCCCTGACACCAAACAACCATCAGGCAGAAGCGACTCTGGCAAACCCCGCCCGAATCTTCTCTTCCGGCAAATCATCGGCAATAAACACAATCACACTTTCCCGCGCCTCACCCTCGGCCCATTCGGTGTCCCAGTCGAAGCCATAGAGCTTCAACACACCCTGGAACACCAACCGCCGATCCTCACCGGCGATGCTCAGCACGCCTTTGTAACGCAGCAATTGCTTGCCGTGTTCTTCGAGCAATTCATTCATGAACTCGCTGAGCTGATCGATATCCAGCGGCTGATCGGTGCGCAATACCAGACTGGAAATACGATCAATCGACGGCGCCTTGCTTACCGGGCGCAAGCTCAATCCGCCGCCAAGATCGGCGTTGAGGTTAAAGCCGCGCACGTCGAGCAATTCAGCCAGATCGATGTTGCCGTGATCAACCACACGGACTGGCGCGCGACGGTTGATTCGCGTCAGGCGTTCGCTCAGGGCGGTGAACGTGGCTTCGTCGACCAGATCGGTCTTGCTCACCAGCAAGCGGTCGGCAAAACCGATCTGCGCCTGAGCGATGGTCTGGGTCAGGTGGACATCCGCGTGCGCCGCATCGACCAGGGTAATGATGCCGTCGAGCAGGTAACGCTCGCGCAATTCCTCATCGATGAAAAAAGTCTGCGCCACGGGTGCCGGATCGGCCAGACCGGTGCACTCGATGACCAGACGATCGAACGCAATCTCACCGCTGTCCAGCCGTTCAAGCAGCAAGTACAGAGCCTTGGTCAGGTCGGTGTGAATGGTGCAGCAGACGCAGCCGTTGGCCAGAGTCATGACTTGCACCGGTTCGTCACCCAACAACTGAGTGTCGATACCGGCGTCGCTGAATTCGTTTTCGATCACGGCGATTTTCAGGCCGTGCTCGGCTTTCAGGATATGGCGCAGCAACGTGGTCTTGCCGGCACCGAGAAAACCGCTGAGTACCGTTACAGGTATGGGAGAAGACAAAACAGATCCCCTTCACAAAATGAATGAACAACACAAAAACAACTGTGGGAGCGAGCTCGCTCGCGAAAGCGGTGTGCCAGTCAAATTATTCATCAACTGACGCTCCGTATTCGCGAGCAGGCTCGCTCCCACAGGGGATTACCTCAACCTTGCGCTATCAGCTCAACAGCACTTCGGCCCACCCTTGCCACCGTAACGGGCTTCCTGACGTTCGCGAAAGAACATCTCGTAGCTCATCACCGGTTTGTCCGGGTGTTTGGTTTGCATATGCTCGACGTAGGTGTCGTAGTCGGGCATGCCGACCATCAGGCGCGCGGCCTGACCGAGGTATTTACCGAGGCGACTCAGGTCATTGAACATGGTGCAATCCTCTGGTTACGCATCCGGCAGGGCCTGGAATGGCGATTCTTTATCCGTACGCTCTTTTTTGCCCCAGGCGGCGATGCCGACTTTGAGCGCGTAGAACAGGATGCTGAAGACCACGAACAGGAACAGCGCGGTGAGCGTTGCGTTGGTGTAAGCGTTGAAGATCACGTGCTGCATCTGCTCGACGCTTTTTGCCGGTGCCAGCACCTGACCATTGGCCAGGGCATCGCTGTATTTCTTGGCCAGCGACAGGAAGCCGATCGCCGGGTTGGCATCGAACAGTTTGATGAAGCCCGCAGTAGTGGTGCAGATCAACAACCAGGCGGCTGGCAGCAGGGTGACCCAAATGTAGCGCTGACGCTTCATTTTGATCAGGACCACGGTGCCGAGCATCAGCGCGATACCGGCCAGCATCTGGTTGGAGATACCGAACAGCGGCCACAAGGTGTTGATGCCGCCCAGTGGATCGATCACGCCCTGATACAGCAACCAGCCCCACATCGCCACACAACCGGCGGTGGCGATCAGGTTGGCGGTCCACGATTCGGTACGTCTCAGTGCCGGAACGAAAGAGCCGAGCAGATCCTGCAGCATGAAACGCCCGGCACGGGTACCGGCGTCGACAGCTGTGAGGATGAACAGCGCTTCGAACAGGATCGCGAAGTGGTACCAGAACGCCATGGTGTTTTCACCCGGCAGGACACTGTGCAGGATCTGCGCGATACCGACGGCCAGGGTCGGCGCACCACCGGCACGTGCCAGGATGGTGGTTTCGCCAATGTCATGTGCCACGGCTTGCAGCGCTTCCGGCGTGATCGCGAAGCCCCAGCTGGAGACGACTTGCGCAACGGAGGCCACATCACTGCCGACCACGGCGGCCGGGCTGTTCATGGCGAAGTACACGCCAGGCTCGATCACCGAAGCGGCGACCATGGCCATGATCGCGACGAACGACTCCATCAACATGCCGCCGTAACCGATGTAACGGGCGTTGGTTTCGTTATCCAGCAGCTTCGGCGTGGTGCCCGAAGAAATCAGTGCGTGGAAACCGGAAACCGCACCGCAGGCGATGGTGATGAACAGGAACGGGAACAGACCGCCCTTCCACACCGGACCGGTGCCGTCGACGAACTGGGTCAGCGCCGGCATTTTCAGCTCGGGCATGGTGATCAGAATACCGATCGCCAGGGCGACGATGGTGCCGATCTTCAGGAACGTCGACAGATAGTCACGCGGCGCCAGAATCAGCCACACCGGCAGCGATGCCGCGACGAAACCATAACCGACCAGCATCCAGGTAATTTGCACACCGGTGAAGGTGAACGCCTTGGCCCACACCGGATCAGCAGCAATCTGCCCACCGAGCCAGATCGAACCGAGCAGCAGCAACACGCCGACCACCGAGATTTCGCCAATGCGCCCCGGGCGGATGTAGCGCATGTAAATGCCCATGAACATCGCGATCGGGATGGTCGCCATCACCGTGAATATGCCCCATGGGCTCTCGGCCAGCGCTTTAACCACGATCAGCGCGAGCACCGCGAGGATGATGATCATGATCAGGAAGCAGCCGAACAGTGCGATGGTGCCGGGAATGCGGCCCATTTCTTCACGCACCATGTCGCCCAGGGAACGGCCGTTGCGCCGGGTCGACATGAACAGGACCATGAAGTCCTGCACCGCGCCCGCCAGCACCACACCGGCAATCAGCCACAGCGTGCCGGGCAGATAACCCATCTGCGCCGCCAATACCGGGCCGACCAATGGCCCCGCGCCAGCGATGGCAGCGAAGTGGTGACCGAAAAGAATGTGTTTGTTGGTCGGCACATAGTCCAGACCGTCGTTGTTGAGCACGGCGGGGGTGGCCCGACGCGGGTCCAGTTGCATCACATTGTTAGCGATGAACAGACTGTAGTAACGGTACGCAACCAGATAAATGGCCACGGCTGCGACCACAATCCACAAGGCGTTGATCGCCTCGCCGCGGCGCAATGCCACTACGCCCAGGGCGCACGCTCCTACGATTGCCAGCAATAGCCAGGGTAAGTGGCGTAGCAGGCTATTATTATTTTTCATTTTATTATTCCAGCCAGGGTGGACAAGAAAGACAGCCACCCCGAGTTTAGCGCTTACGGCGCCAAAGGCCATACCCCGACGTTGGTCTAGACGCTTTAGCGATTGGCTGCGACCGGCTGGTCGGGTCTATAGTCAGCAAACCTTCGTGAGGATTGCGCCATGAGCGACCACCCCGCCAATCGACGTCGTTTCAAACGTATTGCGTTCGATGCCAGAACCGAGCTGAGTCAGGGCGAGTACATCTGGCCGGTCAAGCTGATCGACCTGTCGCTCAAGGGGCTGCTGATCGAACGGCCGGAGCCTTGGCTGGGGGACAAGTCGAAGGACTTTCTCGTCGACATTCATTTGAGCGATGACGTCGATATCGAGATGGATGTGCAACTGGCCCATGAAGAAAAAGGCCAACTGGGGTTTGTCTGCCGGCACATCAGCCTGGAGTCCATCGAACGCCTGCGGCGCTTGATTGAGTTCAACCTGGCTGATCCGCAAGAACTTGAGCGCGAACTGGGCGCCCTGATCGAAATCTAGAATCCACAATTGAACCCTGTGGGAGCTGGCTTGCCAGCGATAGCGATTTCAGACTCGACGAATATGTCGACGGACAGAACGCAATCGCTGGCAAGCCAGCTCCCACAGGTTATGCGGTGGGTACAAGTTATTCGAAGAGTGCGTCGAGGGCCTGTTCGAGGCGGGTCACCGCGATGATCTGCAAGCCCGGCGGGGATTCCTTTGGCGCATTGCCCTTTGGCACAATCGCCCGCTTGAAGCCATGCTTGGCCGCTTCCTTCAAACGCTCCTGCCCGCTCGGCACCGGGCGCACTTCGCCGGACAGACCCACTTCACCAAACACCAACAGATCATGCGGCAACGGCCGATTGCGCAGGCTCGACATCACCGCCGCCATCAGCGCCAGATCCGACGCCGTTTCCAACACCTTCACCCCGCCAACCACGTTGAGGAACACGTCCTGATCGTGAGTCGGAATGCCGCCATGGCGATGCAAAACCGCGAGCAACATCGCCAAACGGTTCTGATCCAGACCCAGCGTCACCCGGCGCGGATTGGCCAGATGACTGTCATCGACCAAGGCCTGCACTTCCACCAGCATCGGCCGCGTGCCTTCCCACGTCGCCATGACCACACTGCCCGGGACTTCTTCCTGCGCACGGGTGAGAAAAATCGCCGAAGGGTTGGAGACTTCTTTCAGGCCTTTGTCAGTCATGCCGAACACGCCGAGTTCGTTAACGGCGCCGAAACGGTTTTTCACCGCACGCAGCAAACGCAGACGCCCATCGGATTCACCTTCGAAATACAGCACGGTGTCGACCATGTGTTCGAGAACGCGAGGCCCCGCCAGCGCGCCTTCCTTGGTGACGTGGCCGACGAGGAAAATCGCCGTGCCGCTCTGCTTGGCATACCGCACCAGCAACGCCGCACTCTCACGTACCTGGGAAACGCCGCCGGGTGCCGACTGCAGTTGTTCGGTGAAAATCGTCTGGATCGAGTCGATCACCATCACCTTGGGCTTTTCCTGACGGGCGGTGGCGATGATGGTTTCGATGCAGGTTTCAGTCATCACCCGCAGTTGATCCTGTGGCAAGCCGAGGCGCCGGGCGCGCATGGCCACTTGCTGCTGGGACTCTTCGCCAGTGACGTAGAGAGCCGGCATGCTCTTGGCGAGGTTGCACAGGGTCTGCAACAGGATCGTCGACTTGCCGATGCCCGGATCGCCGCCGATCAGCACCACCGAGCCGTCGACCAGACCGCCACCGAGAACCCGGTCCAGTTCACCGGACGCAGTGGAGAAACGCGGAATCTCTTCGATGCTGACTTCGGCCAGGGTCTTGATCTGCGCCTGCTGCCCGGCCCAACCGGTGCGGCCGGTCGGCGCCGTGGCACCACCGCTCTCGATCATGGTTTCAGTCAGGGTGTTCCAGGCGCCGCACTCGCCGCACTGGCCCGCCCACTTGGGAAAGGTTGCGCCGCACTCAGTGCAGCCGTACATGCGCTTGGCCTTGGCCATCTGGATCCCCCGGCAAAAACCGCGATGATAACGCAGCCACCGCTCAGCGCGGCGCGACGGTGCGGATTTCGCCGTTGGCCAGACGCGCGGCGCTATTGCCCAGCGGGTCTTCGGCATTGAGGTCGGCGCCCTTGGCCTTGAGCGCATCGAGCAATTCCAGGCGCTTGAACAATCCGGCGTACATGGCCGCCGTCTGTCCGGCGCCGTTACGCTGATCGGGGCTGCAATCGGTGGACATCAAGCGACGGGCGATCTGTAGTTCACCTTTGAAAATCGCCCCCATCAGCGCGGTGTTGCCGCGTTGATCTTGCGCACAGGCATCGGCGCCGGCAGCGAGTAACCGCTCCACCGCCGGCGCTTGACCGTGATAAGCCGCGAGAATCAGCGCGGTGTAGCCTTTGCTGTCGCGGGTATCGAGGGAATAGCCGGACTCGATAAAGGTATCGAGCATCGGCACGTCACCGCGCCGGGCGGCATCGAAATAGTAATCCTGCAACTGTGCCTTGATCGCCTCAGGGCTTTGCCCGGCCTGCGCTGTAAAGGACAGGCAGGCGAGTAACAGCAAGAGATAGGAACGCATAAACACTCTCCTTGGACAGAACGGGGCCCGAATCAGGCCCCGCGCTGCACGGCGTCGAGATCAGTCGGCGAGTTTGGCTGCCAACGCCTTGACCCGGCTCAGGTCACCCTTGGCCACTTTGGTCACACCGGTCCCGTATTCCGGGTCGGCCTTATAAAGGAAGGACAGGATGATGTGCTTGCTCTCGTCATCGGTGGTCGCCAGTGAGCCGCCGAAGCTGTCGATCAGGTCCTGACGCTCCTGCTGGCTGAACGAGCGATACAGATCACCGGCTTGCTTGAAGTTCTGCTCACGCTGGATCTTCGCCTGCTGCGTGCTGCCCGACAGCGCCGCCTGGCTGTAACGCGCACTTGGCGTCTCATCACGGGGTTGCAGTCGGCTCGGCTGATAGTTCACGCCGCTGTTGCTGGCGCCGAAGTTCATCGCGCCATCCTGATTACCATTATTCACGGCAACTTTCGGCGCATTGATCGGCAACTGCAGCGCATTGGCACCCAGGCGATACATTTGCGTGTCAGCATAAGAGAACACTCGACCTTGCAACAAACGGTCTTCGGAAGGTTCGATACCCGGAACAATATTGGCCGGCGCCATGGCCACTTGTTCGGTCTCCTGGAAGACATTCGCCGGATTGCGGTTCAATACCATTTGTCCAACTTTTCGTTCAGGAATACCCGGCCAGATCTTGGTAGCGTCTAATGGATCAAAATCAAACTTGGACAAATCTTGTGGTTTCAGCACTTGAATGTACAAGTCCCACTTCGGGAAGTTGCCTTTATTAATATTGCTCACCAGGTCATTGGTCATGTGACTGTAGTCTTGACCCTGAACGTTAGCGACTTGCTTTGGGGTCAGATTATTAATTCCCTGCAAGCTCTTCCAGTGAAACTTTACATAGTTAACTTCGCCCTTGGCGTTGATCAACTTGTATGCATGTACGCCGTTGCCGTCCATTTCTCGATAACTGGCGGGAGTTCCCGAGTTCGAATACAACTCGGTCAGCGTGCGAGTGGCCTCCGGTACATGGGAGAAGAAGTCGAAGCGACGCGAATCGTCATCGAGGTTAGTCCGTGGGTCGGGTTTGAAGGCGTGCACCATGTCGGGAAACTTGATCGCGTCACGGATGAAAAAGGTCGGGAAATTGTTACCGACAAGATCCCAGTTGCCGTCGGCCGTGTAGAACTTGGTGGCGAAACCCCGTGGATCACGCAGGGTTTCCGGCGAGTGATTGCCGTGCACCACCGCAGAGAAGCGCACAAATACCGGCGTGCTCTGGCCGGCGGCGAACACCTTGGCCTTACTCAGGTCGCTGAGATCGTTGGTCACGGTGAAGGTGCCATGGGCGCCGGTACCGCGAGCGTGAACCACGCGCTCGGGAATGCGTTCACGGTCAAAACGCTGAAGCTTTTGAATCAGTTGCACATCCTGCAGCAGCACCGGGCCGTTGGCGCCGGCAGTCTGCGAGTTCTGATTGTCGCCCACTGCGGCACCGTTATCGCGGGTCAGCGGCGCGGCGTTAACGGAGAAGGTCAGCAAGCTGGCGGTGAGTACACCGAAGGTACGGCGACGGGGAAAAGCCCCCAGTCCAAGTGCGGAGTTCATATCAGGATCCTCTGGTTGTTTTGGGGCGCATCCAGATGCGCCAACCCAAGGCTAGAGGCCTGCGACGTCGAACATAAATAGAAAGAACGTAACGCCATGATTGACAAAATTGGCTTTCTGATCAGCGGTTTACAGGATATAACGCGCGCGATTGGTGGCACTTTGCAAACTAATCGTCGATTGATGTGTCGATAAAAACGGGCATTGTAAGAAGGTGTTTCGCGCAGGACGCGTTTTGCTGATTTACACTGCGTACACCAAACTCATCTGTAACAAGGAAATAACTATGGGCGTGCTAAGTGAGTTCAAGGCCTTCGCGGTCAAAGGCAATGTGGTCGACATGGCCGTCGGTATCATCATCGGTGCCGCCTTCGGCAAGATTGTTTCGTCGTTTGTCGGTGACGTGATCATGCCGCCAATCGGCCTGTTGATCGGTGGGGTGGACTTCAGTGATCTGGCCGTCACGCTCAAGGCCGCCGAGGGCGCTGCGCCTGCGGTGGTGCTGGCCTACGGTAAATTCCTGCAGACCATTCTGGACTTCGTGATCGTCGCTTTTGCCATCTTCATGGGTGTCAAAGCGATCAACCGCCTCAAACGCGAAGAAGCCGTGGCGCCTACCCTGCCACCGGTTCCGACCAAGGAAGAAGAGTTGCTGGGCGAGATCCGCGACTTGCTCAAGGCCCAGAACACCCGGCCCTGAATGCTATGCACGATAGAAACAACGGCGCCTTCGAGGCGCCGTTTGTTTACCAGTAGTTTTCCACGGCCACCTGACCGGGCCGACGGGTCAGGCTCAGGCTCATGTGGCGTTTTTTCAGCAACGCGCGAGTGTCATCGATCATCTGCGGATTGCCGCACAGCATGACCCGCGAGTGTTCCACCGAAAGCTCCACACCTGCCGCACGTTCCAACTCACCGTTTTCAATCAATGTGGTGATGCGCCCGTGAAGCGCATCTGGATGCGCTTCACGCGTCACCGTCGCGATGAACTGCAATTTGTGCGCATATTCGCTGAGGTATTCACGCTGTGTGAGTCCGGCTATCAACGCCTGATACGCCAGTTCCCGCGATTCGCGCACGCTGTACACCAGAATGATGCGCTCGAATTTTTCCCAGACTTCGAAGTCCTGCAGAATCGACAGAAACGGCGCCACCCCGGTGCCAGTGGATAACAGCCATAGATCGCGCCCGTCGACGAAGCGATCAAGGGTCAGATAGCCGAAAGCCTGGCGATCCACCAGCAAGGTGTCGCCGACCTTGAGACGGCTCAGCTCACTGGTGAACTCACCGCCCGGCACCACGATGGAAAAGAACTCAAGAAACTCGTCAAAAGGCGACGACACCATCGAATAAGCCCGCCACACGATGCTGCCATCGGCTTTGGTCACACCCAGCCTGGCGAACTGCCCTGCACGGAAACGAAAACCTGCGTCCCGGCTGGTTCGCAAGGTAAACAGGCTCGGGGTCAAAGGCTGTACCTCGAGCAAAGTCTGTGTGGTGTATTTCTCTGCGCTGGCGGTCATGGGGTACTCCACAGAAGGATTGCCTTCAGTGTCGCGCAAATCGACCGCGTCAAACACCGACAATGAGTAGTGCCATTCAGCTATTCGCCTAAGTGAATAGAAATTCGACTCATTAAGAAAACTTCAGTATTTAGAATTTAGGATGACAACTTAAATACCAAGCACTGCCAATCGCTAAGAACCTTTTATAAAAACATCATCACCATCAAGAGCGAAAAAATTTAATGTCCATTGCAGGAAACGTCCTACACTCCGTTTCGTGCCGGATCTTTTGGATCCATTTGGCGCCCCCGCACTACCAATGGAGATTCTGTAATGGAAACGTGGAAGGAATCGCAGTTAAAGCAACTGACCTTTGCCAAGGGTATAGATGCTGCCTATCCGATTCTGTTGAGATTCGCTGAAAACCTTGGCTTTAATTTTTGTGCAGTTTCGGTGACATCACCCAATCGGGAATTACATCTCAATACCTTACAAATCAATAACTACCCCAAAGAATGGAACAGTCAATATGAGCAAAAAAGTTACAGTAAAATCGATCCACTGATAGCACACTGCAATCACTCGATGATGCCCATCATCTGGAGCGAGTCGGTATTCACAGAAACTCCGCAGCTATGGCACGGCTTGCAACAACATGGGCTGCAACATGGCTGGTCGCAATCATTCCATCATGGGCCCAGTGGTTTGTGCAGCATTATCAGCTT
Source organism: Pseudomonas sp. VD-NE ins (assembly GCF_031882575.1). NCBI lineage: Bacteria > Pseudomonadati > Pseudomonadota > Gammaproteobacteria > Pseudomonadales > Pseudomonadaceae > Pseudomonas > Pseudomonas sp. VD-NE ins. Next base: position 5,731,961 of record NZ_CP134772.1, read on the forward strand.
GGCACGCAAACACTGTTCGATCAGTCCATTGGAGCTGTATGAGCATTTTGGTTATATGTTCTACGCCGCCAGTCATCTGAGTGAACTCTTTGCCCGGACAATGCCACCACAGTCTCTCAAACCCCGACAACCGCACCTTTCGCCACGAGAACTGGAGGTTTTGCAACTGTCCGCAGGAGGCAAAACGGCCTATGAGATTTCCAAAATACTCAGCCTGAGCGAACGCACGGTTAACTACCACGTGCAAAACGTCATTGAGAAGCTCAACGTCTGCAACAAGATTTCCGCAGTCATCGCGGCCGCCAGAGCCGGCATCATCTAATCGATCAGTCTTGCGTCCCCTATAAAACGTGCAGGTAATAACGAAGAAAAAAACGTACCATTCGCGACCCTCCTGAGTGATGACGTGAACGTTCGGCGTTGCAGTACACTCGGTCGGTGCCGCAGCACAATGTCAGGGCTGTGGAACACCCCGTTGATTACCCTGAGTTCCCGCCCCATGCCTTTGCTTGATACACCCTTCGCCCAGCTCGATCTGATCCGCCAGCCTGAACAGCAGAATGAACCGCTGCAAGCCTTCGATGCCGCCGACGAATACCTGCTCAACCATCTGGCGGCGCAGCAACCAGCGGCCGACACGCGCGTATTGGTGCTCAACGACAGTTTCGGTGCGCTGGCGGCCAGTTTGCTCGGCAAGGTCAAGGTCAGTACCAGCGGCGATTCGTTTCTGGGGTTTCAGGGGCTGGAAAAAAACCTGCTGCGCAACGGCCAAGCGTTTGACGCTGTTCGCGGGATACCCGCCAGCGACCCATTGGTCGGACCGTTCGACCGGGTGCTGATCCGCGTGCCGAAAACCCTCGCGCTGCTGGAAGAACAACTGATCCGCTTGCAAGGGCAACTCGTGCCCGGCGCCGAAGTGGTCGCAGCGGCCATGGTCAAGCACCTGCCACGCGCCGCCGGTGACTTGCTTGAGCGCTATATCGGCTCGGTACAAGCCTCTCTCGCGGTGAAGAAGGCTCGCCTGTTGATCGCCACACCTGAAGCGAAAGCCCCGGCCGTCTCGCCCTACCCTTCGCGGTATCGCCTCGACGAGCCGTCGATCGAATTGCTCAACCACGCCAACGTGTTCTGCCGCGAAGGTCTGGACATCGGCACGCGCGCCTTCCTCCCGCATCTGCCGAAAAACCTTGGTAGCGCGCGAGTTGCCGATCTTGGCTGTGGCAACGGGGTTCTGGCCATCGCAAGTGCGCTGCAAAATCCCGATGCGCATTACACGCTGGTCGACGAGTCGTTCATGGCGGTGCAATCAGCTGCCGAAAACTGGCGCGCAGCGCTGGGTGATCGCGAGGTGATCGTGCGTGCCGGCGATGGTCTGGCCGGGCAGGAACCACAATCGCTGGACGTGGTGCTGTGCAATCCGCCATTCCATCAGCAGCAGGTGGTTGGCGACTTCCTGGCCTGGCGCATGTTCCAGCAGGCGCGCGAAGCGTTGGTAGTGGGCGGCGCGCTGTACATTGTCGGCAACCGTCATCTGGGTTACCACAGCAAACTGGCGCGGCTGTTCCGCGGCGTCGAGCAAGTGGCCGCCACGCCGAAGTTCGTGATTCTCAAAGCCCGCAAGTAACCTTCAGACAAAAAAAACCCTCCGTGAGGAGGGTTGCAAAGCCGTACCCGAAGGCGCCGGGACGGGGATGATTCAGTGCGTGGTCAAGCCTGCCGCGTTCATGAACATGCGCATCAGGCTGGCGGCGATAAACAGCACGCCGACGCTACCGACCCAGATCAGGGCCAACCAGCCGAGCCGCTGCCACAGCGGTTTTTTTTCGGCCTCTTCAATGTCGTGCAGGGAATGTTTTCCAGTCATTTTCTTCAAACCTCTTCAAGATTGATGGCGCCATTGCCGGCGCCATCGCGAGCAAGCTCGCTCCCACAGGGTTTTGCTTAGTGATAACCGTCTTCATGGGTAACCTTGCCGCGGAACACGTAGTAGCTCCAGAAGGTGTATCCCAGGATGAACGGGATAATGAACAACGTGCCCACCAGCATGAAGCCCTGACTTTGCGGCGGTGCGGCGGCGTCCCAGATCGAGATCGACGGCGGCACGATGTTCGGCCACAGGCTGATGCCCAGACCGCTGTAGCCGAGGAAGATCAGCACCAGAGTCAGCAGGAACGGCATGTAGTTGGCATTGCGTGCCACGGCGCGGATCAGCCCGTACATCGTCACCAGCACCAGAATCGGCACCGGCATGAACCAGAACAGGTTCGGCATGCTGAACCAGCGGGTGGCAATATCCGGATGAGCCAGCGGCGTCCAGATACTGACAATACCGATCACCGCCAGCAGTACGAACGCCAATGGCCGTGCCAGGTCATGCATCTGTTCCTGGAGCTTGCCTTCGGTTTTCATGATCAGCCAGGTGCAGCCGAGCAAGGCATAGGCCACCACCAGCGCGGCGCCGCAGAACATTGTGAACGGTGTCAGCCAGTCCAGTGAACCGCCGGCAAACTGCCGATTGACCACCGGCAAGCCGTCGATGAACGCTCCGAGCGCTACGCCCTGGAAGAACGTCGCCGCCACCGAGCCGCCGATAAAGGCCTTGTCCCACAGATGGCGCTTGTCGTCCTTGGCCTTGAAGCGGAACTCGAAGGCTACGCCGCGGAAGATCAAACCGATCAGCATGAAAATCAGCGGCAGGTACAGCGCCGACAACACCACCGAATAGGCCAGCGGGAACGCACCGAACAACGCCGCGCCGCCCAATACCAGCCAGGTTTCGTTGCCGTCCCAGACCGGGGCGACCGTGTTCATCATTACGTCACGGTCGACTTTGCCGGGAATGAACGGGAAGAGAATCCCGATCCCCAGATCGAAGCCGTCCATGACCACGTACATCATGATGCCGAAGATGATGATCACGGCCCAGATCAGCGGAAGATCAATACCCATGGCTCAAATCTCCTTGGTCAGGCTGGGGGTGTCGTCGTGATCGGCATCGGCCGAATCGTCGGCGGCGGACAACGGACGCGCCGGTGTGCGCTGCTTGCCTGGACCACCGTCCGGTGTCTCGGCGCCTTCGCTGATCTTCGGCCCTTTGCGCACTAGGCGCATCATGTAGCCGAGACCTGCGCCAAACAGCGCGAAATACACCACCACAAACATGACCAGCGTGATGCTCATCTGCATGAAACTGTGGTTGGAGGACGCATCCGCCGTGCGCATCAGCCCGTAGACCACCCACGGCTGACGGCCGATTTCAGTGGTGAACCAGCCAGCGAGGATCGCGATCAGGCCGGACGGCCCCATCCACAACGCCAGATAAAGGAATGGCCGCGAGGTGTAGAGCGTGTCGCGTTTGCGCAGCCACAGGCTCCACAGACCGGTGAAGATCATCAGGAAACCGAGGCCGACCATGACCCGGAACGACCAGAACACGATGGTCGAATTCGGCCGGTCTTCCGGCGGAAACTCCTTGAGCGCTGGCACCTGTTTGTCCAGCGAGTGGGTCAGGATCAGGCTGCCGAGGTATGGGATTTCCACGGCGAACTTGGTTTTCTCTTCTTTCATGTCCGGCCAGCCGAACAGAATCAGCGGCGTGGCTTCGTCGCCTTTGTTTTCCCAGTGACCCTCGATTGCGGCGATTTTCGCCGGCTGATGCTCGAGAGTGTTGAGGCCATGGAAGTCGCCGATGACTGCCTGGATCGGCGCGACAATCAGCGCCATCCACATCGCCATCGACAGCATCGTGCGGATCGCCGGATTGTCCTTACCGCGCAGCAAGTGCCAGGCCGCCGAGGAGCCGACGAAGAATGCCGTGGCGACAAACGCAGCCGTTGCCATGTGCATCAAGCGATACGGGAACGAAGGGTTGAAGATGATCGCCAGCCAGTCGGTGGGAATGACCTGCCCGTTAACGATTTCGAAGCCCTGCGGGGTCTGCATCCAGCTGTTGGAGGCGAGAATCCAGAAGGTCGAAATCAGCGTGCCGATCGCCACCATGACGGTGGAAAAGAAGTGCAGCCCGCGCCCGACCTTGTTCCAGCCAAACAGCATCACCCCAAGGAAACCGGCCTCGAGAAAGAATGCCGTGAGTACTTCATAGGTCAGCAACGGCCCGGTGACGGCGCCGGCGAAGTCCGAGAAGCGACTCCAGTTGGTGCCGAACTGGTAGGCCATGACCAATCCGGAGACCACGCCCATACCGAAGTTGACGGCAAAGATCTTCGACCAGAAATGGTAGAGGTCACGGTAGGTGTCGTTACGGGTTTTCAGCCACAGGCCTTCGAGTACCGCGAGGTAACTCGCCAGGCCAATGGTGATGGCCGGGAACAGGATGTGGAACGAGATGGTGAACGCGAACTGAATTCGGGCGAGATCTAGTGCCTCTAAACCGAACATATGGCTTCCTCTGTCAGGTAATACCGGCTGCGGACCCGGAGGCCTGCACCCACTGCCCCCACGGATATGGAGTGCGGCGAATTCTGATTCGTTCTTTTTAAACAGCCATCGCAACGCAGGGAGTCTGGCCAACTGGCCACCGGATCAATTCCTTTTGGGTCTTGATCTGGATCAAGCAACGTTAAAAGAGTAGTCCCATTTTTGCCGATGAACTGCGTGGTCGTTTGCCGCGTGACAAGTTGCCTCATCGGCGGGGCAATGCTCTGCAATGGATTGCTTGCGGCGCGCTTGAGGAAATGGATGTCTGGCTAACTAAATTTTTTGTCATGGCAACTTCCTGTTACAGACTGGTGATAACCTCGACATTCCCCTCGAGCCAGACCTGCCTTCAGATGCCCAGCCAAGAGCCCCTGCTGTTACGTCATCACCGTCCGTTTCTCGCTTTCTGGTTCGCGCGGATCTTTACCGCCAGCGGTTTTCAGATGCTCACCGTGGCGATTGGCTGGAACCTCTACCAATTGACCGGCAACGTCCTCGATCTGGGCCTGGTCGGACTGGTCGAATTCGCTCCGCGCGTGCTGTTCATGTTGCACACCGGGCATGTCGCCGACCGCTATGACCGACGTAAAGTCGCGGCGATCTGTCAGTCGTTGCAGGCATTGATCGCCTTGGCGCTGGCCATCGGCAGCGCCACCGATCACGTCACCCGCGAGATGATCTTCATCCTCGCCTTCCTGCTCGGCGCGGCGCGCTCGTTCGAGATGCCGACCACGCAGGCACTGCTGCCGAGCATCGTGCCCAGCGCGCTATTCCCTCGGGCAGTGGCGGCGGCGCAATCGGCGCAGCAATCAGCCACCATCGTCGCCCCGGCGCTGGGCGGTTTGCTCTATGCATTCGGCAGCGTCTGGGTCTATGGCCCGACCGTGCTGCTTTACGTCATTGCCTGCACCTTGATGCTCAACCTGCCCGCGCGACAGACGCCGTTGAACAAAGGCAAAGCCACGCTGGATTCATTGCTGGCGGGGATTCGTTTCATTCGCAGCCGCCCGGACATTCTCGGGGCGATCTCGCTGGACCTGTTTGCGGTGTTGCTCGGCGGCGCCACGGCGCTGCTGCCGGTGTTTGCCAAAGACATTCTGCTGACCGGGCCGTGGGGCCTCGGCCTGCTACGTTCGGCACCGGCGGTCGGCGCACTGGGGATGTCGCTGTTCCTTGCGCGATTTGCCGTGGAGCGCAATGTCGGTCGGGTGATGTTCACCGCGGTCGGCATCTTCGGCGTCGCCACCATTGCTTTCGGCCTGTCGACCTCGTTCTGGTTCTCGCTGGCAGTGCTGGTGGTACTCGGCGCGGCGGACATGATCAGCATGGTCATCCGCGCCTCCTTCGTACAACTGGAAACCCCCGACGAAATGCGCGGCCGGGTCAGCGCGGTGAACGGGCTGTTTATCGGCGCTTCCAATCAGTTGGGCGAATTCGAATCCGGCGTCACCGCCCACTGGTTCGGCACGGTGCCGGCGGTGGTCATGGGCGGGATCGGTACCCTGGTAGTGACGGGGACGTGGATCAAGTTGTTTCCGACGCTGGCTAACCGCGATCGGATGCATGTGCCGGTGGAAGAGGTGAAGGTCTGACAACCTCCAAAGCACAAAATAACTAAAAAGGTGCGGTACATAGTTACCGCAGCGAGTGTAATGTATCGCCTTACACTCGAGCCCATGATCAAATCCTTTCAGCACAAAGGCCTTCGCGGCTTCTATGAAACAGGTTCGACTCGCGGAATCGTGCCGACCACGCAAAACGGCTGTCGCGCATGCTGCAGTTCATGGATCGCGCTACGCTTCCCGCAGATCTGGACCTTCCGGGTTGGCGCCTGCATCGATTGAAAGGTGAACTGACGGAGTACTGGTCGCTGAGCGTTTCAGGCAACTGGCGAGTGATCTTTCGTTTTGTCGGTTCGGACATCGAACTGGTCGACTATCTGGACTACCAAGAGGCAGATTCATGCCCATGCACAACCCGCCACACCCCGGTGAAACACTGCTGATGGATGTTTTGCCCGAGCTTGGCATCAGCGTGACCGAATTGGCCCGACACTTGGGCTTCGCACGCCCGCATCTTTCACGTGTATTACACGGACATGCGCCAATCAGCCCGGACCTGGCTGTACGTCTTGAGCGTGCTGGCATTGGCAAGGCGCGCGTGTGGCTAGGCGTACAAACCGACTATGATCTGTGGCAAGCGGAGCATCGGGAGCAACCGGTTATCGAACCAATTGCCGCCCACGCCTGACACCGCCAGCCACTACAACTCCCCCGCCACTTTCCCCCGCAAGGCCTTGCCGCCGAGTTGCTCGACCAGCGTCAAGGCAAACTCCAGCGCAGCGCTGGAGCCTTGCGCGGTGATGCAATTGCCGTCCACCAGCACCGGTTGATCAACAAACGTACAGCCCGAGAGTTGATGGCTGGCGCCGGGCAAACAGGTCATGCGTCGTTGACGCAGCACACCAGCGGTTTGCAGGGCGACCGCAGGGGATTCGGCGATAGCGGCGAACAGGCGTCCGGCGCTGGCCTGATCCTTGAGCAGTTGTTGCAGAGGTTGGTGCGCGGCCAGATGTTGCGAACCAACAACACCGCCGGGCAGGACGATCAGGTCAAAGGTTTGCGCCAGCACATCGACCAGCATGCCATCGGCAGTCAGGCGCGTGCCACGCGCGCAGGTCAGCATGCGCCGTCCTTCAATACTGGCGGCGACCACTTCGATGCCGGCCCTGCGCAACACGTCGATCAGGGTCACGCTTTGCAGATCATCGATGCCCTCGGCGAGGGTAATCAGGGCTCTAAAGGTCATGGGCGCTATCCGGTGGGTGATACTTGAAGCGTAGTCAGCTTCACCCGGATCGCGCTGCATCAGCCGTTACTTGATGTAAAGCTGGGTCGACATCGTGTTGCGTGGCGCGTTGATCGAGGTGTTGCTGAAGGTAAAAGTGCCTTCCTGTTTGCCCGCCAGATCGAAGGTATACAGAGAACCGACGGTTTTATTACCGGGAGTGCATTCGGTCAGATTGCCGTTATCAAAGGCACACACCGGGGCACGGGTGCCGTTCACTTCGAATCCGTCCAGTGCGACCTGAGGCTGGCTCTTGCCGTAGCCGACTTCGAGCACGTAAACCTTGATATTCGGTCCGCCGTGATTGCATTGGGTCTGCGTCTGGCCATCGGCGATGTCTTCAAGACCACAGGCTGGCGATTGCACCTTGATCACCTTCACTTGCGTCAATGGTGGCGCCGATGCCGCCCAGGCTGTCGACATCCCGGCCATCAGTACGGCAATCAAACCCAAAACCTTCATCCAGCACCTGCTCATGCGCTTCCCGCCCCGAAAAAATCAGCGCGCAGTATGGCGCAGTTGGCTTCAAGGCAAAACTTCGCCGACGATCGACACCAACAACCGCCATATTCCTCACGCTGCTGGTATGATGCGCGGCTTTTTCCGGCCCACCACAATTTTTCAGGCGCTTGCGACGGTCTGTGCTTTGCTGTTGAGGTCGATACATTCACGGCGCCACGCGCGCCACGGGGAGCAGACATGCTGGAAAGGCTGTTTCAACTCAAGGCACACAACACCAACGTGCGCACCGAGATTCTGGCGGGCATCACGACTTTCTTGGCCATGGCCTACATTCTGTTCGTCAACCCGAGCATTCTCGGCGAGACCGGCATGGACAAAGGCGCGGTGTTTGTCGCCACCTGTCTGGCGGCCGCCATCGGCTCGACAGTGATGGGTCTGATCGCCAACTACCCGATCGCCCTCGCCCCGGGCATGGGTCTGAACGCCTTCTTCACCTACACCGTGGTGCTGCACATGGGCCACACCTGGCAAGTGGCACTGGGTGCAGTATTCATCTCGGCGGTGCTGTTCTTCCTGCTGTCGATCTTCCGCATCCGTGAATGGATCATCAACAGCATCCCGTTGCCGCTGCGCTCGGCGATTGCCGCCGGTATCGGCCTGTTCCTGGCGCTGATCGCCCTGCACAACGCCGGTATCGTGGTCAGCAACCCGGCGACCATGGTCGGCCTCGGTGACCTGAAACAACCTGCGCCGATTCTCGCCACCCTCGGCTTCGCCCTGATCGTCGCCCTCGAAGCGCTGAAAGTGCGTGGCGCCGTGCTGATCGGCATTCTGGCGGTGACCATCGTCTCGATCGCCATGGGCTTCACCCCATTTGGCGGCGTGACTTCGATGCCGCCTTCGCTGGCCCCGACCTTCCTGCAACTGGACATCAAAGGCGCACTGGACATCGGTCTGGTCAGCGTGATTTTCGCTTTCCTGTTCGTCGACCTGTTCGACAACTCCGGCACCCTGATCGGCGTCGCCAAGCGCGCTGGCCTGATGGGCAAGGACGGCCAGATGCCGAAAATGGGTCGAGCACTGATCGCCGACAGCACCGCGGCCATGGCCGGTTCGTTGCTGGGTACTTCGACCACCACCAGTTACATCGAATCCGCAGCCGGCGTCAGTGCCGGCGGCCGTACCGGTCTGACGGCCATCGTTGTGGCGATTCTGTTCCTGCTGGCGCTGTTCTTTTCGCCACTGGCGGCCAGCGTTCCGGCTTTCGCCACCGCGCCGGCACTGCTGTTCGTCGCCGTGTTGATGACTTCGGGCCTGGCGGAAATAGACTGGGACGACATCACCGTCGCCGCACCGGTCGTGGTGACCGCGCTGGCCATGCCGTTCACTTACTCGATCGCCAACGGCATCGCGTTCGGCTTCATCTCCTGGACCGTGATCAAGTTTCTGTCGGGCCGCGCCCGTGAGCTGAACCCGGCGCTGGTGATTCTGTCGATTCTGTTCGTGATCAAGTTGGGTTGGTTCAACGCATGACATTCGATTCCCAGGCTTACGCCGAGCAACTTGCAGCCAAGGTCACGCGTTTGCGTGACCTGCTGGCACCGTTCAATGCCCCAGAGCCGACGGTGTTCGACTCGCCGCTGCAGAACTTCCGTCTGCGCGCCGAATTCCGCCTGTGGCGCGAAGGCGGCGAGCGGCATTACGCGATGTTCTCCCAGGACGACAAACGCACTCCGATCCTCATCGAAGAGTTCCCGATCGCCAGCCTGCGCATCAACCAGTTGATGCCGCAGTTGAAAGCGGCGTGGCAAGCCAGTTCGGCGCTGAGCCACAAACTGTTTCAGGTGGAGTTTCTGACCACCCTGTCCGGCGATGCGATGATCACCCTGTGCTATCACCGTCCGCTGGACGAACACTGGCACGCGGCAGCCACCAAGCTATCGGCGGATCTCGGCGTCAGCATCATCGGTCGCTCGAAAGGTAAACGCGAAGTGCTTGGCCTCGATTACGTGGTCGAGAAACTCGAAGTCGGCGGTCGCACTTTCAGCTATCGCCAGCCGGAAGGCGCGTTCACCCAGCCAAACGGCACGGTGAACCAGAAGATGCTCAACTGGGCGTACGAGGCATTGGGCGATCGCACGGACGATCTGCTGGAGCTGTACTGCGGCAACGGCAACTTCACCCTGCCGCTCGCCACCCGCGTACGCAAAGTGCTGGCCACCGAAATCAGCAAGACCTCGGTCAACGCGGCATTGAGCAACCTCAGCGAAAACGCTGTGGATAACGTCACTCTGGTGCGTTTGTCCGCCGAAGAACTGACCGAAGCGCTCAACGAAGTGCGCCCGTTCCGTCGCCTGCAAGGCATCGACCTGAAGAGCTACGAGTTCGGCAGCGTCTTCGTCGACCCGCCGCGCGCCGGCATGGACCCGGACACCTGCGAGCTGACCCGGCGCTTCGACAACATTCTGTACATCTCCTGCAACCCGGAAACCCTGGCGGCGAACATCGCCCAGTTGCACGACACGCACCGTATTACCCAGTGCGCGTTGTTCGACCAGTTCCCGTGGACGCATCACATGGAATCAGGTGTGTTGCTGACCCGGCGTTGATAGCGGTTAGCTGACACAAGAAAGCCGTCGTGATTGACGGCTTTTTTGTGGGTGTTTACAACGCGGGATCGGCCTTGCGTGGTCGCCCGCCCTTTTTGCCATTCGCCCGAGCAGCTTCGGACTTCGCAGCACTGCTTTGACGACCGTTACGTGAAGCAACCACCGACGCAGCCATCCTCATGAGTGACGGGCTCGCTGAAATCATCCCGGCAATGGAAACGTCAAGGTCTTTGCCCTCATGGCAAAGCGCAGTGCCTGCGAAGCCGACTGTCAGCCCCTCGTAATCACCTGCATCAAACCCGTCAAACTCTGGATACTGGTTCACCGGAAGCAACACACCACTGCCATCCTCAAAACGGATGACCAGAGATGATTCTTCAAAGGTTACGGAGACAGCCTGCAAGCTACTCGCTTGGCGTGCCTCCCCTTGCAGGATGGCGGCGTCGATCATCTCCTCCGTCAGTGGACGATGTGTGGATGGCTTAGCCTTGATGACTTTCATAAATCGATTTCCACTCCTTCCAATGCGCCTATCAATGTCAGAAGAGTTTTGCCCTCTTCTGGCAGACAACGCGCCGATCCCACTCTGTATGTCTTGTCAGTGACGAGTTTCATCCCCAGCAATTCGTTTGAATGGCTGTCCCACAATTGATTGTCGAGACAGACAGTTTGCAATCTTGACCACCAGATCCCGCGTGCTCGTCGCAGATGAGCAGGCTGCTCAAGAGATCGACACAAGCCTTCCAGCACGGTTAATGGTGGTCGACGAGAAAGCGGCATGACATCCCAAAGCTCAATATCGTTGTGCCAGAAACTGAACTGTAATGGGGCGCTCCAGCTACCTGCATTCACGTGAACGTGCGGGGGGCAATGCTCATCTCGCAACATGATGACAATCGACAATCCTTTGTAGCTGCACACCTTCATGCTAACCCATCCGTTAGGTTAATAAGTTTCAGGATTCAAGATTCCTTTCAAATCCGACGACTGGTGATCGGCACATGACGTTTCACCGCTTTTCAGGCTAGCGTCGGAACGGGTCATGAGTCGGTCAATCTCCGGTAAAAAACGTAAGCAAAGCTGTCGTCATATCGACATCAATATTGCTTCTGTGCGATCACCGAACATAAAACGCCACGTCCATTTTTGTTCAATTGACCATGGTAACCATCTAGTACATTTTATCTCCACAGGCTGAAACCCTCGGTCAAAGCCAAAAACAATAAGTGGAGTTACCCCTCATGCCCCCTATCGTTCTGGTGCTCAACGGCCCGAACCTGAACCTGCTCGGCACCCGCGAGCCGGCGACTTACGGTCACGAAACCCTGGCGGATATCTCGGCTCTGTGCGGTCGCGCGGCCGAAGAATTCGGCTTGGCCGTGGAGTTTCGCCAGACCAATCACGAAGGCGAACTGCTTGACTGGATTCACGCCGCCCGTGGCCGTTGCGCCGGGATCGTGATCAATCCGGCCGCGTGGACTCACACTTCGGTGGCGATTCGCGACGCACTGGTGGCCAGTGAATTGCCGGTGATCGAAGTGCACCTGTCCAACGTCCACGCCCGCGAACCGTTCCGTCATCACTCGTTTGTCTCGGCGATTGCCACCGCGGTGATGTGCGGCTTTGGCAGCCATGGCTATCGCTTGGCGCTGGAACATTTCAGCCAGCGGTTGAAGGGGTAACGCGCATGTCTCGCTCTAACGTAATACTCGCCGGGCTGATTGGCGCCGGCATTCAGGCCTCGCGCACGCCGGCGCTGCATGAGCACGAAGGTGATGCCCAAGGTCTGCGTTATCTGTATCGACTGATCGATCTCGATCAACTGAAAATGGACAGCGCCGCCCTGCCCGACCTGCTGCTAGCGGCCGAGCGGATGAATTACACAGGGCTGAACATCACGTTCCCGTGCAAGCAGGCGATCATCCCGCTGCTGGACGAATTATCGCCGGAAGCCAAGGGCATTGGCGCGGTGAACACGGTGGTGTTGAGGGACGGCAAACGTGTCGGCCACAACACTGACTGCCTCGGTTTTGCCGAAGGTTTCCGCCGTGGCCTGAAGGACGCTGCCCGTACACGTGTGGTCCAGATGGGCGCCGGTGGCGCCGGTGCGGCGGTGGCCCACGCATTACTGAGCGAAGGCGTGCAGCAACTGACTATTTTCGATGTCGACAGTGAGCGCGCCGGGAGCCTGGCGAACAATCTCAATGAGCATTTCGGCTCCGGTCGCGCGGTGGCCGGCCATGATCTGCCGAGCGCGTTGAATGAAGCTGACGGGCTGGTGAATACCACGCCAATGGGCATGGCCAAACTGCCGGGCATGCCGGTGCCGGTCGAGCTGCTGCGCAAAGAATTGTGGGTGGCGGAGATTGTGTACTTCCCGCTGGAAACCGAACTGCTGCGTAACGCCCGTGCACTAGGTTGCCGGACGCTGGATGGCGGCAATATGGCGGTGTTTCAGGCAGTGAAGGCGTTTGAACTGTTCAGTGGCGTGGTGCCGGATGCGCAGCGGATGCTCGCGCATTTTCAAAGCATGAATGGTTGAAGATCAACCTTATCCCCCTGTGGGAGCGAGCTTGCTCGCGAAAGCGGTATATCAGTCAGCAGAGGTATAACTGACCAGACGCTTTCGCGAGCAAGCTCGCTCCCACAAAGGTCGGTGTCAGGCTTGCAGATAGCGCAGCACCGACTCGCAAATCATCTCGCGATGCCGCTGCTTGATGCTTTCATCGGGCAGATCGATCTGGAAAATCTCGCCAAATGTGTGCCGGTTCGACACGCGATAGAAGCAGAACGAACTGATCAGCAAATGCACATCCAGCGCATCCAGCCCTGCACGGAACACTCCCTCTTCGGCGCCACGACGCAGAATCTCGCCGAGTGAATCAAGAATGGTGTTGTTCATCGCCTTGATCGCGTCGGAACGCTTCACGTATTCGGCGTTGTGGATGTTTTCGATGCTGACGATACGCACGAAATCGACGTTGCGGTCGTGGTGATCGAAGGTGAACTCCACCAGTCGCCGAATCGCCTCCACCGGCGCCAATTCGGCCAGATGCAGACGGTTTTCGGTGCTGCGGATATCGCCGTAAAGCTTTTCCAGCACCTCGACGTACAACTGCTCCTTACTGCCGAAGTAGTAATAGATCATGCGTTTGGAGGTGTGGATGCGCTCGGCGATCGCATCGACGCGGGCACCGGACAAGCCTTGCTGGACGAACTCGACGATTGCCTCCTGCAAGATGTTCTCGCGGGTCTTTTCCGGGTTGTTCTTGCGACTCTTGCGCGGCTCTACAGCGGAAACGTCAGGAGCTGCGGAAAGTTCTGTATTCATCGTCATTGCGGGCTCACGGCCATCACTGCACAGGCGGCGATTATGGGCCGCGCAGCACAGTGAAGGAAGCCGCGCGGCCCGTGTTTAATCCCGCGTTTACGAATTTCCTACAACTTCGCCTGGCGCACTGCACCACTGCGAGATTTGGCCATCGCCGCCAGACGCACCGCGACGTTCGCCGCGCCATACCCGGCATAGCCGTTCTTGCGCTGGATGATCTCGAAGAAGAAGCGCCCTTCGAACGGTTCGGTGTAGACGTGGAACAGCTCGCCGCCCTGCGCATCACGGTCGTACAGAACGTTGTAATAGGCCAGTTCACTTAGAAATTCGTCGTCGAAATCGAAACGCGCGGCGAGATCGTCGTAATAGTTGAGCGGAATATCCAGCAACGGCACACCAGCCTCTTTGGCGCGGCTGACTTCGGCGAAGATGTCGTCACAATCGAAGGCGATGTGGTGCACACCGGAGCCACGATAACTCGACAGCGCATGGGAGATCGCGGTGTTGCGGTTCTCGGAGATGTTCAACGGCAAGCGGATCGAACTGTCGCGACTGCGCAGTGCGCGGCTCTTCACCAGCCCGTACGGGTCGGGCAGTACCACTTCATCGTCCGCCTCGAAATCCAGCAGGCTCTTGTAGAACAGCACCCAACTGTCGAGGCTGTCGGCCGGCAGTGCCATGGCCATGTGGTCGATACGCTTGAGACCGCCACGGGCGGGCGCATCTGCCAGCAGATTGAAATCGGTGCCGTAGACATCGGCGTGCTCATCCACCAGATAAATCAGGCTGCCGTCCGGTGCGCGCACCGCCGCCAACTCCAGTTCATTGGGGCCGACCAGTCCACGATAGGGCTGACCTTTGTAAGCGACGGCGCGGGCCAAGGCACTGGCGCTGTCCTTGACCCGCACAGCGGTGGCGCACAGTGACGGGCCATGAGCCTCGAAAAAGCTGTGAGCAAACGAATACGGTTCGGAGTTGAGGATCAGGTTGATGTCGCCCTGACGCAGCAAGCTCACACTCTTGGAGCGGTGCTGCCCGGCCTTGACGAAACCGAGGCGCTCCAGCCAGTTCGACAACTTGGCGCCGAGGCTTTCATCCACGGCGAACTCAAGAAACTCGATGCCGTTGTACTCGCTGGCCTTCGGTGTTTCGAAGAGGATTTCGCGATTGGCCACAGGCTGGGCTTCCTGCTCCAGACGCTGGCGAGTCTTCTCTTCCAGATACAGCAGCGAACGCAAACCGTCGGCGGCATTCGCCCGTGGCGGCGCGGCGCGGAAGCCGTCATTGAAGATTTCCAGCGACAACGGCCCGGTGTAACCACTCTGGATGATCGGCGCGAGGAACCCCGGCAAATCGAATTCGCCCTGTCCCGGGAAGCAGCGGAAATGTCGGCTCCACTCCAGCACATCCATTTGCAGAATCGGTGCGTCGGCCATTTGCACGAAGAAGATCTTGTCGCCGGGAATGTCGGCGATAGCGCGCGGATCGCCCTTCAACGACAAGGTATGAAAGCTGTCGAGCAACACGCCCAGGCTCGGGTGATCGGCCTGACGCACGATGTCCCAGACCTGTTGATAAGTGTTGACGTGACGGCCCCATGCCAGCGCTTCGTAACCAATGCGCAAACCGCGCTTGCCAGCGTGTTCAGCGAGCAGGCGCAGGTCATCGACCAGAATTTGTTGGTCGCCGACGCTGTCGGCCGAGGCATTGCTGCAGACCAGCACCAGATCGGTACCCAGTTCCTGCATCAGGTCGAACTTGCGTTCGGCGCGCTCAAGATTGCGCGCCAAGCGATCGCGGCGGCAGCCTTCGAAATCGCGGAACGGCTGAAACAGAGTGATGGCGATACCGAGATCGGCGCACATCTGTTTAATTTCCCGTGGACTGCCGTCGTAGTACAGGAGGTCGTTTTCAAAAATCTCCACCCCGTCGAACCCGGCGGCGGCAATGGCTTCGAGTTTTTCCGGCAGGGTGCCGCTCAAGGAAACGGTGGCAATGGAACGCTGCATGTTTCAACTCCCGGACTGCGCCGCTTTAATGTAGGAGCTGCCGCAGGCTGCGATCTTTTGATGTTGCTTTTCAGATCAAGATCAAAAGATCGCAGCCTGCGGCAGCTCCTACATGGGATAGGTTTTTATAGTGAGGGAAATTATTGGCTGCATCGAACGCGGCAGCAATTTAAAGTGTACTACCCGGTTAGTTTTGCGTGCGATTATCGAACACAATGGCGGTTTGGCGAATTGACGATTTTTCGTCCACTGCCCAACATCGACCGCACATTGAGTCCGGATCTGAACCACCGGTCGCAGCGTGCACAGAAAAAGCACACCAAATAACAAATCCAAAAACGGGTGGAACACATGATTCCTTCACAGACTTCCCGCATGGCTCCGGCCATGAGCACTGCCACGGGTGGCATCGGCGACAAGATCCGCGGCGCCATGGCTGTCGGCAAGACCCGTTGGGGCATGCTGGCGCTGGTTTTTTTCGCCACTACCCTGAACTACATCGATCGCGCCGCCCTCGGCGTCATGCAGCCCATCCTCGCCAAGGAAATGAGCTGGACGGCGATGGATTACGCCAACATCAACTTCTGGTTTCAGGTTGGCTACGCGATCGGCTTCGTCCTGCAGGGCCGCCTGATCGACAGGGTCGGAGTCAAACGCGTGTTCTTCTGCGCCGTGCTGCTGTGGAGCCTGGCCACCGGTGCCCACGGTCTGGCGACTTCGGCTGTTGGTTTCATGGTCTGCCGGTTCATCCTCGGCCTGACCGAAGCGGCAAACTACCCGGCCTGCGTGAAAACCACGCGCCTGTGGTTCCCGGCCGGCGAACGTGCAGTGGCCACCGGCATCTTCAACGCCGGCACCAACGTTGGCGCGATGTTCACGCCAATGCTGCTGCCCCTGGTCCTGCACGTATGGGGCTGGCAAGCGGCGTTCCTGTGCATGTCGGCACTCGGCGGGATCTGGCTGTTGTTCTGGGGCTTGAAGTACTTCAACCCGGAAGACCATCCGAGCGTTAAGCAGTCCGAGCTGGACTACATCCAGAAAGAAGTCGAACCGGAACAGGCTCGTGTGCCCTTCTCGAAAATCCTCCGTATGCGTGGCACTTGGGCCTTCGCCCTCGCCTACTCGCTGACCGCGCCGGTGTTCTGGTTCTACCTGTACTGGCTGCCGCCGTTTCTCAATCAGCAATACAACCTGGGCATCAACGTCACCCAGATGGGCATTCCGCTGATCATCATCTACGTCACGGCTGACTTCGGTAGCGTCGGCGGGGGCATCTTGTCTTCGTTCCTGATCGGTCGCGGGATGAACTCGATCAAGGCGCGGCTACTGTCGATGTTCCTGTTTGCCTGCTGCATCATCGGCGTGGTCATGGCGGCTGGCTCTGCCAATCTGTGGGTGGCGGTGGCTGCGATTTCTCTGGCGATCGGTGCGCACCAGGCCTGGACGGCGAACATCTGGAGCCTGGTGATGGACTACACGCCCAAGCACATGATGAGCACGGTGTTCGGTTTCGGCGGCATGTGTGCGGCGATTGGCGGGATGTTCATGACCCAGATCGTCGGCCACATCCTCACCGTCACCAACAACAACTACACCGTGTTGTTCACCTTGATCCCGGCGATGTACTTCATTGCGCTGACGTGGATGTACTTCATGGCACCGCGCAAGATTCCTACCATCACCGAGTAATCTGCCTACACCCGGCTTCCTTGTAGGAGCTGCGGCACGCTGCGATCTTTTGATCTTGATGTTGAAGATCAAAAGATCGCAGCCTCGTTTCACTCGTCAGCTCCTAAACAGGGGTTTGCGTATCCCTCAACGACGGCTTTGCTGCCACGCTGCCGCCAGTCCGCTGCAACAGATCACCGCAATGCCGACAATCGTCAACAAGCTCGGCGTGTGATTGAACAGCAACCAGCCCAACAACCCCGCAAACACAATCTGGCAATAACCGAACGGCGCCAGCAGTGCGGGTGCGGCATGGCGGAACGCCTGGGTCAGAAACAAATGCGCAGTCATCCCGCAACTGCCCAGCGCCAGCATCAGCCCGGCGTGGGTCAGCGTCGGTACCTGCCAGAAGAACGGCACCAGCGCACTCATCACCAGCGTGTTACACAACCCGGCGAAAAAATTGCTGGTGGTCGGGCTGTCCACTTCGGCGAGCTTGCGCGTGAGCAATTGATAGAAACAGAAAAACAGCGCCGAGCAGAACGGCAGCAACACCGCCGGGGTGAACAATTCACCGCCCGGGTGGACGATGATCAGCACGCCGATAAAGCCGCAGATCACCGCGATCCATTGCCCGCGCGTCACTCGTTCCTTGAGCAGCGGCACCGACAATGCGGTCACCAACACTGGCGCAAGAAAGTTGACCGCCGTGGCTTCCGCCAACGGGATGTACAGCAGCGCCGTGGTGAAAAACAGGCTCGTACCGAGTAGGCAAAGTGCTCGGGTCAACTGCCATAACGGCTTCTTGGTGCGCAGGACGCGCAACCCGGATTGCGGCAGAAAAATCCCCGCCATCAGCAGTGTGTGCACCAGATAGCGCGCCCAGACCACCATCACGATCGGATAGAAACCGGACAGGTATTTCGACAGCGCGTCGTGACTGGAGAACAGGAAGGTTGCCACGACAATCAGCAAGATCCCCTTGAAAGGTTGGTTGACTCCGGAGAGCGGGGTGCTGACGGTCATTGGATTTCCTTGTGGTGCCGTAAAAAATCAAAAGCTGCGCAGGCAGCCTCGCCTCCCCCTGTGGGAGCGGGCTTGCCCGCGATAGGTGCGCAGCACCGCTTACAGCCGCGCCAACAATTCCCGGGTTCTGTCGATCGCCATCTGCGCTCGCTTTAATCCGCTCACGCCCTGCTCGAGCAGTTTCACCGTGGGAATTTCCAGACTCAGTGGAATATTAGTCGGCAGCGCTTTCAACAACCCGAGCAGATCGCAATCGCCCTCGCCGGGAAACCGCCGCTCGTTGCGCGCCTGACGCAAGATCTCGGCCATGTCTGACGGTCGCGGCCCCGCGACATCACATAACTGTGCATAACGCAGGCGCGACACCGACACTTCTGCCAGATCCTCCAAGCGTGACGCCGAACGATCAAAGTGGAACGCATCAACCAGCACCGCAGCGTTTTCCCGATCAGCGTTCTCGACAATGCGCAGCGCTTGTTCGAGGTTGCGCGCATCGGTCCAGGGCATGAACTCCAGATGCGGGTGCAACCCGTAAGGCGCGGCCAGATCGCACAGCGCCGCAAAGTTATCGGTGAGCCGCTGTTCGTCAGGATCGTTACCGGCAACCAGCAATTCGGTAGCGCCAAATTCCGCACCGACCGTAAGAAGTTTCTCGAAATCGGCGACGTCGGTTTGCGGCTTCAGACGCAGGATTTCCACGTCGAGCACGCGAATTCCGGTATCCCGCAACTGTGCCAACGTCTGCCGCCGCAAATCACCATCGGCGACCAACGGGAAGTGATATTCCTCAGGTGTTGCCGGTTCCAGACGCAGGCCAACATGGCTGTAACCAGCACGTGCAGCGACTTCGACCATTTGCGGTGGCGATAACTCCAGCACGGTAAGGCTGGCCAATGAGAGGATTCGTTCACTCATGTTCAAGCCTCGATCAGTGCAGGGGCGCTGGCTCGACCGGTAGCGGCGGCCTCGCGAATGGCTTCAATCAGCGCAAGGGTGCGGGCGCCATCGGCCGCGCTGACCAGTGGCTCGACTTCACGCCGCGCCACGCGTACGAAATGCTGTAACTGCAAGCGTAAAGCTTCTTCACCGTTGTAGGACTCTTCGACCACTAGCAACGGTTCATGCCAACCGGCGTCGACCTGATCGGCGGCGTAATGCCAGCGTTTGAGTTGCGGAATGCTCAAGGCGCCGGCAGTCCCCGCCAGCAGATAGCACGGCTGATCGGCCTGGCGCGGATATACCGGGTTCTCGCCGGAATCCAGCTCCCAACTCCACGGCGCGGCGACCGCGTCGGAACCGCACAATGTGCCCAATGTGCCACCCTCGAATTGCAGCAACACCGCCGCGCTGTCTTCGTTGGCGAAACCGCGCACTGAGTTGTCAGTGATCGCTTGCACCGAGCGCACTTCACCGCACAGGTGACGCAGCAGATCGAGGTCGTGAATCAGATTGGTCAGCAACATCCCGGCGCCCGGTTCGCGGCGCCACGGGATCTCGAAATAACTGTCGGGTTTGCGCAACTGAAACAGCGCGGTGACCGTGGTCAAACGCCCGAGCGCTCCGCTCTGTACCAACTCATGGGCGCGTACGATCAGCGGGTTGTGGCGCCGATGATGGCCGACCAGCACCGGCACGCCGCTGCTTTTGACCGCCGAGACTAGCTCGCGCGCCTCATCTAGGTGCACCCCGACCGGCTTCTCCAGAAGCACCGGCACACCCGCCGCCAGACAATCGAGCGCGGTGCTGACGTGTTGATTATTCGGATTGGCGACGATGACTGCGTCTGGCCTGATCTGCTCGAGCATCTGACGGTGATCGGCGAAATGCCTGATACCCCATTCAGCCGCAAGCCCTGCTGCTTGCGGCCCCGGATCAGCCACTGCGCACAGCGTCGCTTCGTTGAGGGTTTGCAGATGCCGATAATGTTGCTGGCCCATGTTGCCGGCGCCGATCAAGGCGATTCGAAGGGGCGAATTCAAGGTGCGGTCCTCTTGTGATTGTTCTCGGAATAACACTCCGCAAACAATTTAGAACCGAGTTCCAGAATCAAACACCCATCAACCGCAAAACCGTGCGAACACCGCACAAATTCACGCCAACCGAATATCCATGTAGGAGCTGCCGAAGGCTGCGATCTTTTGATTTTGCTATTGAAAGACAAGGTCAAAAGATCGCAGCCTTCGGCAGCTCCTATCGGGGATTTTCGGCGGATTAGATAAACAGTTCCGAGGCCAGGCTTGCTGCTGATAATTCCTCGGTGAAGGTCAGCAACAGCGGCGCCAGCTCATGCAACCGCGCCCCCGGCATCCGCGCACTCGGCCCGGCGATACTCAGCACGCCAATCACCCGACCATCCGTTGGATGCTTCACCACCGCCGCAATCGCCGAAGTCCCCACGGCCGAACTCTCCTCGACACAGGCATAGCCCTGTTCACGGGCCAGGCGCAGTCGCTCGAGCAATTCAATATTGGAGCGCGGCGCATTCGGCCCGACACCCACCGGCACCTCCGCCGCCTGCCGCTCGACCAGCGACAACGCCTCGGCGTCACTCATGCACGCCAGCCACGCATGCCCGGAGGCGGTGTAGAACAGCGGCGCATCGCGGCCCATGTCCGGGTCATAACGCAGACCGGTGCGCGCGCCTTGTGCCTTGGCAATCCAGGTCTGGCGCTCGCCATCGATCACGCCCAAACGCACCAGTTCACCGGTTTCCTGCGCCAGTCGATCAAGCACTGGCTGGACGATATCGGCGCCGCTGCTCGACAAATACTGGAAGCCCATCGCGACCAGTTTGGTCGACAGGTGATAACGCAAGGTTTCCGCGTTCTGCCGCACATAGCCCAAGCGAATCAACTCGGCGAGCAAGCGGTGCGTTGCGCTTTTGGGGATATCCAGTTGCTCGGCCAGGGTCTGCATCGGTAGCCCGCGCGGATCACTGGTAAGGGCTTCCAGCACACTGAAAACCCGTTCGATCTGACTGCCGGCCATGGGGATATCCAAAGGAAATTTTGCCGATTCTAGAAGACATCAGCGGCAAAGCGAAATCCGGAACCGGTTGTTCGATAACCGCCCGCTTTGTTCAGTCAAGGCTTGTCGCGCTGCGCCATCACTGGTTATTTTCTGGAATCAAATTCCAAAAACAATTCATCGCTGGAGCGTTGTTTGATGTCTGCCGAACTCCCTGATATCGACTGCGACGTATTGGTCGTCGGTTCTGGCGCCGCCGGGTTGTCGGCCGCCGTCACCGCCGCGTGGCATGGCTTGAAAGTCATCGTCGTCGAAAAGGATCCGGTATTCGGTGGCGCCACCGCATGGTCCGGTGGTTGGGCTTGGGTGCCGTGCAATCCGCTGGCCCGTCGGGCCGGCATCGTCGAAGACATCGAACAACCGCGCACCTATTTGCGCCATGAACTGGGCGAGCACTTTGACCCGGCGATGATCGATGCCTTTCTTGAAGCCGGGCCGCGCATGGTCGCGTTTTTCGAGCAGCACACCGCCCTGCAATTTGCCGACGGCAACGCCATTGCCGACATTCATGGCGACACGCCGGGCGCTGGCACTGGTGGCCGCTCGGTCATCGCCGCGCCTTACGATGGACGCAAGGTCGGACGCTTGCTCAAGCGCCTTCGTACAACGATGCGCGAAACATCCTTCATGGGCATGCCGATCATGGCCGGCGCCGATCTGTCGGCCTTCCTCAATCTGACCCGTTCGCTGAAAGCCGCATGGCATGTCGCTCGGCGCTTCACTCGGCACCTGTTCGACCTCGTAGTGCATGGCCGGGCGATGCAACTGGTCAACGGCGTGGCGCTGGTGGCAAGGCTGGCGAAGTCCGCCGAAGACCTTGGCGTTCTGCTCTGGGAGTCGGCGCCTGTGACGGAATTGCTGCGTGATGGCTCGCGCGTCTCGGGGGCTGTGGTCAACACAGGCAAAGGCCCGATCCGCATTCATGCACGCAAAGCCGTAGTACTCGCCGCCGGTGGTTTTGCCAATGACATCGAGCGACGCAAAGCCCTGTTCCCGCGCACGCCGACCGGTCACGAGCATTGGGCGCTGCCACCGCTGGCCGTCAACGGCGATGGCCTGCGCCTGGGCGAAAGCGTCGGTGCACGGGTCAATACCGATGTGGCTTCGCCCGTGGCGTGGGCACCGGTATCGCAAGTGCCACATGCCGACGGCAGCACCGGTCATTTCCCACACATCATCGAGCGCGGCAAACCCGGGATCATCGGCGTGCTGAGTAACGGCCAACGTTTCGTCAACGAAGCCAACGGTTATTACGACTACGTCAGCGCCATGGTCGCTGCTGCGCCGGAAGGTGAAGAAGTCGCCTCGTGGCTGATCTGCACCCACGCCTTTCAACGGCGTTATGGCCTGGGCATATCGCGGCCGTTTCCGCTGCCAGTGTCAGAATTTATCCGTAGCGGCTATCTGAAAACCGGTAACACCGTTGAAGAATTGGCCCTTGCCTGCGGCATCGACCCGAGCGGCTTGCGCCAGACTGTGGATAACTACAACCGCCATGCCTGTCACGGCGAAGACCCGTTGTTCGGTCGCGGCGCAACACCCTACAACCGCAAACAGGGTGATCCGGCGAACCTTCCCAACCCCTGCGTTGCCCCAATAGACACCGGCCCGCTCTATGCCGTGAAAGTCCAGCCGGGCTGCTTCGGCACCTTCGCCGGACTCAAGGTCAATCCCCACGCGCAAGTGCTGGATGCCCGCGAACAGCCCATCGTCGGCCTCTACGCAGCGGGTGGCGACATGGCCAGCATCATGGGCGGCCACTACCCGGCGGGCGGGATCAACCTCGGCCCGGCGCTGACTTTCGGTTACATCGCCGCCCGGCACATAGCCGGCATGACTGCTTTCGAACAGGAGATCGACCATGCAGCACATCGTTAACGCCCAAGGTTTGAACATGCCGAAACTCGGCCTCGGCACCTGGCCGATGCTTGGCGACGAATGCACCCGCGCCGTGGAGCAAGCGCTGGAACTGGGTTATCGACACATCGACACGGCAGCGGCCTACAACAATGAAGACGCCGTCGGACAAGCACTGGCGAATACGCCGACACCGCGCGAGCAGATTCATGTCACCAGCAAGGTCTGGTGGGATCAGTTGCAACCCGACGCGATGCGCCATTCCATGGACCGCAGCCTCACTGCCTTGCGCAGTGACTACGTCGACCTGTTCATGATTCATTGGCCGACCACCGACTGGGACCTGCCACGCACCCTCGCCACGCTGGCCTCCTTCAAGGAGCAAGGCCTGGCGCGCAACATCGGCGTGGCGAATTTCCCGCTGCCACTGCTGCGCAAAGTCGTCGAGGAATACGGCATCGGTCTGTCAGCGATTCAGGTCGAGTACCACGTCCTTCTCGGCCAGAACGCCCTGCTCGACTACGCCCGTCAACACGACATGGCACTGACGGCCTACACCCCCCTGGCGCGCAATAAGGTCTCGGACATCTCGCAGATCCAACAGATAGCCAACAAACACGGTGTGTTGCCGACCCAGGTAGCGTTGAAATGGTTGCTCGATCAGCCGAATGTTGCGGCCATTCCCAAGGCCAGCAGCCGCGCCAATCAACTGGCCAACCTCGCATCGCTGCAGGTCGAACTCGACGATGAAGACCGCGCATTGATTGCCGCGCTATCGAAGCGCGAGCGTCAAGTCAGCCCGGATTTCGCCCCCGAGTGGGATGCGTTTGATCGCTGATTAATGATCCGGCGATAGAAATCCTGCGCGGGATTGAATTTGCCGCGCGCCAGACCGTCAATAACAGGCCCGACCTCGTCAGCACGAGGCCGGGCCTGTTTGCATGTGGCCAATAGACGGACGACCGGACTGGCGCCACACTCACACAACAGCAACACTCATCACCACCCGATACACACAGAGGATTCCCACATGCTATGGAAAAAAGGCCGACGCAGTGACAACGTCGTCGATGCCCGTGGTGATGATGCCGGCGGCGGTGGCGGTATGCGTTTCGGCGGCGGCAAAGGCCTGAGCCTTGGAGCAATTCTGCTGATCGTCGGTATCGGCTGGATCACCGGCCAGGACCCAATGCAGATCCTCGGTCAGCTCGCCGGGCAATCCACCCAACAATCGGCGCCGACCTCGCAAACCCGTCAGGCACCGCCGGCCAACGATGAACAGGCCGAATTCGTCCGCTCGATCCTCGGCGATACCGAAGACACCTGGGGCGCGATTTTCCAACAGGCCGGGCGCCAATATAAAGACCCGACTCTGGTGCTGTTCAGCAACCGGGTCAATTCCGCCTGCGGTCTGGCCACCTCGGCCACCGGCCCGTTCTACTGCCCCGCCGACCAGAAGGTCTATCTGGACATGGCGTTCTTCCAGGAAATGTCGCAACGCTTCAAAGCGGCGGGCGACTTTGCCCAGGCCTACGTGATAGCGCATGAAGTCGGACACCATGTACAGACGCTTCTCGGCGTCTCGGCGAAAATTCAGACAGCCCGTCAGCAAGGTCGGCAGATGGAAGGTGATGGCGGTTTGCTGGTGCGTCAGGAATTGCAGGCCGACTGCCTCGCCGGCGTCTGGGCCTACAGTGCGCAGAAGCGTTTGAACTGGCTGGAACCGGGCGATATCGAAGAGGCCTTGAACGCGGCAAACGCCATCGGTGATGATCGCCTGCAACAACAGGGTCAGGGCCGTGTGGTGCCGGACTCGTTTACCCACGGTACGTCGGCGCAAAGGGTGCGCTGGTTCAAAACCGGATTCGCGCAGGGCCAGGTCGGCCAGTGCGACACCTTCGCGGCGAAAAACCTGTAAATGCATAAATGGCTTTTGGCGTTACTGATTGTTGGCAGCACTGCGCAAGCCGCCGGTGTCGATGCGATCAGCCCCGGTCGTTTGCAACTCAAGGCCGGGGAAATGGCTGTGGGCATTGGTCCTGCGCCGGAGAAAATCGAGCGCGTGCTGATCGTCATTCATGGCCGACTACGCAACGCCGAGACCTATCGCAAAAGCGCCGAAAGTGCGGCGGAGCTGGCGGGACAAACCGCTCATACGCTGGTGATTGCCCCGCAGTTTCTCAATGAAAGCGACGTGGCCCTGTATTCGTTGCCGCCGACCTTGCTGCGCTGGCAGGGCAATGACTGGATGGGCGGCGGATTATCCACAGGGCCGAACCCATTGAGTTCCTACGCCGCGCTCGATGAGATCGTCGCGCGGATCAGCGATCGCAAACAGTTTCCCGACGTGAAGCAGATTGTGATCTTCGGCCACTCTGGCGGCGGCCAGGTGGTGCAGCGTTATGCCCTGCTGGCCAAGGATCAGCCAGCGTTGAAGGCCAACGGCATTCGCCTGCGCTATGTGGTGGCCAATCCGTCTTCCTATGCGTATTTCAATGAGCAACGGCCGGTGGCGTTCGATCACGCCAAGTGCGTAGGCTTCAATCGCTGGAAGTACGGTTTGTCGGACATGCCGGTGTATGCCGGTGGGCAAACGCCGTTGCAGCTTGAGAGCAGTTACGTCAAACGCGAGGTGATTTATCTGCTTGGACAGCAGGACGTCGATCCCAAGCATCCAGCCCTGGACAAGGGTTGTGAAGCCGAAGCGCAGGGTGCGTATCGCCTGGAGCGTGGCAAGTTTTACTTCGGTTATTTGCTGCGCCGCCATCCCGAGGGCGTCAATCAGCGGCTGGTGGAAGTGCCCGGGGTCGGGCATAACGGCGATGGCATGCTGACCTCGCCGGAGGGGCAGAAGGCGTTGTTTGAACAGTAAGTTGTGCGGTGGATGATCTGGCCTCTTCGCGAGCAGGCTCGCTCCCACATTGGATTGATGCATTGCACAAAATCTCTGTGCACTGAAGATCTAATGTGGGAGCGAGCCTGCTCGCGAAGGCGTCTTTCCAGACAGCAAAAATCTCAGGCCAGCAGCATCCGCCGCAACTCGACACAATCCTTTGCATGCCAATCGGTCAACTCCGGCCAAGGGTTTTCCGGCAGATTCACCAACACCGTCTGCGCCCCCGCCGCTCTCCCGCAATCCAGATCAAAGCGGTAATCACCGACCATCACCATCTCGCTGGCCGGCACGTCCCAGGCATCTGCCAGTTTCAGCAAGCCACCCGGATGCGGCTTCGGCGGCGCTTCGTCGCGGCCCAGTACATCGTCCACCGCGAAACAGTCGGCCAAACCAATCGCTTCCAGCGTCACGTGCGCCAGTTCCCGCGCGTTGCGGGTCAGAATGCCGAGGCGATAACCGCGCGCATGCAGGTCTCGCACCAGCTCCACCGCCCCGGCGGCCGGGGTCGAGCCCAACGCCAGATCGCGCTCGTGCTCCAGCAACCAGGCATGTTTCGCCGCCGCCTCATCCGCCGGCAATGCAGCGAGATGAGTGAGGATGTCGTCCTCCGGCGGAATCGCCAGCGCCACGCGAATCGCCGCAAAATCATGCACGGCGACGGTCAACGTGCCGTCCATATCGAACACCCAGTGCTTGACCTCTTTCAGACTCATGCCCAGTCCTTGCGATGGCGGATCAGGCCTTCCTGCGTCACCGAAGCGACCAGTTGCCCGGCGCGGTTGTACACGCTGCCACGGGAGAATCCACGGGAATTGCCGGCCCACGGGCTGTCCATCGCGTAGAGCAACCAGTCATCGGCGCGCAGATCGTTGTGGAACCACAATGCGTGATCAAGGCTGGCGACCTGCATGTCTTTCTGCCACACCGACTTGCCGTGGGGCAGCATCGAGGTGGTCAGCAGACCGAAGTCCGAAGCGTAGGCCAGCAAGTATTTGTGCAGCGCAGGAATATCGGCCAGCGCGCCGTCAGCACGAAACCAAACATATTTGATCGGATCGGCCGGTTGCGGGTTGTACGGGTCTTTTTCAGTGACCGGGCGCACTTCGATCGGCTTCGGGCACAGCAGCTTTTCACGCATGTGCTCGGGGATCAGTTGCGCGCGTTGCTGAAACAGCTCCAGCTCCGACGGCAGGTTTTCCGGGCCGACCACTACCGGCATCTGGCTTTGGTGCTCGAAGCCAGCCTCGTCGTACTGGAACGAAGCGCTGCAGGTGAAGATCGGATGGCCCTTCTGGATCGCCGTGACGCGGCGAGTGCTGAAGCTGCCACCATCGCGCACGCGATCAACCGAATAAACCACCGGCAACTTGGCATCGCCCGGACGCAGGAAATAACCGTGCATCGAATGCACATGACGTGTTTCTTCAACCGTCTGACTGGCCGCCGACAGCGACTGACCGAGCACCTGGCCACCGAACAACTGACGGAAACCCAGATCCTGGCTGCGGCCACGGAACAGGTTTTCTTCGATCGGTTCCAGGGTCAGCAGGTCGACCAGATCTTCCAACACTTGGCTCATTCAGACTCTCCTCACACAAAGCACTATGCCGCGCAGTCTTGGCTGCGGCGGCCGATTCAGATTCTGGCGCGGGCCAATGATATGGCGGCCATTGTAAACGTCCGTGTCGGCTTATCCATGCAAGGTTTGCAGCCATTGTTCCCGGGTGATGCGGTAGAGCAGGTGCCTGCACAGCGGATGATCGACGGCCAGTTTCGGGTGATCGAAATCATCTTCCGGGGCGTGATGCATGCCAATCGCCTGCATGACTTTCTCTGAGGGCAAATTGGATTGCGCGGTGAAGGAGACGATTTCCTTCAAGGCCAAGCGATCAAAGCCGCAGCGTAGAGCGGTCCATGCCGCTTCACTGGCGTAACCCAGGCCCCAATGTTCCTTGGCCAGGCGCCAACCGATTTCCACCGCAGGCGTGAACGGTGCATCGAAGCCGACCACGCCGAGCCCGGTGAAACCAATGAATTCGCCGCTGTCCTTGCGCTCCAGTGCCCACAAGCCAAAACCGTGCTCGGCAAAATGCCCGCGCACGCGGCCGATCATCGAAGCGCTTTCCAGTCGGCTCAACGGGGCCGGAAAATAACGCATCACTTGAGGATCGGCGCACATCGCGGCAAATGCCGGCAAATCCTCGTCCTGCCACTGACGCATCAGCAAGCGCGCGCTTTCAAGTTCCAGTATCGGCTCCATCGTGCCCCTCCGTTTCCATGCCGCAAGTCTACATCGCTGGTAGGATCCTTCACTCTTTCCTACGTTCCTACATGAAACCGCCATGCCACTGCCGCTGATCTACCACGAAGACTACAGCCCCGAGTTTCCGGCGGATCACCGCTTCCCGATGGACAAGTTTCGTTTGCTGCGCGATCACCTGGTCGACAGCGGTCTGACCCGCGATGCCGACCTGCTGCGCCCGGAGATCTGCCCCAACGACATCCTCGCCCTCGCCCATGACCGTGCGTATATCGAACGCTACATGAGCGGCGAGTTGTCCCGCGAAGACCAGCGGCGCCTCGGCCTGCCGTGGAACGAAGCGTTGGCACGGCGTACGGTGCGCGCGGTCGGCGGTTCGATTCTGGCGGCGGAAAAAGCCCTGGAGCATGGACTGGCCTGCCACTTGGCCGGCGGCACTCATCACGCGCATTACGATTACCCGGCAGGCTTCTGCATCTTCAATGATCTGGCGATCATCAGCCATTACCTGCTGCAAAGCGGCCGGGTGAATCGCGTGCTGATCTTCGACTGCGACGTGCATCAGGGCGACGGCACCGCGCGAATCCTGCATGACACGCCGGAGGCGATTACCGTTTCCCTGCACTGCGAGAAGAACTTTCCTGCACGCAAAGCGGAAAGTGACTGGGATATTCCACTGCCCAAAGGCATGGGCGATGCCGATTATTTGAAAGTGGTCGATGACACACTCAATTACCTGCTGCCGCTGTATCAACCGGATCTGGTGCTGTATGACGCCGGCGTCGATGTACACAAGGACGATGCCCTCGGTTATCTGCAACTGACGGACGAAGGCGTCGCCGCCCGCGATGAAAGCGTGATGCGCCATTGCCTGGGCCGCGATATCCCGGTGATGGGCGTAATTGGCGGCGGCTACAGCAAGGATCGCCACGCCCTCGCCCGCCGCCACGGCATCCTCCATCACAGTGCGCAACGGGTCTGGCAGTCACACGGTTGTCATTGAGCTGTGCTGCGTTACCCACAATCGCTGTGGAACGGCCTGTGGATAACCTGAGTGAAAGGGACTGCAGGCCATACCTTTCTTGGCCTGCAGCGCACTGACTATTTTTTAACCAAGTACTGAATCAAACGAAAATACCCTTGTGGGAGCGAGCCTGCTCGCGAAGGCGGCGGTACACTCAACATTTCACTGACTGACCCACCGCTTTCGCGAGCAGGCTCGCTCCCACATTGATCTGCGCTGTTAGAATGCGCGCCTTATCCCGCCATACCGCAGCGCATGCCATGATCCAGAACTCCGCCTCCTCCCCCGCTCACGTCGCCATCATCGGCGGTGGCCCCGCCGGCCTGATGGCTGCCGAAGTGCTGAGCCAGGCCGGAATCCGCGTCGATCTCTACGACGGCATGCCCTCGGTGGGCCGCAAGTTCCTGCTGGCCGGCGTCGGCGGGATGAACATCACCCACTCCGAAGCCTACCCGGCGTTCCTCTCGCGTTACGCCGAGCGAGCTCCGCAAATCGCCCCGCTGCTGCGCGGTTTCGATGCCGATGCGCTGTGCACATGGATTCACGATCTGGGCATCGAAACCTTTGTCGGCAGCTCCGGCCGGGTTTTTCCTACGGACATGAAAGCCGCGCCACTGTTGCGCGCCTGGCTCAAGCGCCTGCGTGACAGCGGCGTAGTTATCCACACCCGCCACCGCTGGCTCGGCTGGGATGAACACGGCGCGCTGCGCATCGACAGCCCCGAAGGTGAAATCACCGTCAAGCCCGATGCCACCCTGCTCGCCCTTGGCGGCGGCAGTTGGTCGCGCCTCGGTTCCGACGGTGCGTGGATGCTGCCGCTGGAACAACGCGGCGTAGGACTGGCGCCGTTACAGCCAAGTAATTGCGGCTTCGAGGTCCAGGCCTGGAGCGATTTGATGGTGAGCAAATTCGCCGGCGCGCCGCTGAAAAACATCGCCATCGGTTTGAACGACGACGTTCCACGCTTGGGCGAATGCGTGATTACCGCGGCCGGGATTGAGGGCAGTCTGATTTATGCGCTGTCGGCGCCGATTCGTGAGGCAATCAATCAACATGGCGCGGCGGTTATTCACATCGATCTGCTGCCCGGCCGACCTGTGGATAAATTGCAGACGGCGTTGAGCAAACCACGTGGCTCGCGTTCGATGGCCAAGCATCTGCACAGTCAGGTGGGGATTGATGGGGTGAAAGCGGCGTTGTTGCGTGAGTTGACTGATGCGGCAACCTTCGCCGATCCGGCGCTGTTGTCGCGGGCGATCAAGGCGCTACCGCTGACGTTGGTAAAAACCCGTCCATTGGACGAGGCGATCAGCAGTGCTGGTGGCGTGACGTTCGAGACGATGGATGAGCGTTTGATGCTCAAGGCGTTGCCGGGGGTGTTTTGTGCAGGCGAGATGCTCGATTGGGAAGCGCCGACGGGCGGCTATTTGCTGACGGGGTGTTTTGCCAGTGGGCGGGCGGCGGGGTTGGGTATTGTGCAGTGGCTCAAGTCCGAGGCGTCTGCCTGAACCCTCACCCCAGCCCTCTCCCAGAGGGAGAGGGGGCCGACCGAGGTGTCTGATGTCATCCATCGACCTGAAACACCGAGTCGATTATGGATTCGGCCAGCCAACCGAAGTGTCTGGCGAAGGCCCTGTCGATTGTGGATTCA
Source organism: Pseudomonas sp. VD-NE ins (assembly GCF_031882575.1). Lineage (NCBI taxonomy): Bacteria > Pseudomonadati > Pseudomonadota > Gammaproteobacteria > Pseudomonadales > Pseudomonadaceae > Pseudomonas > Pseudomonas sp. VD-NE ins. Next base: position 5,763,065 of record NZ_CP134772.1, read on the forward strand.
CAGCGGTAGGATCAGGTCGGCGTAATTCCCGAATACCCCCAATCAGCCCCCTCTCCCTCGGGAGAGGGGGCCGACTGAGGTGTCTGGCGAAGCTCTGTCGATTATGGATTCACAACAGAAGAATCAGGTCGGCGTACTTCGGGAGCATCCCCCAATCAGTCCCCTCTCCCCCTGGGAGAGGGCTAGGCGGGCGGCGTTCCGATGAGGGGCTTTTGACTTTAAGGCTTACGCTTACGCGGCCCAGTGTTAAACACCGGCACTTTACGCACAGGCTTGATCGAAGGCTCCGGCGCCTGAGTCTCGCCACTATCAACCCACTTGCCCAGATTGCGCTTGCCGCCACCACCCGAAGCTTTCGGCTTCTTGGGTTTCTTCGGCTTCTTGATCACCTGACCGCTGGCATCGGTGTCCGGCACGCGGTGCTCAGGTTCGAAATCCGGTTCGTTTTGACGTTTCAAGGTCTGGCGCGTCAGCATTTCAATCGCCGACAACATGTTCACTTCATCCGCACAGACCAGCGAGATCGCCTCGCCCGTCGCGCCAGCACGGCCCGTGCGGCCGATACGGTGAATGTAGTCTTCAGCCACGATCGGCAGATCGAAGTTGATCACCAACGGCAGATCTTCGATATCCAGGCCCCGCGCCGCAACGTCAGTCGCGACCAGAATCTGCACTTCACTGAGCTTGAAACGATCCAGCGCACGCTGACGGGTCGCCTGAGGTTTGTCACCGTGGATACCGTCGGCATTCACACCCAGGCCCTGAAGCTTTTCCACCAGTGCATCGACACCATTGCGCGTCTTGGCGAACACCAGCACCTGCTTCCACTTGTTCTTGCGCATCAGGTGCACGAACAGTTCGGCCTTGCGCTTCTTGTCTACCGTGACGATCCACTGCTTGACCGTATTGGCGGCGACGTTGCGCGGGCTGACTTCGATGCTCAGCGGATCGTTGAGCATCTGCCCGGCGAGCAGGCGGATGTCATCGGAAAAGGTCGCGGAGAACAGCAGGGTCTGGCGCTTTTTCGGCAGCATGCGGTAAATGTTCGCCAGTTCTTCGGAGAAGCCCAGGTCGAGCATACGATCGGCTTCATCCAGCACCAGGGTTTGCAGCTGATCGAGTTTCAGCGCGTTCTGGCGGAACAGGTCGATCAGGCGACCGGGCGTGGCGACCAGCACATCGACGCCGCCGCGCAGCTTCATCATTTGCGGGTTGATGCTGACGCCACCGTAAACCGCATAAGTGCGCAGCGGCAGGTTTTCGGCGTACTGGCGCACAGACTCATGAACCTGCTCGGCCAGCTCGCGGGTCGGCACCAGAATCAGCGAACGCGCCGAGTTGGCAGCGACTTTCGGCCCTTCCATGCTCAGCAACTGCAGCAGTGGCAAGGCGAAACCGGCGGTTTTGCCAGTGCCGGTCTGAGCCGCTGCCATCAGGTCACGACCCGCCAGCACGGCCGGAATGGCTTGCGCCTGAACCGGCGTCGGGGTCTGGTAGCCGAGCTTCTCGAGGGAGCGCAGCAAGGGTTCGATCAGGCCAAGGGTGGCGAAAGTCATGGAAGTACCGTAGGAAAAAATGACGCGGGCATGCAATGCCGCGCAGTTTACCCTAATTCGTACGTTGTTCTGCGGGAACGACTGTCGGCGCCACGACTGGCGGCTGTGCCGGACGACGCCACTGCGGCAAACCAATCAACACCACGGCGCTGATGATCACCAGCATCGCCAGCGCTTCCTCGATCCCGATGGTCTCGCCGACGAACACAATCCCCAGCAACACCGCGACCGCCGGGTTGACGTAGGCATAACTGGTCGCCGCCGCCGGACGCACGTGCTTGAGCAGGTACATATAAGAGTTGAAGGCGATGATCGAGCCGAAGAAGATCAGGTACGCCAGCGCCAGCCAACCTTCAACCGGAGGCATCGCTTGCAGATGCTCGCCACTGACAGCGCTGCCGATCAGCAACACCACACCGCCGACCAGCATCTCCACCGCGCTGGCCATCGCGCCCTGCGGCAACGGCAAGTGCCTACTCCACACCGAACCGAACGCCCAGGTCGCCGCCGCGAAAATCAGCAGCGCTGCGCCCATCGGGCTGGATTGCAGGTTGGAGCCCATGTTGAGCATGGCGATGCCGATAATGCCCAGCGCCACCCCGGCCCATTCCAGACGGGTATTGCGCGCGCCCCAGAAATATCCACAGAGCAACGTGAACAACGGCACCGTCGCCACCGCCAATGCTGCAACACCGGAAGCCACGCCCGTGTGCTCGGCCACGCTCACCGCGCCATTACCGAAGCTGAGCAGCAAAATCCCGATGATCCCCGCCGCTTTCCACTGCGCCCAGGTCGGCGCCGGAGCCCCGCGCCAGCGCAGAAAGGCGTACATCAACGAACCGGCAATCACGAAGCGCACACCGCCGAGCATCAGTGGCGGCCAGTACTCGACGCCAATGCGGATCACCAGATAGGTCGACCCCCAAATCACATATAGCGCAAAAAACGCGGCGATCAGCGGCAAGGAAAAACGGCGCACGGCAGACATGGGCAGCTCGACAGTCAGATTCGGGGACTGCTTATTCTAGAAAGGCCAGAGAGCAAAAATAAGTTACAAAACCTGTTTATCAGGGCAGTACACTTTTGAAATCACGAAGATCGACGGGATATACCGCGATTTCGAAAGTCTGGCATTTTCAGGAGTACGGCCTTGGATAAATACGACCGCATGCTGCTCAGCGCCCTACTCGAAAACGGTCGTGCGTCCTACGCCGACCTCGCACGCAAAGTGAACCTCTCCGCCCCCGCCGTCGCCGAGCGCGTGGCCAAGCTTGAGGCAGCCGGGGTGATTACCGGGTATGAGGCGAAAATCGACCTGTCGAAAATCGGTCTGCCCATCCAATGCATGATCGAATTGCGCCTACACCAGAACGGCAGTCAGAAGGTCTACGACGAACTGGTAAAAATCCCGCAACTGACCGAGTGCTTTCGAGTGACGGGTGATCCGTGCGTGATGATGAAGGCTGCGGTGAGTTCGATGACGGAGCTGGAGGAGCTGATCAATCGGGTGGCGAAGTTTGGTTTCAGCAAGACCTCGATTGTGCTGTCGAGCGCGATCGAAAAGCGTGTGCCGTTATGCCAGATCGAAGGCAACGGCAAATAGTTCGGCTCCCCCCGAATGATCGTTCCCACGCTCTGCGTGGTAATGCAGCCAGGGACGCTCCGCGTCCCGTTCAAAGCCGAACGCGGAGCGTCCGTTGAGGCATTCCCACGCAGAGCGTGGGAACGATCAGTCTGTGGGATCAGCGATAGCGCTGCAGGTGTTCGCTGACTTTCGCGGCCGGGACTTTCTGCAACTTGCACAGCAGGTCATGCGATAGCTCGCTGACGCCGTGCTTGTGCCGCAACTCATCGGCCAGATGCGCCATGAGATTCGCCGCCATCTCGGCATCGGCCATCGCCCTGTGCGCTTGGCCGGTATGCGGCAAACGCGCGAACGTGGTCAGCGTACCGAGCTTGTGATTCGGCGCCGCCGGCATCAAGCGCCGCGCCAGCAACAGCGAGCAGGCAAAGTTCTGCAACCGCGTACGCTTGATCCGCCCCAACTCAAAGTCCCAGAACTTCTGGTCGAACGATGCGTTGTGCGCCACCAGCGGCGTGCAGCCGACAAACTCGTTGACCTCGTTCATCACCTGCTCTGCCGATGGCGCGGTGCGCAGCATGGCGTTGCTGATGCCGGTCAGTTGTTCGATGAACGCCGGGACGCGTACGCCGGCGTTCATCAGACTCTGGTAACGCTCGACGATGCGGCCGTTTTCCAGCATGACCACGGCGATTTCCGTGGCGCGGCAGCTGCTGTTCGGCGAGAGGCCGGTGGTTTCAAAGTCGATGACTGCAATGCGTTCCAAACCGGGTTCAACTCCGTTCAAATCAATTCTTCAGCTTAATTTTTTAACAGCAGCGCGCCTTCGATCGGCACGTAACGGCTTGCGGCGCGGATCAGCGAGTTGGCGGTCAGGCCGGGCACGCCATAGGCGACCGCTTGCACGCCGTGTTTGCTGATGATGCGCTCAAGCAGCATGTCGAAATCGCCGTCACCGGAAGCCAGGACGATTTCGTCGACGTGGTCGGCGGCGTCCATGATGTCGAGGGTGATGCCCACGTCCCAGTCGCCCTTGGCCGAGCCGTCGCTGCGCTGGATGTAAGGTTTGAGTTTCACGGTGAAACCGAGGTTGCGCAGGATCTGCTGGAACTGCTGCTGTTTGCTGTCGCCACGGTCGATCGCGTAGGCGTAGGCCTCGACGATCTGCCCGTCCTTGCTGATGTCGGCCCACAATGCGGCGTAGTTGAAGTGACAACCATAGGCCTGACGCACGGTGTAGTAGAGGTTCTGCACGTCGGCGAACACTGCGATTTTTTTCACCGGAGTTCCTGTGGGCGCGCAAGCGCTCGAAGCGGGATCAGGCGCCAGGCCCGAAAAAGGCGCTCAGTATGCCAGCCATCAGGAGGGTTCCGCGAATAATCGGCCCGAAGCCCCAAGGGGCTCCGGACGAATGGTGAGTCAGACGAAGGAATCGTCGTCATCGAAGAACGAGGAGTTGTCGTTGCCGTAGTCGGTGTCGGTGTCGGTGAAGCCGCCCTGGTCATTGCCAGAGAAGCCATTGTCCGCCACACGCTGATCATCGCCCCAGCCGCTGCTGCTCTGGTCGGCGACCTGCGCCGGCTCTTCCTTGATCACTTCAACGATTTCTTCCGGCTGCTGATTGTGATGGAACAGGCTGCTGATGCCCTGCGCCAGCATCACGCCACCGGCCACACCGGCCGCCGTTTTCAAAGCGCCGCCGAGGAAGCTGCTGCCGGCCGCCGGAGCGGCTTGCTGTGCGTAGTTAGGTGGTGGCGCGCCGAAGTTCTGTTGTGGCGCCGGGGCCGCGTAATTCTGCTGCGGTGCCGGTTCGCGCCAGCCGCCAGTCGAGGCTGGGGCGCTCTGGGTCGGCGCCGGACGCGGGCTGCCACCAAAAATGCTCGAAAGGAAACCACCGCCGCCGCTCGGCGCCGGGGCGGCACTCTGCGCCTTGGCCGCTTGCAACTCGGCCTGCAACTGCTGGACTTGTTGCGTCAGTTGCTTGTTCTGCTCATCGAGGCTCTTGAGCGCAGCCTCTTGCACCAGAATCGCCTGGGTCATGAAATAACCTGCCGCCGGCTGGCGGGTCAGGTGTTCCTTGATCCGCGTTTCAGCCTGGGCGTCGCGCGGGGCTGCCTCCGTTTCGGCCTGTTGCAGCCGGGAAAACAGTCCATCGATCAGGGTTTGCTCTTCGCTGTTCATGGCGACCTCGTAGATTGCCGGGGATAACATTGCCCTCGTCCACGTTGGCCGAGGTGCTCTCCTGTAATGGAGACGGTGACAAAACGTTTCAATGACCTTTACCGAATGTTTACGTTTGTGTCGCGCCAGCCATCATCGGTTAAAGTGAGCCACTGTTTTCGACCTGCGATACCGACTGATGAATGCCCTCGAAGTGCTGCGCGACTCTCTGTATTTTTTCAAACGCCATTTGGGCAGCATCGTGCGGTTGTGCCTGCCGCTGGTGATTTTCGAAGCGTTTCTGCAACAAGTGGTCGATCACGCCAGCGGGCCGGAAAACATCTCGGCGATCAGCATCGTCGTTGGTCTGCTGGTGTATCCGCTGTACACCGCTGCGCTGATCCTGTTCCTCGATGCACGCAGCCGTGGCGAGGCACCGCGCAACCGCGATCTGCTGGCGATGGCCGCCACTCTGTGGCCGCGCTTCGCATTACTCACGGCGCTGAACACTTTGTTGATTTTGCTGGGTCTGTCGCTGTACTTCCTCCCGGGCCTGATGTTGATGGTGATGCTCGCGTTCGGCGAGTACCTGCTAGTGCTGCGCGGCATGGGGCCTTTGCAGGCGATGAAGGAAAGCCTGCGCCTGACCCGTGGCCATTTCTGGCGGATCCTGCTGTGCATTCTCTGCGTGATGACACCGCTTTGGTTGCTCAAAGGCGCGACACTGGCGGTGTACCCCGAGCCGCAGAATCCTGTGATCGCCATTCTGATCGACAGCGCTCACAGCTTCCTGCAACTGTTCACCAGTGTGGTGTTGTTCCGCCTGTTCATGCTGATCAGCGAATTGCCTGACAAACGTGACAGAGCGATCTGACAGGACTGCGTTTGGGCTTCGAGACAGCCGTCAGGTATGCTCGGGGCCACTTTCTGTAACGCTATAAGCCGAGCCATGACCCGTCTACTGCGCTACACCCTGCTGCTTGTCGTGCTCGCCATCGCCCTGATCGGCGGGCTGATGTTCAGCCTGACCTGGCGCCCCGACGCCCGCGAAACCCTGCCGGTCGGTTGCACGGGGACGCCACCGACGCTAGTGCCAGGCCAGGCGCTGAAAGTCATGACCTGGAACGTGCAGTACCTGGCCGGCAAACGTTACGTGTTCTGGAATGATCTGGCCCAGGGCAACGATGATGCACCGACCCTGGAAGACATGGCCTTCAGCCTCGATGAAGTAGCGCGGGTGATCCGCGACGAGCAGCCCGATGTGGTGCTGCTGCAGGAACTGGATGACGGCGCCAAGTCCAGCGACTATCAGAATCAGCTCAAGCTTTTGCAAGAACGCCTCGCCGACCTGTATCCGTGCAGCGCCAGCGCGTTTGACTGGAAAGCCGAATTCGTCCCCGATCCGCATATTTTCGGTAGCGTCGGCCGACAACTGGCGACTCTGAGCCGCTACCGCATCGAGCACGCCGAGCGCCTGCAATTACCGGTGGCCTCTGCCAATTTCATCAGCCGCCAATTCCAGCCGAAAGACGCCCTGCTCGCCACCAAGCTGCCCCTGAGTGACGGTGGGCAACTGACCGTGTTCAACACCCATCTGGAGCGTGCCAGCCAACCGGACGACACCTTGCAGGCGCAAGTGACAGCGGTGGCCAAGGTGCTCGACAAATACGAGAGTCAGGGCCTGCCGTGGTTGATCGGTGGCGACTTCAACCTGTTGCCGCTCGGCCAGTATCGTCGCCTGCCTGCCGAACAACGCACGCCCTACTCCGCCGACAGCGAACTGCATCTGCTGTGGGACAAATACCCGATGATCCCGACCAACAACGAAGCCAGCGGCATCAACCGTGCGCAGTGGCTGACCCACTACCCCAACGACCCCGGTCTGAATGGCCCGGATCGCACGGTCGACTACCTGTTCTACAGCCCGAAGATCAAGCGGGTCGAAGCGAGAGTGCGCCAGGACGATACCTTGCGCATCTCCGATCACTTGCCGGTGATTGCCCGCTTCCTGCTACCGGCGGCGCCCTAGGCTGGGCCGAGGAACATCGACCCGTCGCCCGAATTCACGATATGGAATCCCATGAAAATCTTATTGGTGTGCAAGGACATTGGTGGTTACGCGCGCAAACTGGCTGACTATCTGAAGATCGACAACGACGTGTGTTTTATCGATACGTCATCGATGCAGAACAGTTTTGATCGAGCGCCGAAAATCCTGCGCCGCCCGCTGAAACGCTGGGCGCAGATACGCCAGTTCAACAAAGCCATCGCTGCGCATGGACGTTTCGATGTGGCACTCATCATCAACCCGGCCCAGATCGATGCAAACCAGTTGGCCGCCGGACTCAAGGTCTCCGATCACAAGATCGCCTACCTCTACGACAGTTTCAGTCGCTGGCCGATGACCCGCGAAGAACTCGCCGGTTATGACGAGGTGTTTTCCTTCGACCCGGAAAATGCCAAAAGCTACGGCCTGAAAAAACTCTACAACTTCATTTATGACGACTACAGCGCAGACGGCGAGCCCGGTGAGTACTCGGCGTTTGTGGTGATGGCGGGCAAGGATCGGGTGCCGGCACTTGAAGGCCTCGCGCAGGCATTCGATCGTCTCGGGGTGACCGATTACAAGTTTCTGGTTCAGTGCAAACCGATCCCGAACGCGCATCCGGGCATCACGTTCTTCGAGCAGAGAATGTCGCTGGAATCCGTCGGCGAACTGGTAAAGCGCTCGCGAATCATTCTGGATATTTCCAAGCCTGGTCAGGCCGGGTTGAGCTTCCGTTTCTTCGAAGCCATGGCCTCACGGAAAAAAGTCATCACCACCAACAGGAGCGTGGTCGACTATGACTTTTACAACCCGGCGAACATTTTGGTCATTGATGAGGCCAATCCGGTGATTCCTGAACGGTTCATGACTGATCCGTATGTCGATGTGCCTGAACACATCTACCAGAAGTACACCCTGCAGGGATGGGTCAAAACCGTGTTTGCCCGGCCGTGAATGGACCCCGCCATCCCCGGCACCACAAGACCCTGTGGGAGCGAGCCTGCTCGCGAATGCGGTGTATCAGGTATTAAATACATCGACTGACACTACGCCTTCGCGAGCAGGCTCGCTCCCACAGTTTTCGTTGGTGTGACAGTGGGATCAGTGCACGTCCTCCAGGTCATCATGCAGCAGCCCGAAGATCTGCCGTTTCATGTCGATGAACGAGCGTTCCATGACCATGTCGAGTGAGCGCGGACGTTCGATTGGCACGTCGAGAATCTGTTTGATCCGCCCAGGCTTGGCGCCCATCACATAAACCCGGTCGCCGAGCAGAATGGCTTCGTCGATGTCATGGGTGACGAACAACACGGTCTTCTTGCTGTTGCCCCACACCCGCAGCAACAACTGTTGCATCTGCAAACGTGTCTGGCTGTCGAGCGCGCCGAACGGTTCGTCCATCAGTAAAATCTGCGGGTCATTGGCCAGCGCCCGGGCGATCGCCACACGCTGCATCATCCCGCCCGACAGCTGCTTGGCGTAGTTGTCGGCGAACCCGGCGAGGCCAACTTCGTTGACGTAGTAATCGACGATTTCCTTGCGCCGCGCCGCCGGCAGGCCACGACGCTTGAGACCGAACTCGACGTTCTGCCGCACCGTCAGCCACGGGAACAGCGTGTAGCTCTGAAAGACCATGCCACGATCCGCGCCGGGACCCTGTACTTGCTGGCCGCCAACATAGATCTCGCCGGAGGTCGGCTCGGCCAGGCCTGCGGTCAAGTACAACAGACTCGACTTGCCGCAACCCGACGGCCCGACCAGCACGGCAAACTGCTGATCCGGCACTTCGAACGAGACCTCTTCCAGCGCAGTAAACGTCCCGCCGTCAGGCTTCTTGTAACGCAGGCTGACCTTGTCCACCTGCAAGCGTGGCGCCGCTTGCGCCGGGGTCGCGACAGGTTCGATGAAACGATGATTGGCAGCAGTCACTGAGCCCATGCGGCAACCCTCAGGCGGAGAAAACGAAACAGTTGATCGGTGATCAGACCAAGCAGGCCGATGATCGCGATGGCGAGGAAAATCACGTCGACCTGAAAGCCGCGCATGGCTTTCAGGCTCAGGTAACCCAAACCGCTGGAGGCAGCGACCAGTTCAGCCACCACCAGATACGTCCAGGCCCAGCCCATGGTCACGCGCAAAGTGTCGAGTACGCCGGGCACCGAGGCCGGCGCGATCACATGCAACACCGCGTCGCGGCGATTGGAACCCAAGGTGTAAGAGGCGTTGATCAAGTCCTTGGAAATGCCCTTGGACACGTCGGCGATCATCACCAGTTGCTGGAAGAACACGCCGAAGATAATCACCGAAACCCGCTGCTCCAGACCGATGCCGATCCACAAAATGAACAGCGGCACGAACGAGGTCACCGGCAGGTAACGAATGAAGTTCACCAGCGGCTCAAGGAATGCCTGGACGATGCGGAAGCTGCCCATCAGCAACCCCAATGGCACCGCGACCAGCGACGAGACAATGAAGCCGACCATCACCACTTCAACACTCGCCCAGACATGCGTGCCGAGCGTGCCGTCACGGCCCAGGCGCACGGCGGCTTCAACCACCGCGCCCGGCGTCGGCAAAAACATTCCCGGGACAATGCCGCCGTAAGACAACCCAGCCCATAAGCCGACCAACAACACCCAGGCCAGAGCGCTGGCGCTCCACACCACTTGCACCGGCAAAGCGGTTTTCGGCGTGAGGCTGCGGCTCAGCCACGAATTGCGCTTGAACATGGCATACCTCCTAGAGCGGGCTGACGAAACGGTTGTCGACCAGCTCGTCGTTGCTGACGTTGTAGGGTTTGCCCTGCAGTTCGCTGGCGGTTTCGTTGGCCAGTTTGATCAGCGCTGCGCTGTCGCCCGGTTTGCCCGGCGAGCCGAGAAGTTTCTCGCTCATAGCTTGATCGTAGAAACGCACGCCTTGTGCGGCGGCGGCCAGTTCCTTCGGATCGGACAGGTAACCGCCGACGCCTTTGGCCATGATTTTGTACGCGTCGTCCGGGTGATCCTTGGTGTACTGCACGGCTTTGTACAAACCGGCGACCAGCGCCTTGACGTCTTCCGGCTGTTTTTCGATAACCGTGCAATTGAGCGCGACCACATCGACGATCACCCCGGGGGTGCTGCTGCTGTCGATCAACACTTTGCCCTGCTGCTTGTCGCGGACCATCGACAGGTGCGGCTCCCAAGTCACGGCAGCGGGTACGCGACCGGCGATGAACGCGGTGGCGGCATCGTCAGCGGTCATGTTCTGCACGGTGATGTCGCTCATCTTCATGCCGTTCTTTTTCAACAGATACGAGAGCCAGAATTGCGAGGTTGAACCCTCGTTGACTGCCACGGACTTGCCCTTGAGTTCTTGCAGGCTATTCACATCCTTGCCAACCAGAACGCCGTCACCGCCATGGCTGTCATCCAGCGCCGCGACCGCTTTGAAGCAGAACTGCGGACGGTACTTGAGCACTTCATCGATGGTCGACGCCGAACCGGACAATTGCCCGGAGGCCTGCGCAGCCATGTACATCGAGGCCTCTTCGACCACCGGCAATTCGACGGTCAGGCCGTTTTCCTTGAAGTAGCCCAGGTCCTGAGCCAGATAAAGCGTGCCGTAGCCGACCCACGTGGTGTGGCCGATGGACAAAGTGCCGGCGTGGGCGCTGGTCGCGACCGTGGCGGCCAGGGCGGTGATTGCCAGAGGATGAGTGAGACGGAGACACAAGGACTTGATCATGGAGCACTCCCGACGCTGTTGATTTAGTTTTGTCATGGGCAGTACGTTCGCCGGCCGTTGTGCAGTTGCTGCCGTTGGTCTCTCGCGGACGCTTGGGCGGACAACATTCGGCTGGCGGGCAAGATCGATGGTGGCCCATGTGCGCGGTGAGGAAAATCAGGAAATTGTTGGCTGCAAATGATGAAAAAACTGGGTAGTGCGCACTGCTAAAGGGCGGGGATTGCGGGGGTGCGCAAGGTGGGTGCAGATCGGGGATTTTCTGTGACCGGGAAAACGTCATCGCTGGCAAGCCAGCTCCCACAGGGGCCTCGGGTGCCCCCAAATTTTATGAACACCACAAAATACTGTGGGAGCTGGCTTGCCAGCGATGGCGTCGGATCAGCCGACTGCTTCGCTACTGACACTCCGCATTCGCGAGCAAGCTCGCTCCCACAGGGATATTCAGTGCGACATAGATCCAGTGTGGGAGCGATTGGAGGGGTGCGCGAGGTGGGTGCAGATCGGGGATTTTCTGTGACCGGGAGAACGTCATCGCTGGCAAGCCAGCTCCCACAGGGGCCTCGGGTGCCCCTGATTTCATGAACACCACAAAATACTGTGGGAGCTGGCTTGCCAGCGATGGCGTCGGATCAGCCGACTGCTTCGCTACTGACACTCCGCATTCGCGAGCAAGCTCGCTCCCACAGGAGCCTCGGGTGCCCCTGATTTTATGAACACCACAAAATACTGTGGGAGCTGGCTTGCCAGCGATGGCGTCGGATCAGCCGACTGCTTCGCTACTGACACTCCATTCGCGAGCAAGCTCGCTCCCACAGGAGCCTCGGGTGCCCCTGATTTCATGAACACCACAAAATACTGTGGGAGCTGGCTTGCCAGCGATAGCGTCGGATCAGCCGACTGCTTCGCTACTGACACTCCGCATTCGCGAGCAAGCTCGCTCCCACAGGGATATTCAGTGCGACATAGATCCAGTGTGGGAGCGATTGGAGGGGTGCGCGAGGTGGGTGCAGATCGGGGATTTTCTGTGACCGGGAGAACGTCATCGCTGGCAAGCCAGCTCCCACAGGGGCCTCGGGTGCCCCTGATTTCATGAACACCACAAAATACTGTGGGAGCTGGCTTGCCAGCGATGGCGTCGGATCAGCCCTTCGCTACTGACACTCCGCATTCGCGAGCAAGCTCGCTCCCACAGGAGCCTCGGGTGCCCCTGATTTTATGAACACCACAAAATGCTGTGGGAGCTGGCTTGCCAGCGATAGCGTCGGATCAGCCGACTGCTTCGCTACTGACACTCCGCATTCGCGAGCAAGCTCGCTCCCACAGGGATATTCAGTGCGACATAGATCCAGTGTGGGAGCGAGCTTGCTCGCGAAGGGGGCGACGCGGTTTCAGCGCAATTGAAACCAGGTAGTTTTCAGCTGGGTGTATTTGTCGAACGAGTGCAGCGATAAATCGCGGCCAAACCCCGATTGCTTGCCGCCGCCGAAAGGCACCGTCACATCCAGCGCATCGACCGTATTGACCGACACTGTGCCAGCGCGCAACTGCCGCGCCACTCGATGCGCGCGGTTGAGGTCATCGGTCCACAACGACGCCGCCAGTCCGTACACGCTGTCATTGGCCAGCCGTATAGCCTCGGCCTCATCATCGAACGGCATCACCGCCAGCACTGGCCCAAACACCTCTTCACGAAACAGCGGCATGTCGGCCGTTACACCGGTAAAAATGGTCGGTTCAATAAAATTATCCGAGCCGCTAAAGCGCCGCTGCTCACCACCACAAACCCGCGTCGCGCCCGACTGCTCGGCATTGCGAACAAAGCGCATGATGCTCGCCGTCTGCTTGTCATCGACAATCGCGCCAGCGCTGCTTTGCGGATCCAGCGGATCCCCCGGCAGCCAGCGTTCAGCCTGCGCTTTCAAGCGCTCGACAAACTCATCATGAATCGAACGCTCCACCAGCAACCGCGAATTGGCCGAGCAGACTTCACCCTGATTGAAGAAGACCCCGAACGCGGCTTTTTCCGCCGCCAGATCGAGATCCTGACAATCGGCGAACACCAGATTGGCACTCTTGCCGCCGCACTCCAGCCACACCTGTTTGAGGTTGGACTGCGCGGAGTACTGCATGAAGTATTTACCCACCTGGGTCGAGCCGGTGAACACCAGACAATCGACATCCCCGTGCAAACCCAGCGCCTTGCCAGCCTGTTCGCCAAGCCCAGGCAACACGTTCAGCACACCCGCCGGCAGCCCTGCTTCCAGCGCCAACTCGGCCAGTCGCAATGCCGAAAAAGGCGACTGCTCAGCCGGTTTTAGAATCACCGAATTGCCCGCCGCCAGCGCCGGGGCGAGTTTCCACGCGGCCATGTCCAAGGGGAAATTCCACGGCACCACGGCAGCGACTACACCAAGCGCTTCGCGGGTGATCGTCGCCAACACATTCGGCGCACTGGGCGCGACTTGATCGTAGAGTTTGTCGATGGCTTCGGCGTACCAACGGAACACCCCGGCAGCGCCCGGCACGTCGATGTTGTAGGCGTCCATGACTGGTTTGCCCATATTCAGCGAATCGAGCAGCGCCAGCTCTTCACGATGACTCATCAGCAAATCAGCCAGACGCAGCAGCACTTGTTTGCGCTCGGCCGGGGAGCGTTGCGACCAGATACCGGACTCGAACACCAGCCGCGCATTGCGCACTGCCGCGTCGACATCCTCCTCGCCACACGCCGCGACATTGGCCAGGCATTGCCCGGTCGCCGGGTTGATCGCGGCAAAGGTCTGCCCCGATTGCGCAGCACAATGCTTGCCGTTGATCACGGCGTGGTCGGGAAATTTCAACGCAACGGCACGGCGCTGCCACTCTGCAAGCTCGAACACGACGGATGCTCCTGAGACGTTATTGTGAATCGATGGTCGCTCAGGGTCGCGCGGGCTAAAAATAGTAAAAATGTCTTCGCAGGCAATAAAAACACTGGGCAATGACTTCCCCCAAACGCTGCGCAGGTGGCTATGGTTGAAGGATAAGAACATCGTCGTGCAACGGACGTGGCGGCGCACAAATTGCTTGAAAGTCGAGTCCGCTCGTCCTGAGGTTTGCCGTGGCCGCCTACAATTTGCGTCAGCTGAAATACTTCATCACCACCGTCGAATGCGGCAGCGTAGCCGAGGCCTCGCGCAAGCTGTACATCGCGCAGCCGGCGATCTCCACCGCGATCAAAGCGCTGGAAGACAGCTTCGCCGTGCAACTGCTGATCCGCCATCACGCCCAAGGGGTTTCCCTCACGCCGAGCGGTGCGCGCTTTTTGCGCAAGGCTCAGGAACTGCTGCGTATGGCCAGGGAGTTCGAACAGAACGCTTTGGCCGACAATGACGTGGTTGCCGGGCAGATCGATATCGGCTGCTTCGAAACGGTCGCGCCGCTGTACCTGCCGCAGTTGATCGCCGGGTTCTCGGCACTGTATCCGGGGGTGAAAATCCGCATCCGCGACGGCGAGCAGCAGGAGTTGGTGCAAGGCCTGACTTCGGGTGCTTTCGATCTGGTGATTCTTTACGAACATGAGCTCGACGCGACCATCCAGACCGAACCGCTTATGCCGGCGCAACGGCCCTACGCGCTGTTGCCGGCGGATCATCGCTTTGCCCAGTACAAGCAGGTTTCGCTAAGGGATCTGTGTCTGGATCCGATGATCCTGCTCGATGTACAGCCGAGCCGAACCTACTTCGTCAGCCTGTTTGAAGAGCTGGGATTAACGCCGCGCATCGAGTTCAGCTCGCCGTCGATCGAGATGGTGCGCGGCATGGTCGGGCAGGGTTTCGGCTTCTCGATTCTGGTGACCAAACCCCATTCGGAATGCACCTACGACGGCAAGAAAGTCGTCTGCGTGGACATCGTCGAAGACGTCACCGGTTCAGGCCTGGTGGCGGCGTGGCTCAAGCGCGGGCAGTTGACCAAACCGGCGCAGTTGTTCGCTGATTACTGCCGCGAGCAACTGACGGCCAAGACCCACCGCTAAAGAGATCACAGCTTTCGGATCATGCCGCGGAAACCTGTGGGAGCGAGCTTGCTCGCGAAGGCGTCGTGTCAGTCGATATATTTGCTGCCTGACACTCCGCTTTCGCGAGCAAGCTCGCTCCCACTGATATTTTGAGAGCTTCAGGTACCGCGCGGCTTGGCCCGTGCGGTCGCCTCGGCCACCAGCGGATCATCCGGCCAATAGTGCTTGGGATAGCGCCCCTTCAAATCCTTCTTCACCTCGGCATAGGTGCTGCGCCAGAAGTTGGCCAGATCCTGCGTGACCTGCACCGGTCGCCGCGCTGGCGATAGCAGATGCAATTTGACCACCTGCCGTCCGCCGGCGATTCGTGGCGTATCCGCCAGCCCGAACAACTCCTGCAAGCGCACCGCGAGAATCGGTGGAAACTCGCTGTAGTCCAGACGAATCGATGACCCCGACGGCACGTTCAGATGATGTGGTGCCAGCTCATCGAGCTTCTGCGGCAATGGCCACGGCAGCAAGTTACGCACGATGCTCGACAGATCGAGATTGGCAAAATGGCTGAGCCGCGAGACTTTGCCCAGGTAGGGCATCAGCCAGTCTTCGAGGGTGTTGAGCAACGTCGCATCGCTGACATCCGGCCACTGACTGTCGTCCTGACTGTTCAATTCCAATTGCCGCAACAACGCCACCCGCGCCTGCCACTGACGCAGCTCCGGCGTCCACGGCAGCAACTCCAGCCCCTTGCGCCGCACCAGATTGACCAGCGCCTGACCGCGCGCATTTTCGTCGAGACCGGTCAACGGTTCACGGCTGAGAATCAGCTCGCCAACCTTGCGCTGACGCTCGGCGCGCAGCACGCCTTCGCGCTCGTCCCAGTCCAGTTGATCGACGTTGCGCACCTGTTCGGCGAGCACTGAATCGAACAGCGCCGGATCGAAATCCGCCGCCAGATAAATCCGTTCTTCGCGCTGGCCCTGACGGCTGCCGAGGTCGGCGATGACGATCCACGGTTCTTTCATCAGGCTGTCGGCTTCGGCGAACAGTGCCGCACGGCCGTTAGCCAGACGGTATTCGGCACCACCGGCACGCCGCTGTTGTGCGACGCGATCCGGATACGCCAGCGCCAGCAACGCACCGAGCCAGCGCGGATGATCGGGATCGCTGACCGGTTCGCTGGCCTTGCCACGCAGGTAACCGCGATATTGCCGGGCGAGTTGCTTAGCCCGTTGCACGCCGCCCTGCGCACCACGGGCCGCGCGTTCTTCACCGGACAGCAGGGCCAATCGACTGTGCAAATCCGCACCGGCGCCACGCAAGATATCGCGCTCGCCGAGCAGCGCGGCGACATCGCACGCCATGTTCGCCAGCCCCAATGCCTGACCGCGCAATAACAAATGGCCGATGCGCGGATGCGCCGGCAACTCGGCCATGGCCTGACCGTGAGAAGTCAGCGCCTCACCTTCCAGCGCACCGAGCCTTTGCAGTAAATCCTGCGCCTGGGCATATGCGGCAGCCGGCGGAACATCGAGCCAGACCAGTTCGCCCGGCGTGACACCCCAGCGCCCCAGTTGCAGGGCAAGACTGGTGAGATCCGCCGAGAGGATTTCCGCACTGCCATAAGCAGCGAGTTGCTCATGTTGATCCTGCGACCACAGGCGATAGCAAACCCCCGATTCCAGTCGCCCGGCGCGGCCCGCACGCTGCGTGGCGCTGGCCTTGGAAATCCGCTGAGTATCGAGGCGCGTCATACCGCTGCCCGGATCGAAACGCGGCACCCGCGCCAGCCCGGCATCAATCACCACGCGCACGCCGTTGATGGTCAGGCTGGTCTCGGCGATGTTGGTCGCCAGCACCACTTTGCGCTGGCCGGCCGGCGCAGGATCAATCGCCGCGCGTTGCGCATTGAGATCGAGTTCACCGTGCAACGGACAAAGCAAAACATCACTGCGCTCACCGATCGCGTCAGCCAATTGTTGATGCACGCGACGGATTTCCGCCTGCCCCGGCAGGAACACCAACAGGCTGCCGGTTTCATCGTGCAGCGCTTCAAGCACGGTTTGGGTGACGCGTTGATCAATGTATTCGCCGGGCTGAAACGGCCGGCCCCAGCGCATCGTCACCGGATACATGCGGCCTTCGCTGCGCAGGATTGGCGCGTCATCGAGCAACCCGGCCAGGCGATCGCCTTCGAGCGTGGCCGACATCAGCAAAATCTTCAGCGGCTGTTCAGCTCGGAACAGCTCGCGACCGTTCAGACTTAAAGCCAGTGCCAGATCGGCGTCGAGGCTACGCTCGTGAAATTCGTCGAAGATCAGCAAGCCCACGCCTTCCAGCGCCGGGTCATCCTGCAAGCGGCGGGTGAGAATGCCTTCGGTGACCACCTCGATACGCGTATTGGGGCCAACCTTGCTGTCGAGACGAATGCGATAACCGACGGTTTCCCCGACCTTCTCGCCCAGCTCGCTGGCCAGACGTTCCGCCGCTGCCCGCGCGGCCAAGCGACGCGGTTCAAGCATCAGAATGGTCTGCCCGGCCAGCCAGGTTTCATTGAGCAAGGCCAAGGGCACACGGGTGGTTTTACCGGCGCCGGGTGGTGCTTCGAGCACGGCTTCGTGGCGTGTCGCGAGGGCTTCACGCAGGGCGGGTAAAACATCGTCGATCGGCAAAGAATTCATGCTGGCTCCCAAACAGAGGGCCGAGTATAACGGCGAACTGCCGGGCGTTCGTCAGGGTCTTAATTCCAGACGACTACGCTTCGTTTTCAAATGACTCAGGAGATTTCCCCATGCGTTTACCTTTTCGCCTGATCGGCGGTGTACTGGTCGCCACCCTGCTCACGCAAATCACCGCGTGCGGTTCGATTTTCTACCCGGACCGTCGCGGTCAGATCGACGGCAAGGTCGACCCGGCGATTGCCGTGCTCGACGCCGTGGGCCTGCTGTTCTACATCATCCCCGGGCTGATCGCGTTTGCCGTCGACTTCGCCACTGGCGCGATCTATTTCGAACCGGGCCACACCGCGCAAATCGATCCGGCCAAACTCAAGCAAGCCATCGGCCCGGACGGTCAGGTCGATAATCACAAGTTGCAGGCTATTCTCGAAAGCGAGTTGGGCCGAGATTTCCCACTGGATGATCCGCGCCTGATTCAACACAAAGGCAGCACTCAACAACTGGCGATGTTCGGCCTGCAACCCGCCGCTTAAAAAGGACGTTCAATGACATCCAGCCCCGAACACGCCCGCCTGCTCAGGCTGGCGACCCGCGCCTCGGTGGCGGTGGCGTGCACACTGATCATCGCCAAAGCCATCGCCTGGTGGCTGAGCGGTTCGGTGAGCATGCTCGCCGGCCTCACCGACTCGGCGCTGGATGGCGTCACTTCGATGCTCAATCTGCTGGCGGTGCATTACGCGCTGCGCCCGGCCGATGACGATCACCGTTATGGTCACGGCAAAGCTGAATCACTGGCGGGCATGGCGCAGGCGTTGTTCATTGGCGGCAGTGCGGTGTTGATCGCATTTCAGGCCTACGAACGCATTCAGCATCCGGAACCGCTCGGCGCACCGTGGATCAGCATTGGCGTGATCGTATTCTCGCTGCTGCTGACCGCGGCGTTGCTGACGCTGCAGCATCGGGTGATCAAACAGACCGGTTCCAACGCGGTGCGCGCCGACTCACTGCATTACCGTTCGGACATGTTGCTCAACGGCAGCATTCTGCTGGCGCTGATCCTCGCCGGCATGGGCTTTCATCAACTGGACGCGTGGTTTGGTCTGGGGATTGCCGCGTACATTCTGTGGAGTGCGATCCAGATCGCCCGGGAGAGTTTTTCGGTGCTGATGGATGAGGAACTGCCAACCGACGTCAGCCAGCACATGCTCGAACTGGCGTGCAGTGTGCCGGGCGTGTTGGGCGCGCATGACTTGCGCACGCGGATCTCCGGCAACCACTGGTTCGTGCAGTTGCATCTGGAATTGCCGGGGGAATTGACCTTGTCAGTGGCACACGGCATCAGCGATCAGGCCGCCGATGCCATTCACAAGGCCTACCCGCGAGCCGAAGTGCTGGTGCACGCCGATCCGATAAAAGCAGCTACAAGTCGCGAGCCGCAAGCTTCAAGCTTGTAGCTCGAAACTTGCAGCTCGCAGCTGCTTCTATCTGACTTGATAACCGCGACTGCTCAGGCAGTTGCCCTGAGCCTGTCGGTACGCCTGAACCACTTCAGGCGCTGGCTGATAGGTCGCGGTGCGCGGGTCGAAACCGCTTTGCTGCACCGCGTACTGATAGCACTGGTAGCCGTCCTGCTGCACCTGCTCCGGCGACTGGCCGTTGGCCGGATACGCCTCGACGTCATAGCCTTGGGATTGCGGTTGCGGTTGTTGCTGCACTGGCGGTTCGACCACGATGTAATCCTGCGTCGCTTCCTGATAGGCATAGTAGGAACCGGCAGCAAGAAACAGCAGCGAACCCCCGATCCACACTTCACGGGCGTAATCGGGCAGATACTGAATGCGGATCCCGCGCGGCGGTTGCACGACGATATAGCGCGGGCCTTGCGGGCGATACCAGTAGCCACCGGAGAAAAAGTAATCCTGCCCGCGATACGGCACGCGATAGTCGCGATCCGGGAAGCGGTCGATCACATGCCCCGGGCGATATTGCGGACCCGGGCCCCAACCGTTGCCGTGACCGTCCGGACGCCCAGGCCAGCGATTGTCATTGGGCCGGTTACCGGTCTGCCATTGCTGGTTGTGATAACCGTTTTGTGGACGCTCGTCGCGGTAGTAACCCTGACGCGGCTCCTGGGTCTGGCGCACGGCGTCGGGCCGTGGCTGGATCGGCAGGCTGTTGGCCGGCAGTTGTGGCGGCGGTGGCGGTTGGCGTACCGGGTTGGGATTGTAGGCTGGACGGTTCTGGTCGTGGTTTTGCCACTGGCCATTGTTGTTGTGCTGCTGGCCGTTGTGCTCGAACTGGCGACTGTTGTCGCCACGAATGATCTCGTTGTTCTGCGGGCGCGGCTGATTCTGCTGTGGCTGATTATTCTGCGGGCGCGGCTGACTGTTGCCGCCATGCCCCTGATTGTTGCCCTGATGGTCCGGGCCGTGGCCACCGCCCTCCGGCCCGCGATTCTGCGGTTCATCGGCAAGAGCATGCACGCTGACACTTACACACAGCAAACCAACACCGGCCAGACGCCAGATGCGCGAATTCATGCTTTTCCTCACTGCGGTGTCTGTAAATGTAAGACGGCTTGTAACTAAGACTGGGAAGACCCACATCCAGTTCTGCAACAGGTTATCAGTCACGCAACTTATTTATTGAGCACGACGGCATGAAATCGCAGGCAAGAAAAAAGGGAGACCCGTCGGCCTCCCTTCTAGAGAACTTCGTCCTGGCTCGACGCTTTTGACGTCGGCTCACCTCACGCCGTCTTCTGGACAGTGTGCAGCTCGGGGGCCGGCACAACCCCGGTGGGGGTGGCGGCCGCGGCAGGCCGGATAGGGCGGGCCGCGTGGACTGTGTTACCGAGCAGTGATTCTGGTGATAAGAATAGGCCTGAGGCCGCGATAGAGGATTGCGAAGATTGCTGAAATAAACACCACTTGCGCAATTTTTAACCCTGGATAGATAATCTGCCGCAATAGTTACATCCAAGGACAGATTGATGAGCAAACTCGACCGTTATGACCTGAGTATTTTGGCGGAATTGCAGCGCGACGCCCGCATCTCCAACCAGGAGCTGGCCGAGCGCATCGGTCTGTCGCCCTCCCCTTGTTCGCGTCGGGTCAAGCAACTGGAAGACGACGGGTATATTTCGCGGCAGGTGGCGTTGCTCGATCGCAAGATGCTCGGGCTGAGCCTGACGGCGTATGTGCTGATCGGCATGGACCGGCACACGCCGGAGCGTTTCGAGAATTTCGAAGCGGCGATTCGCACATTGCCGCAGGTGCTGGAGTGCAGTCTGGTGACGGGTGTGGATGCGGATTACCAGTTGAAAGTGGTGGTGCCGGATATGGATCACTATCAGAAATTGTTGCTGGGGCATTTGACCCGGATTGAAGGGGTGACCAGCGTTCGGTCGAGTTTTGTGCTGAATCAGGTGCTCAACAGCACTGAACTGCCGCTGACCCACCTGCGCAACTGATCAAAGACACCCTCACCCCAGCCCTCTCCCGGAGGGAGAGGGGGCCGACCGAGGTGTTTGCTGTCATACATCGACTTGAAAGATCGAGTCGATTATGGATTCACAACAGAACGTTCAGGTCGGCGCATTTTGCGAGCATCCCCCGGTCAGTCCCCTCTCCCCCTGGGAGAGGGCTAGGGTGAGGGCAACAGTTCCGGATCAGACCCAGATCAATGCCACCCCACACACCTTGGCGTATACTCGCCGCGCCCTTTTAGCCCCGCGCGCGTCGGAGAACCCCAATGGATCCAGCACTATTAGAAGAATGGATGATGACCGGCCTGGTCAGCATCCTGATCATTTTCATGGGTTTCATCGTCTGGGATCTGGCGAAGAAGTCCAAGGCCGGGCGCTTTGGCTCGTTCATTCTGTTCTTCGTGCTGGGCCTGGGCGTTGCCGCGTTCATCATCAAAAGTGTGGTGATCGGCCTGATCGAATCCGGCGCTCTATAAGCGCGCCGGCACTTCCTTCCACTGGCCCTGATCAAGTCCTTCGATCGACCAGTCGCCAATCTTCACCCGCACCAGCCGCAACGTCGGCAGCCCGACCGCTGCGGTCATGCGCCGTACCTGACGATTGCGTCCTTCGCGAATCACCAGCTCCAGCCATGACGTCGGTATGGTCGCGCGAAAGCGTACCGGCGGATTGCGCGGCCACAACTCAGGCTCGTCCAACTGCCGCGCTTCGGCAGGCAAGGTCATGCCGTCGTTCAACTCAACGCCATCACGCAGACGCTGCAACTGCTCGGCTGTCGGCACGCCTTCGACCTGCACCCAATAGGTCTTCGCCAGTTTGTGTTTCGGATCGGCGATACGCGCCTGCAACTGCCCGTCGTTGGTCAGCAGCAACAAGCCTTCGCTGTCGCGATCCAGGCGTCCGGCCGGATAAATGCCGGGCACATCAATGTAATCCTTGAGCGTCGCCCGCCCTTCACCGTCGCTGAATTGCGTCAGCACATCGAACGGTTTGTTGAACAGGATCAGCTTCGGCTCGGCCGGCGGTGCCTTGGCAACACGACGCGGGGAAGCAGACTGAGGCTTCGCGCCAGGACGGCGGGAAGGTGGACGCGGGGGACGGGACATGGCGAAAAGAACATCTAACGGTCAGGGCTGCTAATGCTAGTGCCCTGACCGCCAAATGACCACGACTAACCGTTAACGGAACGGCGGTTCGTCGAAGCTGCGCAGTTTGCGCGAGTGCAGCGAGTTGAGTTCGGTGCGCAGCAGATCCACCGCTTCGATGCCGATCTTCAAGTGCTGGCTGACCGCGCGTTCATAGAAGGCGTTGGCCGAACCCGGCAGCTTGATTTCACTGTGCAGCGGTTTATCCGAAACGCAGAGCAGCGTGCCGTACGGCACCCGCAAGCGATAACCCTGCGCGGCAATCGTGCCGCTTTCCATGTCCACCGCCACCGCGCGGGACAGGTTGATCAACGGCCGTTCCTGCGCCCAGCGCAATTCCCAGTTACGGTCGTCGTAAGTCAGCACGGTGCCGGTGCGCAGGCGTTTTTTCAGATCGTCGCCCTTTTCGCCAGTGACGTTCGCTGCTGCCTGCTGCAGGGCCATTTGCACTTCGGCCAGCGCCGGGATCGGAATGTTCGGCGGCACTACGCGGTCGAGAATGCCATCGCGACGCATATAAGCGTGCGCCAGCACGTAGTCGCCAATGGTCTGCGACTGACGCAGGCCGCCGCAATGGCCGATCATCAGCCAGCAATGCGGACGCAGCACCGCCAGGTGGTCGGTGATGTTCTTGGCGTTGGACGGGCCGACGCCGATATTGACCAGCGTGACGCCGTGGCCATCGCTGGCGATCAGGTGATAGGCCGGCATCTGGTAACGGTGCCAGACCACACCGGCCGCAATCGCCGAGGCTTCGCCGTGATCCATGCCCTTCTCAATGATCACGTTGCCCGGCAAGACCATGCGCACGAAACGCGGGTCGCGGCGCAGTTGCTCCAGACCATGAACGATGAACTGGTCGACGTAGCGGTGATAGTTGGTCAGCAGAATCCATGGCTGCACATGGCGCCAGTCGCTGCCGGTGTAATGCACCAGACGGCGCAGCGAGAAATCCACGCGCGCCGCGTCGAACAGCGCCAGCGGCAGCGGATCGGTGTTTTCCCAGTCGTAGAGGCCGTCGGCAATGCCATCGGTGGCGGCGGACAGGTCGGTACTCGGAAACACCCGCGCCAGCACGGCAGCGGTGACGCCGGAGCCGGCGAGTTCATCGCCCTGCTCGACCACATACGGATACGGAATATTCTGCTGGCTGACGCCGACTTCCACGGTCACGGTGAAGTCGTGCATCAACGGCACAAGCTGTTCGAGCAGATATTTGCGGAATGCAGCCGGGTGGGTGACGGTGACGCTGTAGGTGCCCGGCAGTTGCACCTTGGCGTAAGCGCGGGTGGTCTGCGGGACTTCGCCCTGGCAG
This sequence comes from Pseudomonas sp. VD-NE ins, assembly GCF_031882575.1. Classification (NCBI taxonomy): domain Bacteria; kingdom Pseudomonadati; phylum Pseudomonadota; class Gammaproteobacteria; order Pseudomonadales; family Pseudomonadaceae; genus Pseudomonas; species Pseudomonas sp. VD-NE ins. Next base: position 5,786,755 of record NZ_CP134772.1, read on the forward strand.
TGATAGGTCAGACGCAGTTCGGGATAACGAAACAGAGCACGCTGCGCAGCGTCGGGTTCGACGCGATCCTTGAGGTAACGCTTGAGCGCCGAGTTCAGCGCAGTGGTGGCCCGCTCATGCAACTCGGCCAGACGGTCCACGGCTTGTTCGGCGGTTTGAACGACAATAAACGCTTCGGTCACGATCAGCTTCCTGTGTTCTGACTTGCAGAGCTTCATCTTGCCTGCATCGTGGCGTCACGGGAACAGTGGCGTTGTGGGTGTACCCAAATCTTTCAGACAAAGCGAACCCCTGTGGGAGCTGGCTTGCCAGCGATGAGGCCGGCACATGCAACATCAGTGTTGACTGACAGGCCGCCATCGCTGGCAAGCCAGCTCCCACAGGGTTTTGTAGTGTTGGGGAGATTGCGGTCAGAAACCTTGTGGGGTTGCGCGGGCGATGATGGCTTCGACGTCCAGCCCACGCGGCAAGGCGCCGTACACGCGGCCCCCACCGCTCAGACGGCTGGCAATGAACGCGTCACTGACCGCTGAGTTACCGGCCTCCAGCAACAGTTTGGCCTGCAACCCCAGCGCAATATCTTCAGTCAACTGCCGAGCCCGATACTGAATATCACTGGTGTCCTTGAACTGCACCTGCAACTGCTGAATATGCGCGGCCAGTCGCTTGTCGCCATGGCCATCGCCCAGCTCGCTGAACAACACATCCAGTACGCCCGGCTCTTTCGACAAGGCGCGCAACACGTCCAGGCACTGCACATTCCCCGAGCCTTCCCACGTCGAGTTCACCGGTGCCTCGCGGTAAAGACGCGGCAGGATGCTGTCCTCGACATACCCGGCGCCGCCCATGCACTCGGCCGCTTCGTTGATCATCCCCGGCGCGCGCTTGCAGATCCAATACTTGCCCACCGCCGTCACCAACCGCGCAAATTGCGCTTCGTGGCGATCATCCAGATGATCCAGCGCCTTGCCCATGCGCAAACTCAGCGCCAGCGCGGCTTCGCTTTCCAGGGCCAGATCGGCCAGCACGTTTTGCATCAATGGCAGCTCGCTGAGCCGTTTGCCGCCGACCTTGCGGTGCGCGCAGTGATGACTGGCCTGGGTCAGCGCCTGACGCATCAACGCGCTGGAACCGACCATGCAATCGAACCGGGTCATGGCGACCATTTCGATGATGGTCGGCACGCCGCGCCCTTCCTCACCGACCATCCATGCCAGCGCGCCACGGAACTCCACTTCGCTGGAGGCGTTGGACTGGTTGCCGAGTTTGTTTTTCAGACGCTGGATGTAGAACTGATTGCGCGTGTCGTCCGGGCGATGCCGTGGCAGCAGGAAGCAGCTCAAACCCTTGTCGGTCTGCGCCAGCGTGAGGAAGGCATCACACATCGGCGCCGAGCAGAACCACTTGTGCCCGACCAGCTCATAAGCCTGACCCGGACCACTGGCGCCGACCGGATAAGCCTTGGTGGTATTGGCGCGCACGTCGGTGCCGCCCTGTTTCTCGGTCATGGCCATGCCGATGGTCACGCCGGCCTTGTGCGCCATGCCGACGTTGCGCGGGTCGTATTCGGTGGCGAGGACTTTCGGCAGCCACTGCTCGGCGATGTTCGGCTGCAAACGCAGGGCCGGCACGCTGGCGAAGGTCATGGTCAATGGACAACCGCTGCCAGCTTCAGCCTGGCTGTGCAGATAAGTCATCGAGGCGCGGGCGACATGGGCGCCATCCTGCGGGTGCGCCCATGGCAATGAGGTCAAACCGTGCTCGATCGCCGTGCGCATCAACTCATGATAGGCAGGATGAAACTCCACCAGATCGATGCGGTGACCGTAGCGGTCATGGCTGGCGAACACGGGTTTGTTCTGATTGGCGAAAAACCCGGCTTCCATCAGCGGGCCACCGGCGAGCGCGCCGTAGGCATCGATCCGCGACTCCGCCCAACCGGCCCCAAAGCGCCGCGACCATTCCTGCAACGGCAGGTCGATGCGGTACAGGTTGGTGCCATCCAGCGACGGTGGCTGGTTGGTGACTTCGTGGGTTTCGGCGAACTGATGCAAGTTCATGACGGGGCTCCTTTGGGCAACCAAGGAACTCAGTTAAGCACCGCACCGCAACCGGTCAAAGTGTCATATCAGCCGAATTTGCGGCGCTTTTACCCTGTCAGCAGCTCAGTACCCGCCGTGCCAGCGCAGATTGCAGGTCTTCGAATTTCACCGGTTTGTTCAGGTAATTGATCGCTGCACCGGTGGTGCAAAGCTCTCGATCAGCGTTCAACGCCAGCATGAACACTGGCAGGTTGGCGCATCCGGGTAACGCATGAATCTGGCAGCACAATGACGCGCCTTCATGGCTCGGCAACTGGCAGTCGATCAATACTGCATCCACCGTTTCACGCTGCAGGCATTCGAGCGCCGCCGCACCGTTGTCGGCCGTGCGCACGCGGAAGCCGAGCTTGAGCAACATGCCACGCATCACCAGTTGATTGACGCTGTTGTCGTCCACCAACAACACCGTGCAGTCCTGCGGTGCACGTACGCAATCGTGCGAAGGCGCAGGGATCGGCGCAGATTCCACCACCGGCAGTTCGAACTCGACATCCAATTGGAAGCGGCTGCCGCGCCCAGGCTCCGAGCGATGAGTGAGCTTGCCACCGAGCAATTCGACCAACTGTCGGCAGATCGCCAGGCCGACGCCCAGTCCGCCATATTCGCGGGTCATCGAACCGTCGAGCTGGAAGAAGCGCTGATACATGGTCGCCTCGCCCAGATCGGTGAAACCGATGCCGGTGTCGATTACTGCGAACGACAGCGCCAGACGATTGCCCGTCGACGGCTTGCCGGTCACTCGCAACGCCAGACCACCGACGCGGGTGAACTTGATCGCGTTATCCAGCAGACACTCCAGGCATTGAGCGAGTTTGGCGCTGTCGCCGTGCAGGCGATCCGGCAGGGTCGGCAGCACCTCGACCTTGAAGTCCAGCGACTTGCTCGCCGCATTGCCGTCGAACTGTGCACGCAACGCCTCGACCACCGAGCGCAGGCTGAAGCTGCCCGGCGCGGCCTTGAGCTTGCCAGCCTGCAATTCAGTGAGGGTGAGGATGCCGTTGACCATGCGCATCATGTCCCGCGCGGAACCGGCGGCAGTCTGCTGGTATTGCTCAAGTTCCGGATCCAGCTCGACCGTCTGCATCAATTCCAGCGAACCGATCACACCGTTCATCGGCGTGCGCAGTTCGTGGGTCAGGGTCGCGAGGAATTCGTCCTTGAGCTTGTTGCTGTGGGCCAGTTGCTGGTTGAGCACTTCGAGCTTCTGCCCGGCGTCGTACAGGGTCTGTGCCTGTTGCTCGCGCATTGCGTTGATGCGGTCGGCCAGTGCCAGCGACAGCAGCGCCACCTCGATCGCCGAGCCGATCTGACTGGCATACATGGTCAGGAACACGTTCGGCAGCAAGCCGAGCACCATCAGCGTGTTGACGATGCCGCCGAGCAGGAACGCCGACCAGGCGATGATGAAATAACGCGCCACCCGCAAGCCGCGCCACCAGGCCAGAATCCCGGCGGCGAAAATCACCACAGTGAAGGTCAGCGCCAGTATCGTCGCCAGGCGCAGCGACAACGCGTAACTGGTCATCAGCGACAAACCAACCACCAGCGCGCCGAACGCGATCAGTGCAATCAGCAAGCGATCGAGCCAGCGGCTATGGTTTTTGGTCTGCAGGAAACTGCGGGCGAACTGACTGCCGAACAGCCCCGCACAGCCGATGAAAAATGGTGTTGCCGCGTTGGCCCACCACGGATTGTCCGGCCAGAAATACTCCACCGCCGCGCCATTCACCGACAACTGATAAAGGCCAAACGAGGCAATGTAGAAGATGTAATAGAGGTAGCTGGTGTCGCGCACGCTGAGATAGATGAACAGGTTGTAGACCAGCATCCCCAGCAATACGCCATAAATAATGCCGAGTACATACAGGCGCACCGGTTGGTCTTCGAGGTACGCGGTGCTTGACCAAAGCGTCACCGGTGCCTGAATCGAACCTTCGCTGGCCAGGCGCAGGTACACGGTTTGTTGTTGACCCGGTGCGAAAGCGAGGTCGAACAAATAGTTGTTCTGGCGGATCTCGCGACTGGCGAACGGCCAGGCGTCACCGGTTTGCCGGACGAGGCGGTAGTCGCCATTGGCGTCGGCCGTATAGAGGTCGAGATGATCGAGCGGTGGATACGCCAGTTCCAGCAGCCAGGTGCGCTGGGCAGCGGGATTGCTCGGACGATAATGCAGGTCGATCTTCAGCCAGAACGCCGAGCGTGAATAACCGGCATTGAGCGCGGCCTTATCGTGGGCTTTGAAATTGCCGGCGGCAGCTTGCGCACGAACATCGGCAATGCTCGCCTGACCGCTCGGGTCTTCGAACACTTGCAGCGACCGGCCCAGAGGGAGGCTCTGGGTAAATTCGTCGAATTCGACGGCGCTCGCCATAAGGGGCAAGCAGAACAACAACATCAGCAAATAGCGCATTGAAGCCCCAGCGTGGCTCGTCCGGTTGTGTCAGGAAGCCCCCCATTCCCTTTGAGTAGACGTAAAACCGGTATTACCTGTTATTGGTTTGGATCCAGACTAGCATAGCCGTTGATGGCCATTGAGCACCATTGAAATTTTTCCTACAAAGGCTCTAGAACGGGCGTTCCAGAGCAAAGCAGCGAGCTAGAGCTGTTGAGTTGGTCAGCTTGTGACAGAGCGGTCGGTTTCTCCTGCCAGGTTATCGGCCCGGGGCAACGGCACTGAACCCGAAAATCGGGTTTGGTGGTAAGCTCGCGCACCATGAATATCTACAGCTCCCGCCCCGTTGTCCTCTGTCTCTCCGGCCACGACCCAAGTGGTGGCGCCGGCTTGCAGGCAGATATCGAAGCCCTGCTCGCGCAGGGTTGCCATGCGGCTCCGGCCGTCACCGCCCTGACCGTGCAAGACACCGTCAACGTCACTGACTTCCGCGTCCTCGACCGTGAGTGGGTGTTGGCTCAGGCCAATGCCGTGCTCAACGATTCCGAAGTCGCTGCCGTGAAACTGGGCATGCTCGGTTCGCTGGAAATGGTCGACACCGTTGTCGAACTGCTTTCGGCGCACCCGCACTTGCCAGTGGTTTGCGACCCGGTGCTGCGCGCCGGTGGCGGTGGGCGTCTGGGCAAGGACGAGGTCGGCTACGCGATGCGCGAGCGTCTGCTGCCGCTGTCGATCATTGCCACGCCTAACCTTCCTGAAGCGCGCATCCTCGCCGAATTGCCCGAAGGCACCGCGGACGAGTGCGCTGAAAAACTCCTGCCGTTCGTCAAAAACCTGCTGATCACCGGCGGCCACGGCGACGAAACTGAAATCCACAACCGCGTGTACAGCCGCGACGGCCTGCGTGAAACTTTTATCTGCCAGCGTCTGCCGGGCAGCTACCACGGTTCCGGTTGCACACTGGCCAGCGCCCTCGCCGGTCGTCTGGCCCAGGGTGAACATTTGGCCAGCGCTGTGCGCAGTGCTTTGGATTACACCTGGCGCACCCTGCGCGATGCCGAACAACTGGGCAAAGGCCAGTTCGTTCCGCGTCGCCTGCCGCTGGATTTCTGCTCGTAACGTCGTGAGGTCTGCCCGATGAAACTACGTGGCCTGTATGCCATTACCGACAGCCAATTGCTGGCCGGCAAGTTTCTGTCTTACGTGGAGGCGGCGCTGGAAGGCGGCGTCACCCTGCTGCAATACCGCGACAAGAGCAGCGACGAGGCCCGCCGTTTGCGCGAGGCCGAGGCACTGCGCGATTTGTGCGAGCGCTACAAGACGCAGCTGATCATCAACGATGACGCCGAACTGGCCGCGCGCCTCAACGTCGGCGTGCACCTCGGTCAGACCGACGGTCCACTGTCGCCGACCCGCGCCCTGCTCGGTTCAAAAGCGATCATCGGTTCGACCTGCCACGCGCAAATCGCGCTGGCCGAACAAGCGGCCAAAGAAGGCGCGAGTTATGTCGCCTTCGGCCGCTTCTTCAATTCCAATACCAAGCCCGGCGCGCCGACCTGCAGCCTCGATCTGCTGGACGAGGCCAAGCGCACACTGCACCTGCCGGTCTGCGCGATTGGCGGCATCACCCTCGACAACGCCGCGCCGCTCGTAGCCCACGGGGTCGACCTGCTCGCTGTGGTCCACGGCCTGTTCGGCGCCGAAAACACCGCCGAAGTGACCCGCCGCGCCCGCGCGTTCAATGAATTACTGAAAGTCTGATTTGAGAGCCCGATCATGTCTCGTTCCGAAACCTTGTTTGCCAATGCCCAGAAACACATCCCCGGTGGCGTGAACTCGCCCGTTCGTGCGTTCAAGAGCGTTGGCGGCACTCCGCTGTTCTTCAAGCACGCTGAGGGCGCCTACGTCACTGACGAAGACGACAAGCGTTATGTCGATTACGTCGGCTCGTGGGGCCCGATGATCCTCGGCCACAGCCACCCGGATGTTCTGGACGCGGTGCGTAATCAGCTGCAACACGGCTTGTCCTACGGCGCGCCGACTGCGATGGAAACCGAGATGGCCGATCTGGTCTGCTCGCTGGTGCCGTCGATGGACATGGTGCGCATGGTCAGCTCCGGCACCGAAGCGACCATGAGCGCGATCCGTCTGGCCCGTGGTTACACCGGCCGCGACAGCATCATCAAGTTCGAAGGCTGCTACCACGGCCACTCCGACAGCCTGCTGGTCAAGGCCGGTTCCGGCGCACTGACCCAAGGCGTGCCGAGCTCGGCCGGCGTACCCGCGGCATTCGCCAAACACACCCTGACCCTGCCGTTCAACGACATCGACGCGGTGGAAAAGATGCTCGCTGAAGTCGGCGAGGAAGTGGCCTGCATCATCGTTGAACCAGTGGCCGGCAACATGAACTGCGTGCCACCGGCGCCAGGTTTCCTCGAAGGCTTGCGTTCGCTGTGCGACAAGCATGGCGTGGTGCTGATTTTCGACGAAGTGATGACCGGTTTCCGCGTCGCCCTCGGCGGTGCTCAGGCGTACTACGGGGTCAATCCTGACCTGACCACCTTCGGCAAGATCATCGGTGGCGGCATGCCGGTGGGCTGCTTCGGCGGCAAGCGCGAAATCATGCAGCGCATCGCGCCGCTGGGGCCGGTCTATCAGGCGGGCACGCTGTCGGGTAACCCGCTGGCGATGGCGGCGGGTTTGACCACGTTGCGTCTGATCAGCCGTCCGGGTTTCCACGCCGAGCTGACCGACTACACCACGCGCCTGCTCGACGGTCTGCAACAACGCGCCGATGCCGCTGGCATTCCATTCGTGACCACTCAGGCTGGCGGCATGTTCGGCCTGTACTTCAGCGGTGCCGACGAGATCGTCACCTTTGAAGACGTGATGTCCAGCGACGCGGCATTGTTCGGTCGCTTCTTCCACTTGATGCTGGAAGGTGGCGTGTACCTGGCACCGAGTGCTTTCGAAGCCGGTTTTACCTCGATTGCCCACGGCGAAGCCGAGTTGAAACTGACCCTGGACGCTGCCGAGCGCGCCTTCGCCGCGTTGAAATAATCGCAGTACCGCTGACGTTGGCTATCGCCAGCGTCAGCTTTCACCTACATCCAAACCGTTTTTCCAAGGCTCCTGCTAAAAATCTCCCATAAAGTGGGCGATATATTCCCCGCGCAGCAGAAAAACGAGTAAAGACTTTGTAAGGTTGGCCCTGCTTATTTCATAATGCGCGCTTATTGGATCCCTCGATGGGTCCGCGTGCCCTTCAGAGGTAAGTCGATTCCCATGAACCGCACCGGCCGCACCCTTGCCTTGGGCTGCCTGTTGCTCCTTCAGCCCCTGCTCGCGCATGCACAAGCAGGCGGCAACTCGTTGTTGATCCCGGCGATGGGTCGTTGCACCCTCAATACTCAGCCGCAAGACGTCACGCAGGCACTGGCCGCCTGCCAGAAAGCGGCGGACGAAGGGGATGCGCAAGCGCAATACGAGTTGGGTGAGTTCTACTACGACGGCAAGAATGCGCCGCGCGACCTCAATCAAGCCCTGAGCTATTTCGAAAAGGCCTCGCTGCAAGGCCACGCTCAGGCGCAATTCAAACTTGGCACCATGTTCTTCCACGGTGAAGGCGTGCAGGCCAACAACATTCAGGCGTACATCGTGCTGAAGATGGCCGCGGTCAACGGCGCTGAAGACGCGCTGGACACGGCCGACGAAGTCTCCGAAAAAATGTCCCGCGAAGACCTCGAGACTGCCACCCAGGTGCTCGGGCAAATTTTCCGTAAATACCTGATGGAACTGCAGAGCGCCGATGGGCGTACGCCTTTCTCGCCCCTTCCCTGATTTTTTGCGCCGACCTTTCCGGCCCCTTCGCGAGCAAGCTCGCTCCCACAGTAGATCTCCAGTGTTCAGAAGATCCCCTGTGGGAGCGACGGTGCGACGATTCGACTTGCTCGCGAATGAGGCGACTCGGTTTTACTTTTCAGGCATCGGCATCGGGAACGGCATCACATTGCCGACCGCGCCACGGGCTTCGCTGATTTTCGGGGTGCCCAGACGTTCCACTTCGTCGATGCGCACGATCGAATGCATCGGCACAAAGCTGCGCACCACACCTTCGAACTGCGCCTTGAGCTTTTCTTCGCTCGGGTCGACGACCACTTGCGTGCGCTCGCCAAAGACGAACTCTTCCACTTCCAGAAAGCCCCACAGATCACTTTGATAGATCTGCTTGGCGTACATTTCGAACACCTGGCCCTGGTTGAGGAAAATCACCTTATAGATTGGAGCTTCGCGTTTGGTCATGGCGGGGGGATAACATCGGGGATAAAAATGAGGGCGCAAACTATAGCATAGCCACCGGACGCGCAGCGGTAGGAACCTGCGGGCTTGTTCCCTATAATGCGCGGTTCTTTGAATCACGTGATGACCCTAATCCATGGCCAAGAAGCTTTACATCGAAACCCACGGTTGCCAGATGAACGAGTACGACAGCTCGCGCATGGTCGATCTGCTGGGTGAACATCAGGCCCTGGAAGTCACCGCCCGTGCGGAAGACGCCGACGTGATTCTGCTCAACACCTGCTCGATCCGTGAGCGCGCCCAGGATCGCGTGTATTCGCAACTCGGCCGCTGGCGCGAACTGAAGCTGGCCAACCCGGACATGGTGATCGCCGTCGGCGGTTGCGTGGCCAGCCAGGAAGGCGCGGCGATTCGTGATCGCGCGCCGTACGTCGACGTGGTCTTTGGCCCACAGACCCTGCACCGCCTGCCGGAAATGATCGACGCCGCGCGCATCACCAAGCTGCCGCAAGTCGACGTGTCGTTCCCGGAAATCGAAAAATTCGACCATTTGCCCGAGCCGCGCATCGATGGCCCGAGCGCTTACGTGTCGGTGATGGAAGGTTGCAGCAAGTACTGCACGTTCTGCGTCGTGCCTTACACACGTGGCGAAGAAGTCAGCCGGCCGTTCGACGACGTCATCGCCGAAGTCATTCACCTCGCCGAAAACGGCGTGCGTGAAGTGACCCTGCTCGGGCAGAACGTCAACGGCTATCGCGGTACGACCCATGACGGTCGTCTGGCTGATCTCGCCGAGCTGATCCGCGTTGTCGCCGCCATCGATGGCATCGATCGCATTCGCTACACCACTTCTCACCCGCTGGAGTTCTCCGACAGCCTGATCCAGGCCCACGCCGATGTGCCGGAACTGGTCAAGCATCTGCACTTGCCGGTGCAATCAGGTTCCGACCGGATTCTGGCGGCAATGAAGCGCAATCACACAGCGCTGGAGTACAAATCCAAGCTGCGCAAACTGCGTGCGGCGGTACCGGGGATCTGCATCAGTTCGGACTTCATCGTCGGTTTTCCGGGTGAAACCGAGAAAGACTTCGAACAGACCATGAAGCTGATTGCCGACGTCGGTTTCGACTTCTCCTACTCCTTCGTTTACAGCCAGCGCCCGGGCACCCCGGCTGCCGATCTGGCCGACGACACCCCGGAAGAGCTGAAGAAGGAACGCCTGAACGCGCTGCAGCATCGCCTGAATCAGCAAGGCTTCGAGATCAGCCGACAAATGGTCGGTTCCGTTCAGCGTATTCTGGTCACCGATTACTCGAAAAAAGACCCGGGCGAACTGCAAGGGCGCACCGAGAATAATCGTATCGTCAACTTCCGCTGCGACAATCCAACCCTGATCGGTCAGTTCGCCGACGTGCACATCGACGCGGCGCAGCCGCACTCGCTGCGTGGCTCGCTGATTCAGTAACACTGCATTTCCCTGTGGGAGCGAGCCTGCTCGCGAAAGCGGTCTGTCAGACACATCAATGTTGAATGTGTCGCCGCCTTCGCGAGCAGGCTCGCTCCCACAGGTACAGTGTCAGAGGCATGAATCGGGTGACCACATATAAGAGCTTTCGCACCCAAGCCTCTGGCGTTATCCTTGATTTCATCTTAATTGCCCCAGGGCGGCTAAATACGACCTTGAACGCACCCATAGAACCACATCGTTTTATCCTCGAGCCCTTTGAGGCTCGCCGCTTCGCCAATCTGTGCGGGCAATTCGACGAGCATTTACGCTTGATCGAACAGCGCCTGACCATCGAGATCCGCAACCGCGGAAACCAGTTCGAGCTGATCGGCGACCCAAAACTCACCACGTCTGCGGAAAATCTGATTCGTCGCCTGTACCGGGAAACCAAAGGTTCAGAGCTGTCGCCAGATACGGTGCACCTGTTCCTGCAGGAATCGGCCGTGGTCGAGCTGGACAATCACGCCCCCGCCGAAGCCTCCGTCGCCCTGCGCACCAAGAAAGGCATGATTCGCCCTCGCGGCTTGAATCAGTTGCGCTACGTGAAGGAAATCCTCGGCAACGACATCAACTTCGGCATTGGCCCGGCCGGTACCGGCAAGACCTATCTGGCCGTCGCTTGCGCCGTGGATGCCCTGGAGCGTGAGCAAATCCGCCGCATCCTGCTGGTGCGTCCGGCGGTTGAAGCGGGTGAAAAACTCGGCTTCCTGCCCGGCGACCTGTCGCAGAAAATCGACCCGTACCTGCGCCCGCTCTACGACGCGCTCTACGAGATGCTCGGTTTTGAATACGTGGCCAAGCTGATCGAGCGCCAGGTGATTGAAGTTGCGCCGCTGGCCTACATGCGCGGCCGTACGCTGAACAACAGCTTCATCATCCTCGATGAAAGCCAGAACACCACCGTCGAACAGATGAAGATGTTCCTGACCCGGATCGGCTTCGGCTCTACAGCGGTTATCACCGGTGACATCACCCAGGTCGACCTGCCGAAAGGCACCAAGTCGGGTCTGCACCATGTGATCGAAGTACTCAAAGACGTGCCGGGCATCAGCTTCACCCACTTCCAGCCCAAAGACGTCGTGCGCCATCCTCTGGTCCAGCGGATCGTCGAAGCCTACGAGCGCTTCGAAAACCGTGACGAAACACCCAAGGAAACCTCGCGAAATGCTTGAGCTAGACCTGCAAATCGCGACCGAAGCGTCTGCGCCGAGTGAAGCCGACTTCCGCCTGTGGTGCGAACTGGCCCTGCGCCAGCGCACCGCCGACTCGGAAATGACCATTCGTCTGGTCGACGAGGAAGAAGGCCGCGAGCTCAATCACACCTGGCGCCACAAGGATTACGCGACCAACGTCCTGTCGTTCCCGGCTGAAGTGCCCGACGAGTTTCTCGACATCCCGCTGCTGGGCGATCTGGTGATCTGCGTGGCCGTGGTCGAGCGCGAAGCCGCCGAACAAGGCAAGGAACTAAAGGCCCACTGGGCACATCTGGTCATTCACGGCTGCTTGCATCTGCTTGGTTACGACCATATAGATGACGAAGAAGCCGAAGAAATGGAAGCACTGGAACGCGAGTTGCTTGCTGAACTGGGCTATCCCGATCCGTACGCGGACGACGAACCCGAAACATCCCCTATCGTTACAACAAAGGATTCAGAGTAATCGCTATGAGCGAAGATCGATCGAGCAACGGGCAGAAGTCATGGCTGGGTAAACTGACCCAGGCTTTTGCCCACGAGCCGAAGAACCGTCAGGAGCTCCTCGAGCTGCTGCGTGATGCACATCAGAACAAACTGCTGGACAGCGAAGCGCTGGCCATCGTCGAAGGTGCCATTCAGGTGGCTGACCTGCAAGTGCGCGACATCATGGTGCCGCGTTCGCAGATGATCAGCATCAAGGCGACCCAGACACCCCGTGAATTCCTCCCGGCCGTGGTCGATTCGGCCCACTCGCGCTATCCGGTCATCGGCGAAAGCCATGACGATGTGATGGGCGTGCTGCTGGCCAAGGATTTGTTGCCGCTGATCCTCAAGGAGAACGGCGACAGCTTCAACATCAAGGATCTGCTGCGCCCGGCCACCTTCGTGCCGGAGTCCAAGCGCCTGAACGTGTTGTTGCGTGAATTCCGTGCCAACCACAACCACATGGCCATCGTCATCGACGAATATGGCGGTGTGGCCGGTCTGGTAACGATTGAAGACGTGCTGGAACAGATCGTCGGCGACATCGAAGACGAGCACGACGTCGAAGAAGACAGCTACATCAAGCCGCTGCCCAGCGGTGACTTCCTGATCAAGGCCCTGACCCCGATCGAGAACTTCAACGAGTTCTTCGACAGCGAATTCTCCGACGATGAATTCGACACCGTCGGCGGCCTGGTGATGAGCGCGTTCGGACACTTGCCAAAACGCAACGAAATCACTGAAATCGGCGCCTATCGTTTCCGCATTCTGAACGCCGACAGTCGTCGGATTCATTTGCTGCGACTGACGCCAATTGCTCGTTAATTCTAAGGATTGGGGTATGTCATCAGCTATTTCCTGCATCGCGTTGCGCCTGAAAGCGGGCCAGGCAAGGCGCAGTCCGCAGGGAATGGCATTCCCTTTCCAAGGACTGCAACGCAGCATGGCCCGCTTTCAGGCGTAACCCGGAGGGCCGGGCCTGCTGTTACGCAGGGCTGCGTTACTCGTCGTTCATTTGAAAAACCAAACTTCACTCCTCGCGCCTTGCCCTGCGTAACAGCAGACCCGGCGCGATACAGGAAATAGCTGATGACATACCCCCTGCGCTGGACAACCCGCCCCGGCTGGCCCGGTAACCTGCTGGCCGTGGCGGCCGGTGCAATCACCACCTTCGCTCTGGCACCTTTCAACATCTGGCCGCTGGCTTTGCTGGCGGTCGGCTTGTTTTATGCCGGCTTGCGCGAGCTGAGCCCGCGTCAGGCACTGGGCCGTGGCTGGTGCTTCGGTTTCGGCCTGTTCGGCGCCGGCACCAGCTGGATCTACTACAGCATCCACCATTTCGGCGGTGCTTCGGTGCTGTTGGCCGGGTTCCTGATGCTGCTGTTTACCGCAGCGATTGCCTGGTTCTTTGCCCTGCCGGCCTGGCTGTGGGCGCGCTGGTTGCGCCGTAACGAGGCACCGCTGGCCGATGCCTTGGCGTTTGCTGCGTTGTGGGTCGGCCAGGAAGCGTTTCGCGGCTGGTTCCTCACCGGTTTCCCGTGGCTGTATTCCGGTTACAGCCAGCTCGACGGGCCATTGGCCGGGCTTGCGCCGGTCGGTGGCATGTGGCTGGTGTCGTTTGTTCTGGCACTCACGGCAGCGTTGATCTACAACGCTCCACGCCTGCTGCAAACCGGTCGCAAAGCTTTTGTCGTGGTCGGCCTGGTGCTGCTGATCGGGCCGTGGGCCGCCGGCATTGCGCTCAAGGGCCACGCCTGGACGAGTCCGTCCGGCGCACCACTGAGCGTTGCCGCGATTCAAGGCAACGTCGCACAAAGCATGAAATGGGACCCGGCCGAGCTCAACGCGCAGTTGGCCCTGTACCGCGATTTGAGTTTCCGTTCGAAACCGGTGGATCTGCTGATCTGGCCGGAAACCGCCGTGCCCGTGCTCAAGGAGTCCGCCGAGGGCTACCTGAACATGATGGGCACTTTCGCCGCCGAACGTAAATCAGCGCTGATCACCGGCGTACCGATTCGCGAAACCGTTCGTCATGAAAAACGCTTCTTCAACGGCATCACCGTGGTCGGCGAAGGCGATGGCACCTATCTGAAGCAGAAACTGGTGCCGTTCGGCGAATACGTACCGTTGCAGGATGTGCTGCGCGGACTGATCGCGTTCTTCGACCTGCCGATGTCCGACTTCGCCCGTGGCCCGGCTGATCAGGCACTGTTGCAGGCCAAGGGTTATCAGATCGCACCGTTTATCTGCTACGAAGTGGTGTATCCGGAATTTGCCGCCAGCCTGTCGGCACGCAGTGATCTGCTGCTGACGATCAGCAACGACACCTGGTTCGGCACCTCGATTGGTCCGCTGCAGCATTTGCAGATGGCGCAGATGCGGGCCCTGGAAGCCGGTCGCTGGATGATCCGCGCAACCAACAACGGCGTGACTGGACTGATCAACCCGTTCGGGCAGATCACCGAGCAGATACCGCAGTTCGAACAAGGGATTTTGTACGGTGAAGTGGTGCCGATGCACAACCTGACGCCGTACCTGCAATGGCGCTCGTGGCCGTTGATGATTGTCTGCTTGCTGCTCTTCGGGTGGGCACTGATGGCCAGCCGGATGTCGAAAACCCTTTAAAGCCTCCGACAATGATCGTTCCCACGCTCCGCGTGGGAATGCCGCCGGGGACGCTCCGCGTTCCGCTTCGGATGTGGCGCAGAGCGCCACGGGATGCATTCCCACGCAGAGCGTGGGAACGATCAGTCACCGCGGTAAAACAACGAATACCCCACCTGCCCCACCGCCTCGTTCAGCAGCTGCCCGCTCTGCCAGATCGACTTGAACTCCGGCAGCCACCCACCAAACGGTCTTGCGTTATCGGTCCCCAGAAACCCGACCGGGGCCGGCACCACTTCAAAACCCGCCTGTTGAAAACTCCATACCGAGCGCGGCATGTGCCAGGCCTGCGTCACCACGACCACGCGCTTGATCCCCTGCGGCAACAAGATATCAGCCGTGAACTTCGCATTTTCCCATGTAGTGCGGCTCTCGCCTTCCTGCCAACGCACGGTCACACCGAAATCGTCGCGCAATGAATCCGCCATCAACTTCGCCTCGGTCGGCGGCGTACCGTAATGCAAACCACCTGTGGTCAAAATCGGCAAACCGGAAGCTTTGGCCAGCCTCGCGGCGTATCGCTGACGCTCAAGGCCCACGCCGGTCGGCTGATCCTCGCCCCAAGCCAGATCACCGCGCTCACGCCCGGAACCCAAGACCACAATGGCATCGGCCCGCTGCGCCAACGTCGCCCATTCTTCACGGGCCAACGGTGACTCGCGTTCCAGCGCTTTCGCGCCCCACTGCACGACCACCGGCAGGCTCATCAGCCATAACCCGCCAAAACCAATGGCGAAACACAGGCCCGCGAGTCGCGGTCGTGAGCGGCGCAGCCACCACGCAGCCAGCAACAACAGCAAAAGAATGCCGGGCGGCAGTAAAAGTTGTTTGATGAAATAACGAAAAGGCATCGAGCATCTCCAGAGATGCCCGAAGCCTAAGAGTGTTAATAAAGCGTTACAACCAATAGGTGGGATCCTGTTGAAAAAGATCCGGTTCTTGACCTGCCATGCGCTTACTTGGCCTGCACAGAACGAACCTTGACGGTGTCTCTGCCGGGCGCCTTGTCCTTGAGCCAGATGACCTTGGCCGAATGTGCTGCATCGAGCTGCTTCACTGCCTGTGACAAGCATCCGTGCGATTCACGTTCACTGCGATCCAGATAGGCCTTGACCAGTTTGAACTCGGCGGGACTCAAGCCACGCAATTCCAGTTCCAGGGGGCGCTCGTCGCGCAGCCGGTCAGCGGTTTTTACAGCGTCCAGGGCCATACCCAGACGGTCGATCAACCTTTCGTACAACTCGGGTTTCGTCACGTTTTTTTGCCGTTGCTCCACCATCCCTCACCTCATTGAAGATAAGACTCACTCCCCAGTTAGAGCTTAGCTTCGCTGCACAAACCGGCTGCACGCCGCGACCAACGGCCCTCGCCACGGTTTTGCCGGGACAAACAGCTGTAATCAGGGTTTCCCTAGGCCAAGCGCGGTCATGTATGCTACGGCGCTTCCTGTAATTCCACTTCCAGCTCGTCCGGGCCACCCCGGGACCTGCGTTGAAGAGGATTAGGCCACCCCTATCCAGTACAAAAGTAGCCATGCACGAACAATATCAGCCCCGTGAAATCGAAGCCGCCGCCCAGTCGTTCTGGGACGAGCAAAAGTCCTTTGAAGTCAGTGAACAGCCAGGCAAGGAAACCTACTACTGCCTGTCGATGTTCCCTTACCCCAGCGGCAAGCTACACATGGGGCACGTGCGCAACTACACCATCGGCGACGTGATCTCCCGCTACCAGCGCATGCTCGGCAAGAACGTCCTGCAACCGATGGGTTGGGACGCCTTCGGCATGCCGGCGGAAAACGCCGCGATGAAGAACAACGTCGCGCCGGCCAAGTGGACCTACGAAAACATCGCCTACATGAAAACCCAGCTGCGCAGCCTGGGTCTGGCGGTCGACTGGTCGCGCGAAGTCACCACCTGCAAACCGGATTACTACCGCTGGGAACAATGGCTGTTCACTCGCCTGTTCGAAAAAGGCGTGATCTACCGTAAAAACGGCACCGTGAACTGGGACCCGATCGACCAGACCGTTCTGGCTAACGAACAGGTGATCGACGGTCGCGGCTGGCGCTCCGGCGCGCTGATCGAAAAGCGCGAAATTCCGATGTACTACTTCAAGATTACTGCCTACGCGGATGAGCTGCTGGAGAGCCTCGACGAACTGACTGGCTGGCCTGAACAGGTCAAGACCATGCAGCGCAACTGGATCGGCAAGTCCCGCGGCATGGAAGTGCAGTTCCCGTACAACGTCGATTCCATCGGCGAAGCCGGCACCTTGAAAGTCTTCACTACCCGTCCGGACACCCTGATGGGCGCGACCTATGTCGCCGTGGCTGCCGAGCATCCGCTGGCCACCCTGGCCGCGAAAAACAACGCCGAGCTGCAAGCGTTCATCGCTGAATGCAAGGGCGGCAGCGTCGCTGAAGCCGACGTCGCCACGCAAGAGAAAAAAGGCCTGCCGACCGGCCTGTTCGTCGAGCACCCGCTGACCGGTGAAAAACTGCCTGTTTGGGTCGCCAACTACGTGCTGATGCACTACGGCGACGGCGCTGTGATGGCGGTACCGGCGCACGACGAGCGCGATTTCGAATTCGCCCACAAGTACGACCTGCCGGTGAAATCGGTGGTGCGTACCAGCTCCGGCGATACCAACCCGGCCCCGTGGCAAGACGCCTACGGCGAGCACGGCACACTGATCAACTCCGGCGAGTTCGACGGTCTCGACTTCGCTGGCGCGTTCGACGCCATGGAAGTCGCCCTGATCAAGAAAGAACTGGGCGCCTCGCGTACCCAGTTCCGTCTGCGCGACTGGGGTATCAGCCGCCAGCGCTACTGGGGCTGCCCGATCCCGATCATCCACTGCGATGCGTGCGGTGACGTGCCGGTGCCGGAAGATCAATTGCCTGTGGTCCTGCCGGAAGACGTGGTGCCGGACGGCGCCGGTTCGCCGCTGGCGCGCATGCCGGAATTCTACGAGTGCTCCTGCCCGAAATGCGGTCAGCCTGCCAAGCGTGAAACCGACACCATGGACACTTTCGTCGAGTCGTCGTGGTACTACGCCCGTTACGCCTCGCCGCACTTTGAAGGCGGTCTGGTAGAAAAATCCGCAGCCGACCACTGGCTGCCGGTCGATCAGTACATCGGCGGTATCGAACACGCGATTCTGCACCTGCTCTACGCGCGCTTCTTCCACAAGCTGATGCGTGACGAAGGTCTGGTGAGCTCCAACGAGCCGTTCAAGAACCTGCTGACCCAAGGCATGGTGATCGCCGAGACTTACTACCGTCGCGAAGCCAATGGTGCTTACACCTGGTTCAACCCGGCAGACGTAGAACTCGAGCGTGACAGCAAAGCCAAGGTGATCAGTGCCAAGCTGAAATCCGACGGCCTGCCGGTGGAAATCGGCGGCACCGAGAAGATGGCCAAGTCGAAGAACAACGGCGTCGACCCTCAGTCGATGATCGATCAGTTCGGCGCCGATACTTGCCGCCTGTTCATGATGTTCGCATCGCCACCTGACATGAGCGCTGAGTGGTCCGACTCCGGCGTCGAAGGTTCGCACCGGTTCCTCAAGCGCGTCTGGCGTCTGGCGCAAGCCCATGTGACCCAGGGCCTGCCAGGCAAACTGGACATCGCCAGCCTGAACGACGAGCAGAAGACCGTGCGCCGCGCCATTCACGTGGCTATCAAGCAGGCCAGCCACGACGTCGGCCAGAACCACAAATTCAACACCGCCATCGCCCAGGTGATGACGCTGATGAACGTGCTGGAAAAAGCCGCGCAAGGCACCGAGCAGGATCGCGCTTTGATTCACGAAGGTCTGGAAGCCGTGACGCTGTTGCTGGCGCCAATCACGCCGCACATCAGCCACGAACTGTGGAATAAACTGGGTCACGCCGACGCAGTCATCGACGCCGGTTGGCCGGCAATGGATGAAAGCGCTTTGGTGCAGGACAGCCTGACGCTGGTCATCCAGGTCAACGGCAAACTGCGCGGCCAGATCGAAATGCCGGCCAGCGCGACCCGCGAAGAAGTTGAAGCAGCAGCCCGCGCCAACGAAAACGTACTGCGTTTCGTCGACGGCCTGACTATTCGTAAAGTGATCGTTGTGCCGGGGAAACTGGTCAACATCGTCGCCAGCTAATTGGATCGGGCGTCAGGTTCGCCTGACGCCAAGTAAAACCTTTCGGGCCGTACAGTCGGCCCACGTGGTTTCAAGGGGAGCAACACAATGATCAAACGCAATCTGCTGGTGATGGGCCTCGCCGTTCTGTTGAGCGCCTGCGGTTTCCAGCTGCGCGGCACTGGCACTAACGAACTGTCGATCAAGGAGCTCGACCTGAGCGCCCGTAACGCGTATGGCGAGACTGTCACGCAACTGCGTCAGGTGCTGGAGTCGAGCGGCGTCAAGGTTTACAGCGGCGCTCCGTACAAGCTGTTCCTGGCTGACGAGCAGGAAAGCCAGCGCATCCTCAGCTACGCCGGTGCCGGCCGTACGGGCGAATATCAGGTCAATACGGTCCTGAACTACGAGATCCGTGGCGACAAGAACCTGCAACTGCTGAGCGACAAGCTGGAAGTGCAGAAAGTATTTATCCACGACGGCAACAACCTCGTGGGTTCTGACCAGGAAGCCAACGACGCCCGTCGCGAAACCCGTCGCGAACTGGTTCAGCGCATGATGTTGCGCCTGCAACAACTGACCCCAGGCCAACTGCAGCAGCTGCAGCAAGCCGCCAATGACCGCGCCAAGGCAGAAGCCGATGCGCTGCAAGCGGCACAAAAGGCTGAAGCGGAAACCCCGCGTCAGTCGCCGCTCGAAATACCGCAGCAGTAAGACGTTCGGGGCGCTCAGGCGCCCCGTTCGGTATTTCTTATGAAGCTCGCTCCCGCCCAACTCGGCAAACACCTGCAAGGCGCTCTGGCGCCGGTCTACATCATCAGCGGCGATGACCCGTTGCTGTGCCAGGAAGCCGCCGACGCCATCCGCAACGCTGCGCGTCAGCAAGGTTTTGATGAACGCCAGGTCTTCGCCGCCGACGCTAATTTCGATTGGGGTACGTTGCTGCAGGCCGGTGCCAGCATGTCGTTGTTTGCTGAAAAGCGTCTGCTTGAACTGCGTCTGCCCTCGGGCAAACCCGGAGACAAGGGCGCTGCTGCATTCATCGAATACTGCTCGCGTCCCGCTGAAGACACGGTGCTGCTGATCAGCCTGCCCAAGCTCGATGGCAGTGCGCAAAAGACCAAGTGGGGCAAGGCGCTGGTTGAAGGCCAGCAAACCCAGTTCATCCAGATCTGGCCGGTGGACGCCAATCAGTTGCCGAGCTGGATTCGTCAGCGCTTGTCGCAGGCCGGACTGTCGGCCAGCCAGGACGCGGTCGAATTGATTGCTGCGCGTGTCGAGGGCAACCTGCTCGCTGCCGCGCAGGAAATCGAAAAGCTCAAGCTGATGGCCGAAGGTGGGCAGATCACCGTTGAAACCGTGCAAGCCGCTGTGGCGGACAGTGCGCGGTTTGACGTGTTCGGCCTGACCGATGCCGTGCTCAACGGCGAGCCGGCGCACGCGTTGCGTATGCTTGAAGGATTGCACGGTGAAGGTGTTGAGCCACCGGTAATTCTCTGGGCGCTGGCGCGGGAGTTGCGCCTGCTGGCTAATATTTCGTTGCAATACAGCCAGGGCACGCCGCTCGACAAGTGTTTCAGCCAGGCGAAGCCGCCGGTCTGGGACAAGCGCAAACCGTTGATGAGCAAAGCCTTGCAACGCTACTCGGCACAACGCTGGGCGCAGTTGCTGCTCGAAGCACAGCGGATCGACGCGCAGATCAAAGGTCAGGCGGCCGGTTCGCCGTGGATGAGCCTGAGTCGCTTGGCATTGTTGATGTCCGGCCAGCGACTTTCACTGCCTGCCGAATAAGATCAAAAGATCGCAGCGTGCCGCAGCTCCTACATAGATCGGTGTAGGAGCTGCGGCACGCTGCGATCTTTTGATCTTGTTTTCCTACAAACACCACCTACATCTGCCCTATGGACAGACGCCCGACATCGGCAGATTATTTCTCCCGCAAAACCCACTCACTCGAGAGAACCCTCATGAGCAAAAAGCCATCGAAACATGGCCCCAACAAGGCCAAATCCATCGTCGCCCAGCCCCTGTTCCGCAGCCGCCAGGAACGACCAAACAAGGGTAAAGGCAGCTACCGCCGCGAAGCCTTCCAGTCTGACAACTGGGAGGCTTCTTACTTTCTGGCTGCTTAAAGCGCATACCCCCCCGGTCATGTTAAGGTCTGCACCTGATTCGTTTTCCTGGAACTGTGCATGCCCCCAAGTCTTTCCCATCGTTGGCCTGTTCGCCAATTGATTGCCGCCTCCAGCTTCATTCTGCTTGTCGCCTGCGCGGAAAAACCGACCGCCGCCGATGCGCAACCCCTTCAAGCCGCGCCTGTCGCCACGGCCCCAGCGATTATCCCGCCGGTAGTGCCGTCCGCCGACTCTCTTGATCTTCAGCCGACCCAGACCTTTGCCGAATGGCAGGCTGGCTTCCGCAAGGAGGCCTTGGCCGCCGGGATCCATCCCGACGTGTTCGATCGCGCCTTTGCCAATGTCAGCTTCGATGCCAGCGTGATTCGGGCCGACCGCAGCCAGCCGGAATTTTCCCGTCCGGTGTGGGAATACCTTGACGGCGCACTTTCGCCACTGCGTGTGCGTAAAGGTCAGGCGCTGATCAGCCAGTACGCCGATATTTTGCAAATCATCGAGCAGCGTTATGGTGTTGACCGTCGGGCCCTGGTGTCGGTGTGGGGCATGGAAAGCAACTTCGGCCAGTTCCAGGGCAGCAAGTCAGTGATCAACTCGCTGGCCACTCTTGCTTACGAAGGGCGTCGGCCGGGCTTTGCTCATGCGCAATTGATCGCAGCGCTGCAGATCCTGCAACAGGGTGATATCACCCCGGAGAAGATGCTCGGCTCTTGGGCCGGGGCCATGGGGCAGACCCAGTTCATTCCGACCAACTACCACACCCATGCCGTGGATTTTGACGGCGATGGCCGCCGCGATATCTGGGGCAGCCCTGCTGATGCCCTGGCCTCGACTGCGCATTACCTGCAAAGCTCCGGCTGGCAACGTGGTCAACCGTGGGGTTTTGAAGTACAGCTGCCGAGCACTTTCAACTACACGCTGGCGGACGGTGCGATTCGCAAGAGCGTCGCTGAATGGCGACAGTTGGGCGTAACCCTGCCTAATGGCGCTCAGGTGCCAACCGGTTCGGAGCAATTGTCTGCTGCCCTGCTGCTGCCGGCGGGCTATCGTGGCCCGGCGTTCCTGATCTTCGACAACTTCCGGGCGATCCTCAAATACAACAACTCCTCATCGTATGCATTGGCTATCAGTCTGTTGTCGGAGCGCTTCAACGGTGGCGGCTTGATCAACGGCAGCTGGCCGAAAGATGACCTGCCGCTGAGCCGTACCGAGCGTATCGAGTTGCAAACCCTGCTGAGTGCGCGCAATTACGATGCGGGTACGGCGGACGGGATAATCGGCGCGAATACGCGCAAGGCGATTCGCAGTGCGCAGCAGTCACTTGGCTGGCCGGCGGACGGGTATCCGACGCACAAGTTGCTGGAAAGCCTGCGCAACCCATAGAACGAATGCCGTATGGCTGATATCGCTTTCGCGAGCAGGCTCGCCCCCACATTGAAATGCATTGCAAATGTGGTAGCGAGCTTGCTCGCGAAGACTGACTATCAGGCAATACACCTTTAAGCCTTGATCACCACATCCTGCTCCAGCATCAATTCCTGCTTCCCGGCATCCAGCCGCACCAGCGCACCCAGCGGTAGCGTCAGGTTCGGATCACAGTGCCCGCTACGCCATCCCGACAACACCGGAATCCGCAACGGCTCGAAAGTCTGCTTCAGCAAGCGGTTCAGTGCCACGATATCCACGCCTGCTATGTCCCCCACCAACACGCCACGCAATTTGGCCAACTTGCCAGCCAGACGCATCTGCGTCAGCAAGCGGTCGATGCGATACAGCGGCTCGTTGATGTCCTCGATGAGCAGAATCACCCCTTCGACATCAATTTCATAAGGCGTGCCCAAGGTAGCGGCGATCATCGCCAGATTACCGCCGAGCAAGCGCCCATGCGCGACACCAGGTTCGACGGTAGTCAACGGATAAGCCACCGGATGGCTAAGCACACTCCCCGCCTTCAACTGACCGCGCAACATGGCGAAGAACGAAGTAACGGTCGGCGGCTCCTTGTCACCCAACAGGTCGGCATTGAGCAGCGGCCCGTGGAAGGTCACGAATCCGGCATAGCGACTGATAGCCAGGTGCAGCGCGGTGATGTCGCTGTAACCAACGAATGGCTTGGCGTTGCGGCTCAGCAGGTCGTAATCGATCCGGTCGAGCAAGCGCGGCGTACCGTAGCCGCCCCGCAGACAAATGATGGCGTCGATTTCAGGATCAGCGAACGCCGCGTGCAGATCGCGCAGTCGTACGTCGTCGCTGCCGGCCAGATAGCCGTCCTTCTCGTAGACACCGGGAAACACCTTCAGCCCGTAACCACGGGCGCGCATCCATCGCATCGCCTCATCGGTGTCCAGAGCGCCGGGGCCGGCAGGCGCGATGACGCCAATCAGCCCTTCCGAGCGCAACGCGGGCACCGCTCTGTGCGGGCAAAGTGTGTGGGTCGGTCGAACAGTCATCCTTGGATCTCCGTGCGTAAAATCATGCTCACACAGTAGTCAGGAACGAGGACAAACAGAAGAGGGTCAGCCACGCCGTGGTTTGAAGGAAAAATCAGCAGCGAATGTAATCCGGGCAAAAAAATGCCCGCCGGACATTGAAATCTCGGCGGGCACTCTTTCATTCAGCGCCGGATCAGGAACCCAGCAGCTCAGCCTTGACCAGCTTCGCTTGCTCGTCGGCGTGGTACGAAGAACGCACCAGCGGGCCCGAGGCGACGTTCTTGAAGCCCATCTTGTAACCTTCCTCGGCGAACCAGGCGAAGGTGTCCGGGTGCACAAAACGCTGCACCGGCAAGTGGCTGCGCGACGGTTGCAGGTACTGGCCGAGGGTCAGCATGTCGATGTCATGTTCGCGCATGCGCTTCATCACTTCGATGACTTCCTCGTCGGTCTCACCCAGACCCAGCATCAAGCCGGATTTGGTCGGAATGTGCGGCATCATCTGCTTGAAGCGTTGCAGCAGGGTCAGCGACCACTGGTAATCCGAACCCGGACGCGCAGCCTTGTACAGACGTGGCACGGTTTCCAGGTTGTGGTTGAACACATCCGGTGGCTCGGCGGCGGTGATTTCCAGCGCGACGTCCATACGTCCACGGTAGTCCGGAACAAGCGTCTCGAGCTGCACGTTCGGCGACAGTTTGCGGATTTCGCGGATGCAGTCGGCAAAGTGCTGGGCACCGCCGTCACGCAGGTCGTCGCGGTCAACCGAGGTGATCACCACGTACTTGAGCTTGAGGTCGGCGATGGCGATGGCCAGGCTTTCCGGCTCGTTGACGTCCAGTGGCTTCGGACGACCGTGGCCAACGTCGCAGAACGGGCAGCGACGGGTGCAGATGTCGCCCATGATCATGAAGGTCGCGGTGCCACCGGAGAAGCACTCGCCGAGGTTCGGGCAGGAGGCTTCTTCGCAGACGCTGTGCAGTTTGTGTTTGCGCAGCAGGCTCTTGATCCGGTCGACTTCCGGCGAAACCGGGATGCGTACGCGAATCCAGTCAGGTTTCTTCGGCAGTTCGGTGGTCGGAATGATCTTGACCGGGATGCGTGCAACCTTCTCGGCGCCGCGCAGCTTGACGCCCGCCTCTACCTTGGGACGCGGGGCCGGGCGCTCGGTCACGTCGAGCGTCGGGATCATGGTTTGCACTGCATCAGTAGTCATATCAGTCGATTCCGCCCGTCAGGGTCGTCTGCTCAGCATAGTCGAGGTGTTTGACGAGCTGCGCGCGCAGCCGGGCACTTACCTCGGCAAATTCAATCGATCCTGCGTGCTCGCTCAGCTGGGTCATCGCCAGCCCGGCATAGCCGCAGGGATTAATCCGTCGAAACGGTTCCAGGTTCATATCCACGTTCAGGGCCAGGCCATGAAAGGAACAACCGTGGCGAATACGCAAACCCAGAGAAGCGATTTTCGCTCCATCGACATAGACGCCGGGAGCATCTGGCTTGGCTGCGGCGGTCACGCCGTAGCTGGCCAGCAGTTCGATCAGGCACTGTTCCATGCGCGTGACCAGATCACGTACGCCGAAACCCAGCTTGCGCACGTCCAGCAGCAGGTAGGCCACCAACTGGCCGGGACCATGATAAGTCACCTGCCCGCCGCGATCGACCTGTACCACCGGGATATCACCCGGCAGCAACAGATGTTCGGCCTTGCCGGCCTGGCCCTGAGTGAACACCGGCGGGTGTTCGACGAGCCAGATTTCGTCGGCGGCATCGCTGCCGCGTTCGTTGGTAAAGCGTTGCATGGCATGCCAGACCGGCTCGTAAGCCATCTGGCCAAGTTCGCGAAAGCCCAGCGTGCCCGGCATCACAACACCATGTGTACGAAACCGGTCGCCCGCAGTTCGCTGTTGATGTTGTACAGCTGATCCTGATCGGTCGCGACGATGTGCAACTGAATCGTGGTGTATTTGCCGTTGCTGCTCGAACGCTCGTCGACACGCTCATCGTTGATCTTCGCGAATTTCTTCACGATTTCGATGATCTTGTCTTTGTGACCTACACCCGTATCGCTGATCACCTTAATCGGATAATCAGTCTGCGGGAATTCGATCTTTGGCGCCTTTACTTCGGTATCGGTCATGGCGTAACGGCCTCTTGAGCGCAAGCCGTGATAACGCGCATGGCCCCGCACCGGATCGGGGCGGGGCCATGCAGGTCAACACAAATCAGTTGAACAAGCCGTAGAAGAATAGACGGATGCTATCCCACATGCGGCGGAAGATACCACCCTCCTCGACGCCATCCAGAGCGATCAGGTCAGCGCTGTGCACGACCTTGTCTTCCAGTTTGACTTCGACTTTACCGATCACGTCGCCCTTGGCGATTGGCGCGGTCAGTTGCGGGTTCATGGTCATGCTCGCAGCGAGCTTCTTCAGCTGGCCTTTTGGCAGAGTCATGGTCAGGTCTTCAGCCAGGCCGGCCTTGACTTGATTGGTGGTGCCTTTCCACACCGGGGCCTGAGCCAGTTCGGTGCCCTTCTGATAGAAGGTCTGGGTTTCGAAGAAGCGGAAACCGTAGGTCAGCAGCTTCTGGGTTTCAGCGGCGCGAGCCACTTCGCTGTTGGTGCCGAACACCACGGCGATCAGGCGCTGGCCATCACGTACAGCCGAGGACACCATGCAGTAGCCGGCTTCATCGGTGTGACCGGTTTTCAGACCGTCAACGGTCTTGTCACGCCACAGCAGCAGGTTGCGGTTTGGTTGCTTGATGCCGTTCCAGAAGAACTCTTTCTGCGAGTAGATCGCGTAGTGAGCCGGGTCTTCGTGGATGATTGCGCGAGCCAGAATCGCCATGTCGTGAGCCGACGAATAGTGCTCAGGATTCGGCAGACCGGTCGGGTTCATGAAGTGGGTGTTGGTCATGCCCAGATCGGTGACAGTCTTGTTCATCAGGTCGGCGAAGGCGTCTTCGCTGCCGGCGATGTGCTCGGACAGGGCCACGCTGGCGTCGTTGCCGGACTGGATGATGATGCCGTGCAGCAGGTCGCTGACAGTGACCTGCGAGCCGACCTTGATGAACATCCGCGAACCGCCAGTACGCCAGGCGTTTTCGCTGACGGTCACCGGATCGTTTTCACCGATCTGGCCACGACGGATTTCCAGGGTCGCGATGTACGCGGTCATCAGCTTGGTCAGGCTGGCCGGTGGCAAACGCTGGTCACCGTTGTTCTCTACCAGCACGTTGCCGCTGGCGGCATCCATGAGTACGTAGGCTTTGGCGGCCAGTTGCGGTGGCGACGGCATCATCTCGGCCGCGAAGGCGGCTGGCGAGAGGAGCAGCGGGACTAGCAGACACAGGCGTTTGGCAAAGGTGGTGATGTTCATCCGTCTCTCGAAATCGCTAATGGAAACTGTCCTTGCGGACAAAATTTAATCAGATGACTTTCTAACGAGCCATCGCGTGTTCAGTTGCTCACTCCAGTCACCCTTGCCGGGCTTTTGTTCTTCGACGAGCCAACAACCTGGTTCACCCCCAATACCGCAAGTGAACCGTCAATCAAGTTCTACGTATTACTCGGTGACCACGCTTGGCGAACCAAGGTTGGCCAGGCGCACACTGTTCTGCACCTGGGCAATTTCACCCGGCGAGCCGATCGGCCCCAGGCGTACCCGGTGCAGGGTCTGCTGATTGCGCACGATCGAACTGATGAACACCGGAGCGCTCACCATCCCGCTGAGCTTCGACCTCAGGAGTTCTGCAGCGTCCGGGTTGGCGAACGCGCCCACCTGCAGATACTGGCCAGTTGCTGTTGCAGAAGCGTTTTTTTTTGCACTCATCGGCACGGGGACGGTGTCAGAGGCGTGTTGTTGCGGTGGCGGCGTCCATTGCTCGACGGTGCCGGCCGATGCCGTGATCACCGGAGCGCTGTTCTGCGCGACCTGCGGCTCGTTGAGCATCAACGGTGCCGGACGGCCCTTGGCAGCCCAATACTGCTGCGGATCGATGCCTTCAACCTTGACCCGCGCAGTGCCGGTTTCGGCGTAACCGAGTTTTTTCGCGGCGGCGTAGGACAAGTCGATGATGCGATCGGAATAGAACGGCCCACGGTCATTGACCCGCAGGATCACTGTGCGGTTGTTGTCCAGGTTGGTCACCCGAACGTAACTTGGCAGTGGCAATGTCTTGTGGGCGGCACTCATGCCGTACAGGTCGTAGACCTCGCCATTGGCGGTGTTCTGGCCGTGAAACTTGGTGCCGTACCAGGACGCGGTGCCGGAAGCGACGTAGGTCTTGGATTCCTGCAACGGGAAATAGGTTTTGCCCAGCACGGTGTACGGGTTGGCCTTGTACGGGCCGGTGTGCAGGGTCGGCGTGGCATCCGGGATGCGCGACACGTCGACGTCCCACCATGGCGCGCCATCTTTGTGCGCACGGTTGATGTCCAGGCCCGGCTGCGCTCGCACAGCGGTATTGGAGGTTTTCGGCGTCGGCGAACGACTGGTCGTGCAACTGGCGACCAGCACTGCCAACGCAGCGAATGCCACCAGCTTCAGGGGTTTATTGTTAGGCAATGCCCGCATTACTTGACGCCCCGTGCTTGTACCAGCTGTTCAGACAGTTGATGTACGGCCATGGCGTACATCACGCTGCGGTTATAACGCGTGATCGCGTAAAAATTCTTCAGGCCCATCCAGTATTCAGGGCCGTTGTCGCCTTCGAGGCGAAATGCAGTAACCGGCATATCATCGCGCAGCGCATCATGACTTGACCAGCCCAGCGCCCGCAACTCTCCGACGGTTTTCGTCGGCTCGATGCCGGTGGTCAGGCCTTCATCGACCTGCTCGCCACGGACATCGGCACGGCTGACCACCGGCTCACCGGCGACCCAGCCGTGACGCTTGAAATAGCTCGCGACGCTGCCGATCGCATCATCCGGGTTGTTCCAGATATTGATGTGGCCGTCACCGTCAAAATCCACCGCATAGGCGCGAAAGCTGCTTGGCATGAACTGCGGCAAGCCCATCGCCCCGGCGTAAGAGCCTTTGAGGGTCAGTGGATCAACCTGTTCTTCGCGCGCCAGCAGCAGGAACTCACGCAGTTCCTTGCGGAAAAATTCGGCACGGGGAGGATAGTCGAAACCGAGCGTGGACAAGGCATCGATCACCCGGTAATTACCGGTATTACGTCCGAAAAAGGTTTCAACGCCGATGATCGACACGATGACTTGGGCCGGCACGCCGTATTCCTGCTCGGCACGGGCCAGTGTCGCCTCGTGCTGACGCCAGAAGTCCACACCGCGGGCGATGCGCGCGTCGGTGATGAACATCGGGCGATATTCTTTCCACTGCTTGACCCGCTCGGCAGGTCGGGAGATTGCATCGAGAATCGCCTGTTTGCGTTGAGCCTCGCGGAACACCGCCATCAGTTGCTCACCGGCGAAACCGTAGTCGCGGGTCATTTCACCGACGAACTCGGCCACCTGAGGTGAGCCTTCGTATTCGCCGGCCAGCGCTTCCTGCATGCTGCCCAGGAGGCCCATCAGGCCTACCACTGGCGCGCATCGAGTCGCCCAGCCACGCATTACTTGCATTGAACTCTTCACCTTATTCAAACCTGTGCGATCCACTTGCGATGGGTATGGATCGACATCAAAACCCCAAACGCTGACAGCAGCGTCACCAGCGAAGTTCCTCCGTAGCTAATGAACGGCAACGGTACCCCTACGACCGGCAACAGGCCACTGACCATACCGATGTTGACGAAAACGTAAACAAAAAACGTCATGGTCAACGCCCCGGCGAGCAATTTGCCGAACAGCGTCTGTGCCTGCGCAGTGATCACCAGCCCACGGCCAATCAGCAACAGATAAATCAGCAGCAGCGCACAAATGCCCACCAGGCCGAACTCTTCGCCGAGTACGGCAATGATGAAGTCGGTGTGGCTTTCCGGCAGGAAGTCCAGGTGCGACTGGGTGCCGAGCAACCAGCCCTTGCCGAACACGCCGCCGGAACCGATCGCAGCTTTCGACTGAATGATGTTCCAACCGGTGCCGAGCGGATCGCTTTCCGGGTCGAGGAAGGTCAGGATTCGCTGCTTCTGATAGTCGTGCATGATGAAAAACCACATGGCGACCGACACCGGAATCGCGGCGGCCAGCACGCTGAGAATCCAGCGCCAGCGCAGCCCGCCCATGAACAGCACGAACGCACCGCCCGCCAGAATCAACAGCGAAGTACCGAGGTCAGGCTGACGCACGATCAACACGAACGGCACACCGATCAGCATCAGACTGATACCGACATGTTTGAGCTGCGGCGGCAGCGTGCGCTTGGACAGGTACCAGGCGATGGTCGCCGGCATCAGGATCTTCATGAATTCCGAAGGCTGGAAGCGGATCACCCCGGGGATGTTGATCCAGCGCGTGGCGCCCATGGCGTTGTGGCCCATGATGTCCACCACCATCAGCAGCACCACGCCGATCACGTAACCGAGCGGCACCCAACGGGCCATGAAACGCGGCTCGAACTGGGCGATAACGATCATCGACACCAGGCCGATGCCGAACGAGGTGGCCTGTTTAGCCAGTAGATCCCAACTCTTGCCACTCGCCGAATACAGCACGAACAGGCTGCCGGCGGCGAGAATCAGCAGCAGGATCAGCAGCGGGCCATCGATATGCAGTCTTTGCAGCAACGTCGCGCGGCGACGCATCACATCCTCACTGGAGAGCATGCGATCAAAGTTATTCATCACGGGCCGTAGCCTCCGCACTGATTGGGCTGGCGTATTCGGCCTTCAAACGTCCGTCCTGATCGAGCAGCCAGGCGTCCATGACCTGACGCACCACAGGCGCAGCAACGCCGGAGCCGGACTCACCGTTTTCGACCATCACCGACACAACGATTTTCGGGTCATCGGCCGGCGCGAAGCCGACGAACAAGGCGTGGTCGCGGTGGCGCTCCTGAACCTTGGAGCGGTCGTACTTCTCGCCCTGCTTGATCGCCACGACCTGAGCCGTACCCGATTTGCCGGCGATGCGATATTGCGCGCCGATCGCCGCTTTGCGTGCAGTACCGCGCGCACCGTGCATCACCTGCTGCATGCCGTGGTTGACCTTGTTCCAGTCGGACGGATCGCGCAGGACAATGTCCGGCATCGGATTCTCATCCACCGGTTTCACCCCTTCGAGGGATTTGGCCAGGTGCGGACGGTTCCAGATGCCTTTGTTGGCGACCAGCGCCGTGGCCTGAGCCAGTTGCAGCGGCGTTGATTGCATGTAGCCCTGGCCGATCCCGAGGATCAGGGTTTCGCCCGGGAACCACGCCTGTTTGCGCGTCGCGCGTTTCCACTCGCGGGATGGCATCAGGCCGGGAGATTCTTCGAACATGTCCAGCGAGACCTTCTGGCCGATGCCGAACTTGTTCATGTAGGCCGACAACCGATCGATGCCGAGCTTATGGGCGAGGTCATAGAAGTAGGTGTCGTTGGAACGCATGATGGCCGTGTCGAGATCGACGAAGCCGTCACCGGTGCGGTTCCAGTTACGGTATTTGTGATCGTAGTTGGGCAGCATGTAGTAGCCCGGGTCGAATACCCGGCTCGACGCAGTGACCACACCGGAATCAAGGCCAGCAATTGCCACCGCCGGTTTGATCGTCGAGCCCGGTGGATACAGACCACGCAGCACGCGATTGAACAACGGCCGGTCGATCGAATCACGCAACTCGGCGTACGCCTTGAAGCTGATCCCGGTGACGAACAGGTTCGGGTCGAAACTCGGCTGACTGACCATCGCCAGCACCTCGCCGGTCTTCGGATCGAGCGCGACGACTGCACCTCGACGCCCGCCCAACGCAGCTTCGGCGGCTTCCTGCAACTTGATGTCCAGACTGAGGACGATGTCCTTGCCGGGAATCGGATCAGTGCGCTTGAGCACCCGCAACACGCGGCCACGGGCGTTGGTCTCGACTTCTTCGTAACCGACCTGACCGTGTAATTCCGGCTCGTAGAAACGCTCGATGCCGGTTTTGCCGATGTGATGGGTGCCGCTGTAGTTGACCGGATCGAGGCTCTTCAGCTCTTTCTCGTTGATCCGCCCCATGTAACCGACCGAGTGCGCAAAATGCGCGCCCTGCGGGTAGTGGCGAACCAGCTGCGCGACCACTTCCACGCCGGGCAGGCGGAACTGGTTGACCGCAATGCGGGCGATCTGCTCCTCGGTCAGCTCGAACAGGATCGGCACCGGCTCGAACGGCCGGCGCCCCTGACGCATGCGTTTCTCGAAGATCACCCGGTCCTCGGGCGTCAGCTCCAGTACTTCGACGATCACGTCGAGCACTTGCTGCCAGTCGCCGGAGCGCTCGCGGGTCATGCTCAGGCTGAAGCTTGGACGGTTATCCGCCACCACCACGCCGTTGCGGTCGAAAATCAGCCCGCGCGTCGGCGGAATCGGCTGCACATGGACCCGGTTGTTTTCCGAGAGCGTCGAGTGGTACTCGTACTGGATCACCTGCAAGTAATACAGCCGCGCAATCAGCACGCCGATCAACAGCATGATCGCAATGGCCCCGAACACGACGCGGCTACGCACCAGGCGTGCGTCCTTTTCGTGGTCCTTGATGCGGATCGGCTGAGACATGAGGGCTGGATTACTTGTGGTAAGGGTGACCGGACAGCACAGTCCAGGCACGATACAACTGTTCACCGATCAGTATCCGCACCAGCGGGTGCGGCAACGTCAGCGGCGACAACGACCAGCGCTGATCGGCACGGGCGCAGACTTCAGGCGCCAGCCCTTCCGGGCCACCGACCATGAAATTGACCGTGCGCGAATCCAGCCGCCAACGGTCGAGTTCGACCGCCAGCTGCTCGGTGCTCCAGGGTTTGCCGTGGACTTCCAGCGTGACGATCCGCTCGTTCGGCCCGACCTTGGCCAGCATGGCTTCGCCTTCCTGGCGGATGAAACGGGCCACGTCGGCATTCTTGCCACGGGTATTGAGCGGTATTTCCACCAGTTCCAGCGCCAGCTCGGACGGAAGACGCTTGGCATATTCATGCCAGCCTTCTTCCACCCACTTGGGCATGCGTGAACCGACGGCGATCAGGCGCAGTCGCACAGCAATCCCTTACAGCTGGTCTTTGTTGAGCTTGGTGAAATGCTCGTGGGTGTTTTCCGGACTGTGGTGCTTGGCATCGGCCGCACGGCTCTGCTCGGCACCGGCCCACAGACGCTCCAGGTCGTAGAACTGACGTGCCGAGGCGGTCATCATGTGCACGATCACCAGGTCCAGGTCGAGCAGCACCCAGTCGCTGTCGCCCTTGCCTTCTTCGCCCAGCGGCTTGGCGCCCTGCTTTTTGACTTCTTCACGAACCTTGTCGAGCATCGCGTTGATCTGGCGGTTGGAAGTACCGGTGGCAATGATCATGTAGTCAGTGATGCTCTGCTTGTCGCGAACATCGATGATCTGGATGTCTTGTGCCTTGACGTCTTCCAGTGCGGCCACAGCCAGTTTGACCAGTTCGTCGCCCTTCAGCGGCTCGTTGGTGTTGACCGGCTCAGGCAGCGGGGCGCTCTTGAATGTGCCTTTGCGCTTTACTTTGGTTTGGTCTTTGTCAGTCATATAAAACTCGTTTTGCTCATATATTCGGCGGCTTGGCGATACGTGGATTCGTATCAGTGAAGCACGCCTTGCTCAGTTCGACGCACGGTACAGACCGTGCGCATCGATGTAGGCCAGGACCGCGTCGGGCACCAGGAAACGTACCGACTTACCGCTGGCCAGCAGTTGACGGATCTGGGTGGCGGAAACCGCGAGCGGTGTCTGCCAGACGAATGCAATCTGTCCGCTCGGCCCTTTCAGGGCCAGCGGGTCGCTCACCGAACGCGCTGCCAGCAGGTTGCGCAAGGCATCCGGCGGTTCGCTGTCGGCGTCCGGGCGCTGTAGCACCAGGATGTGGCAATGCTGGAGCAACTCTTCCCAGCGATGCCAAGTGGGCAGGCCGCAAAATGCGTCCCAGCCCAAAAGCAGAAAAACCTGGGTCTCGGCGGGCATTTCAGCGCGCATCGACTCCAGGGTATCAATGGTCCAGGACGGCTTGTCCCGCTGCAATTCGCGGGCGTCCACCACCAGCGGCGGCATTCCGGCCACCGCACACTCGACCATCGCCAGCCGATCCTGCGCCGACACCTGCGGCGTACCGCGATGTGGCGGGCGCGCGTTCGGCATCAGGCGCAACTCGTCGAGCGCCAGCGCTTCGGCAACTTCCAGCCCACCACGCAAATGGCCGATGTGCACCGGGTCGAACGTGCCGCCCAATACGCCGATGCGTCGGGGGCGGGACTCGCTGCCGGTTTGCGGCGCTGTCAGGTCGAGGTCGGTCAAGTCAGACCGTCGCCTGGCCGCGTAACTGGCCATCACCGACCACGATGTACTTCTCGCAGGTCAGCCCTTCGAGACCCACCGGGCCGCGGGCGTGCAGCTTATCAGTAGAAATGCCGATCTCGGCACCCAATCCGTATTCAAATCCATCGGCGAAGCAGGTCGGGGTATTGATCATCACCGACGCCGAGTCGACTTCCGCGACAAACCGACGGGTGTCGGCGAGGTGTTCGCTGACGATCGAGTCGGTGTGATGGGAGCCGTAATGGTTGATGTGTTCAATCGCCTGATCCAGACCGTCGACCACACGGATCGACAGAATCGGTGCCAGGTATTCGGTGTTCCAGTCTTCTTCGCTGGCAGCAACGGCTTCAATGATCGCCCGGGTGCGCTCGCAACCACGCAGCTCGACGCCTTTTTCGCGGAACTGCGCCGCCATCGCCGGCAGGAAATCTTTCGCAACCGCTTGATCGACCAGCAAGGTCTCCATCGCACCGCAGATGCCGTAGCGATAAGTCTTGGCATTGAACGCGATGCGCTGGGCCTTGGGCAGATCGGCGTGGGCACTGACGTAGACGTGGCAAATGCCGTCCAGATGCTTGATCACCGGCACACGGGCATCGCGACTGATGCGCTCGATCAGGCCACGACCACCGCGCGGCACGATCACGTCGACGTACTCGGGCATGGTGATCATCGCGCCCACGGCGGCACGGTCGGTGGTTTCGACCACTTGCACCACGGCGGCGGGCAACTCGGCCTCGG
The DNA here is from genome assembly GCF_031882575.1 of Pseudomonas sp. VD-NE ins. Taxonomy (NCBI): domain Bacteria; kingdom Pseudomonadati; phylum Pseudomonadota; class Gammaproteobacteria; order Pseudomonadales; family Pseudomonadaceae; genus Pseudomonas; species Pseudomonas sp. VD-NE ins. Next base: position 5,821,225 of record NZ_CP134772.1, read on the forward strand.
CCAGACCGCGTTGAATGCACGCGGCAATCGCCCGGTTGGAATGAATCGCTTCAGAGCCACCGCGCAGGATGGTCGCGTTGCCGGACTTCAGGCACAGGCTCGCAGCATCGATGGTCACGTTGGGACGGGACTCGTAGATGATCCCGATCACGCCCAGCGGCACACGCATCTTGCCGACCTGAATCCCCGACGGACGGAAGCTCATGTCACGGATTGCACCGACCGGATCCGGCAGCGCGGCGACCTGACGCAAACCGACGATCATGCCGTCGATGCGTGCCGGGGTCAGTTCCAGACGTTCCAGCAAAGCGGGTTCCAGACCATTGGCGCGACCGGCGGCCAAATCCTGTTCATTGGCTGCAGCAAGCTCGGCACGCGCGGCGTCGAGGGCATTGGCAGCAGCCTGCAAGGCGCGGTTTTTCTGCGCGGTGCTGGCACGGCCGATGACCCGGGAGGCTTCGCGGGCGGCGCGACCCAATCGGGTCATGTAGTCAAGAACGGACTCAGTCATGGTCTGCTGGGGTCTTGGCAAAGAGGAAAGCGGCAGATTATAGCTGTCGCGTCCCGGGACTAACAGCGGTGACGGGCGGATGGTCGAAATGAACGCTGATTCGCCGGCATTCAGGCCCAATTAAGCCGGGCGTTGTTATCATCACGACCTCCTGAGCCTGGATAAACCTTGCCTGCCATGTCCAACCTGACCGTTCGCAACCGCACCGAACGCCTGCCGCTGGGGCTGCCGGACGCCTTTTTCGACCGAGATGCGCAAGTGCTGGCGCAGGATCTGCTCGGCAAAGTCATTCGTCACCGGGTCGGCGATCTGTGGCTGAGCGCGCGAATCATTGAAACCGAAGCTTATTACTGCGCAGAAAAGGGCAGCCACGCCTCGTTGGGCTACACAGAAAAGCGTAAGGCTTTGTTTCTGGACGGCGGCCACATCTATATGTATTACGCCCGTGGCGGTGACTCGCTGAACTTCAGCGCGCAGGGCCCGGGCAATGCGGTATTGATCAAATCCGCCTATCCATGGGTCGATGAAATCAGCGGGCCGGCGAGTCTGGCGCAAATGCTGTTGAACAACCCTGACGCGCAGGGGCGTGCACGCCCGTCGCAAAAACTCTGCGCCGGGCAAACCCTGCTGTGCAAAGCGCTAGGGCTGAAAGTGCCAGTGTGGGACGCCAAGCGTTTCGATCATGAAGTCCTTTTGGTCGAAGACACCGGGCCTGCGCCCTCGCACATCATTCAGACCACACGTTTGGGCATTCCCCATGGCCGAGACGAACACTTGATGTACCGCTTCGTCGATGCGACTTACGCGCAATGGTGCACGCGGAACCCGCTGCGACGCGGTCAGGTCGAAGGCCGGGATTATTTTCTGCTGTAAACACACACTCATGTAGGAGCTGCCGAAGGCTGCGATCTTTTGATCTTGCTTTCAGGATCAAGATCAAAAGATCGCAGCCTTCGGCAGCTCCTACAGGAGGCCATTAATGATTTGGAGTTTTTCTGTATGGGCCCATGGCTCGATAGCGTGACCGGGTGGCTGGCGGCCAATCCACAATGGCTGGCTGCTGCGGTGTTCATTGTTGCTATGGTGGAATGCCTGGCGATTGCCGGTTTGATCGTGCCGGGCACCGTGCTGCTCTTTGCCATCGCCGTTCTGGCCGGCAGCGGCGCCCTGTCGCTGAGCGAAACGCTGTTGCTGGGTTTTCTCGGCGGGATTCTCGGCGACGCCGTTTCATATTTCCTCGGTCGCCACTTCCACCAGAACATTCGGCGCCTGCCGGGGCTGCGTCATCATCCGGAATGGATGGCCGGCGCCGAGTCCTACTTCCAGCGCTACGGCATCGCCAGCCTGCTGGTGGGGCGTTTCATTGGTCCATTGCGGCCGATGCTGCCCATGGTCGCCGGTATGTGCGACATGCCGTTCCCGCGTTTCGCCGCTGTCAGCCTGCTGGCCGCCGCCGGCTGGAGTTTGGCCTATCTGCTGCCGGGCTGGGCCACCGGCGCGGCATTCCGCCTGCCATTGCCTGAAGGGTTCTGGCTGCAAGCCGGGATTGTCGCCGGCAGCATCGCCGTGATGGTCGGCCTCAGCGTGAACAGCAGTTTGCGTCGCCACCGTCGTGCGACGATCTGGATCAGCAGCATGAGCCTGTTGATTCTGATTGGCCTGTTCATCGGCTATCCGTACCTGACAGCACTCGATCAAGGCGTGATGACCCTGGTGCAGGAACATCGCCAGCCGATGCTGGATGAAATTGCAGTCACGCTGACCCTGATCGGCGAGTTCCGCAACATGCTGCTGTTCAGCGTCCTGCTGACGGGTCTGTTGCTGCTGTGCCGGCAATGGCGACACGCAATCTTCGTCGGCGGCACGCTGTTGGTGACCGCGCTGGCCAACACCGGGACCAAATACTTCTTCGCCCGGGTGCGTCCGGAAGTGCTGACCGATCCTCTGACCACTTACAGCATGCCCAGCGGCCATGCTTCAGGTTCGTTTGCGCTGTTTCTGACGCTGGCGGTGCTGGCCGGCCGTGGTCAGCCACCACGCATGCGCCTGACCTGGCTGCTGATCGCGTGTATTCCGGCCCTCTCCATCGCGCTTTCGCGGGTCTATCTGGGCGCTCACTGGCCAACCGACGTGTTGGCAGGCGCCATGCTCGCTGCCTGTGTCTGCGCAGCCGCCCTGTGGCTGAGTCAGCGCAAAACCCCGCTCAATCCCATGCCGTTCAAGATCTGGTGGTTGATCTTGCCGGCCATGCTGGCGCTGTTTGGCTTTTTCGTCCTGCGTCATCTGCCGCATACGCTGTTGCGTTACGCTTATTGATTAAAGCAATACGCAAGTCTTATTCCCCTCTCGCTGCTCATTCAGGAAACTTCCGACATGAGCAGCGCTGTTCTCCTATCAGCTTTTACTCATCCACTGCAAAACTTCTTACTTGACCAACTCCATCTCCTTACATATCAAATAAAAAATAACAGAAGTTACACTTTTAAAAAAAACCACAACAACAAACGCTTCCATCACTTTAAAAACCAGTTAGATTAAATCCGGAATACCGGGACGCCTTCGTTATTTAATCATTAAGTCCAGGTTAAACTACTTGTACTTATTTACCTGACAAAAAATCAAACTTACATAGCGAGGGCGTTCAACCCATCAACTGATTTCGAGTCATTCATGAGTCCAAGAATTCCCCGCAAACCGCCGCTGCCCGCAACGCCGAAACCTGATGCAAACCCCACGCCGCCGCGCCCCGTTACAGGAGAGCCTCCGATTCACCGTTTACCGGGTTTCCCGGCAGCCCAGGAGCCAGCTCCCACTGTGACCCCACGTACAACGACGGAGAATGCTCCGGCACCAGCAGTGGTCATTCAACCCATGCCGGTGCCAGGTTTCAGCCGTCGCGCGGGCGACGACTCTCTTGACAATTACTGGCTGCGCGAAGATTTCCTGCGCGGCATGCAACCGGCGGATGAGGAAGGCTTCCGCTGGATCGTCGGTCGCCGATTTGTCAACGTCGAACATGAAGGACGCTTGCATACCACGCATGTCGACCTTGATCCTGCTGGAGTTTACCGATGCAGATTGCTGACGGAGCGAATTCCCTCAGGGCCGATACTTTACAAAAACAAGGACCGGCCAACCTGGCGCATGACCGAACATCCAGTGCCATTGATGCCCTCGACAAAACGCCCCGCGCCTGCCATGAGCACCCCGTCAGCAGCGGCTCCCGTCGCGAAGCAGCCTCGACTGGCCCTGTTCGATACAACGGCTTATAAGCCATCACTGCGTTCGCCGGATTCCCAAGGCTATTACGAACTGGTACCGGCATTCGGATTGAAAGACGACGTCGCGCATTTTGCGTTCCGCAATCAACACGGCAACTGGGCCCCCGTCGATGCCCCTGCCGGTGGCTTCGGCGCACAACCTGCACACTTGCAGCACTGGACCGATTTCGATATCTGGCGGGCGTACGGTCTTCATGGCGAAGATCTCGTGCGTTTTCGTGCCGATGCCCAGGCCAGCGGCAAACGACCGCAGTGGGTGACTCCGCAAGTGGCGGAGAACCCGTATCACGAATTGCTGCACGACACCCTGCGCTGGCTGATACCGGGCGCGAGTCTTTCGCAACGCGAGGCATTTCTGCAGAGCTACAACTTGCTGCCAAGTCAGTTGAGCCGCTTGCAACTGGATATGAAGACCGAACTGAAAATGCCGCTATGGGCGCAAGCGCATAAGCACATGACCGAGGACGTCGCCAATGTGCAGCACCTCGAACAACTGAGCCGGGCGGTTGTTGTGGAACTCAATCTCAAGCGCAATGCCCGGCATGACTGGTACGACCCCGAGACCAGCATGACCCCGCAGGTGCGCGAAGCACTCGTGAGCAAACTCGGCTACCGGCGCAACAAGTACAACTGCTTGTACCGCGACGACGTCCCGGCGTTGTTCCGCGGCGATGAGCGCGGCCCCTTCGAACTCGCCGATGACGCCGTCATGCTGCCGCGATATCACCATGAACCCGGGGCCACTACCCACAAACCGATGAGCGCAACGTTCAGTCTTGAAGAAGGCAAGATGTACGCAAGGGAGCCAGATCCCGAGTACCTGCGTTTCAATCGCCAGACCAACAAATACCCGGGTCGCGAAATGGACGACTCGTCCTCGGACAGTGGCTCCAGTGATACCGAGAGCAACACCTCCTCCGAATGGTCCGAGCCGGCCAGCCCCATCCCGTGGGACCACGATCGCAACTACCGCAGCACCCGAGTCAAACAGAAAGAAATGTTTCTGTATGTGCTCGACACCCGCCGCCTGGAAGTGGTCCCCCATGAAGAAAACATGCTGTTCAATTCCGCGGCTCGCGATACCCCCCCGACCTGGTTTCCCTCCGATGACTACGAAGGACTGATCTCCGTCAGCCGCAGCGGACTGGAGGCCGATCGCATCTGGTTATTGAATTCAGCCCTGACCAAAGCGGTAAAGGTTGATCACCTCAAGGAACTGGCAGGCGCAAGCGCTGAACGCATCGAAGCGGCGACCCATGAAGGGCACTTGAACAAGTTCCAGTACGACCTGTTGATTGACCAGGCCGAGACGGCGGGCAAACCCGTGCTCCGGTTATCCGGCAACGGCAACGAATTTGCCTGGGACATCAACTGGCCCGAGTCGCAAAGGTCGACGACTCAAGACCTGTGACACTCCGGTACGGACACCGGGATAACCAGATTCATCATTAAAGGATTAATGACATGTCAAAACTTATCACTCCGCCTTTTCCAATCGCCAATGTCAGCCCCATTCAGATCACCGCCATCAGCGCCTCAGGCAACCGTCACGCGCCGCAGGCCGGCACACTCAACGGCACCACGCCGCCAGACGACGCTGACGCGCCCTATCGACGCACACTCAAATCCCTCGACAAGCATTTCGGCCCGTTGCGCATCGGCGAAGTAATGACCAGCCGGATTGAACTCCAGGCCTTGGGCGCGACGGTCAATGGCCAGCTCATCAGCCCGGCGAATGCCGGAATGCAACGAGCCGATCAAGCCTTTATCGACGGGCTCAATTTCGACGCAACCAAAGTGCAGGCACGCTTGCAGTCCGTTGAGATTCCCGACAGCGGTGTGGCGGCCATGCTGTTTTATGAAATTGCCTGCAAGCGCTCGATCGATGCCGCGCCGCTGTTCGTTGCGGCTACCGCCCTTGAACCCGGCTGTGCGATGGATCGCCTGAACCATCTGGGCAAGGCTGCGCAAAAGCTGGATATTCACCGGATCGACTCACTGGAAAACGCACCCGGCTGGATCAGCAGAAACGCGAGTTCTCTGATATGTGGTACTGGCGTGGGCATGCAAGCATTCGGCATCTACAGTGGTTACAGGGCCATGATCGATGCGATCAAGAACGGCGACACCCTGGACGCGCTTTTCCAGGGAGGCTCCATCGCGGCCGAGATCGGCTCATTGATTATCGAGCGGGGCCTGACCAAGACCGGCGAAGCGATGCTCAGGAATGGCGGAACCGCGCTGAAGTATTTTCCGCTGACCTCGGTCGGCAAATACCTGAGCCGGGGCGCCGGGATGTTTGCCAGCGCCATCACCCTGCCCTTCGACATTACCGATGCAATCCGTTCGTTCAATGCCGCCGCAGCTGCGAAGGGTAAAGAGGCGCAGGATCACTACGTCAGTGGAGGTTTGAGCGTAGCGAGTGCAGGTCTGAGCCTGGCGCTGGGTATCGCCGCCCTGGCAGGTTTTGGCACGATCGCCGGAGCGGTCGGACTTGTCGCCGCGGGATTGCTCATTGCCGCCTCGTTGATCTACCAGGCTGCCCGAGTCGTGGACGACATCGATGACTACATCGAACTGACCTTTCACGAGCGCATGCGCTCGGGCTGGTTCACCTTCACCAGACAAGAGCTGGACAACGACGTGCTGGAGCGTTTCAAGCTCTCCAAGGGCTATCGAGACCATCAGCAGCAGCTCGAACGGTCGGCCAGGGACATGCTGGAGGGCGCTTATAAACACTCCATCGAACACGTAGTCAACGGCGCCTTCCAGGTTGAATTGAAGCCTGTTGAAGTCTGGCGCTACCAATGGGACGAAAGTGCCGGCGAAAAGCCGTTCAAACTCGACAAACAGGCAGTCATTGTCGATGGCGACGACGTGATTGATGCCAGCAACGGCCTGCCTGCGGGACTCAAACACAAAGTGTCGGTCAGTGCAGGTGACGACAAGGGTATCTACTGGCAACTGGGCGATGGCAATGACCGTGTCATCGGCGTCAGGGACAAACCCAATCTGTTCACCTATCGCAATGATCACAAAGCGCTGACCGGGGGCGAGAAAAGCGATGCGTTTTATCAGGAGATTACCGGGCAAGAGTTGAACCGCGTCACCAAACCGCCCCATCTCAATGTTCTGGATGGCGGCGCAGGTTCCGACACCCTGGCCTTCGAAGGCAGCCGCCCGACCACCGATACGCGCCATATCGGCCACGACATCAATCTGCAGAGCGGCCGATTGGCCCTGCGCGGCCTGGACCCCGCCGTTGGGTCCATCGAGGTCGCGCAACTCACTTCGATCGAAAATGTCTCGACGTTGTCCAAAGGTACCAGCCGGGTCACCGGCAACGACGATGCCAATCGAGTTTTGGCCAATGGCTACGACCGCATCAGCACCGGCGGCGGGGACGACATCATTGCCATCCATGGCTGGGACTGCCGGGTGGAGGGTGGCGCTGGCGTCGATCGTTACTACATCGCCAAAACCAATGCCCGAACAACCATCGTCGAGGACGGTGAACAGCCGAGCCTGATTGAATTCGGCTGGCCGGCGGACGTCATTCAGCGCTGGCAGATCGTCGATACGTCGCTGGTGATCAACTCACTGCGCGGCGAGGACGGCCGCGATCCCGACCATGTCCTGACCATCGAAGACGTCTACCAGTGGATCGACGGCAAACGTCAACTGAAAAACAGTCAGCTGTCGTTCAAGACCCAGGACGGTTACGAACTGCTTGTTCGACTGCCCGAGCAGCCGGAAGACAGCCTCACTCAGGACATCGAACCTGCGGTGACCGTCATCGGCCTGCCACCTCCCGCACCGCAAATCGTCAATGGCGGCATTATCGAAATCGCCGACTCAGGCTTGAAACAGCATTTCGTGTCGCGCACCGAGCGCCGGGTGGAGTTTGTTGCCGAACGCAACAAAACCATGACATCCCGTTCCGTTTACCTTGATTTCAAAGACGCTGAAATTATCCAGACGCTGGTCAGCTATGACGTGCAAGTACGCAAAGGTGTATCGGGCAATACCCATCTGATTTACAAAGACATCAATCTGTCGATCCTGCTGCCCTCCAAAGAGGTGGTGTTCAAAGGCGTTGTCCAGCCCATTGCATCGGCCACGGGGTACACCAGGCGAAACAGCCTGAAAGTCACCACACCCTACCTGCAGCAAGACGTTACCCTGATCACCCAGGACCAGGTTTCATACCGTCTTCAGGTTCCCGCCCTGAACTATGAAGACGATGCCCGGAATCCCGGTCACCGCGAATTCAGAAGCCACAGTTGCCTGAAACAACGCAAAGGCCTCTATCGCTTCGTCAAACCGATAGCCACGGTAAAGCCGCCGATTACTGCGCAGGCCAGCCGCATTACGATCGATGCCGGGCCCCACACCGGCATCTATGTGCTCGAGGGTCAGAGTTCGACATACGATGTCCATCTCGCCAGCAACTCGATCATTCGTCTGTCGACCCCTGGCGCCATAGAGAAAACAGCAGACGCCTCGATCTGGACCCTTTACACCCACACAATGAAAGAAACCGTCACACGCCAGGACCTACAACTGGATGACAGCAGCTTGCGCATCGCCAGTGTCACGATCGAATTGCCCGACATCCCCGACGATGCGCCGGTGGAGTCCATCAGCGTAGTGACTTCGGCCGGCAATATTTACGAGGTCTCACTGCTGTTTGGCGTGTTTCAGCTGTATGTCATCGATGCCCGCGGCTATGCCAGTGTCGAAGCACTGTTGTCCGACATCGACCAGCATCAACAGCAAAACGAACTGGCCGCCAGGGTCCATGTCACGAATATCGGTTTCGCCCCCGGAAAGTCCGGCACGGTGTTTTACAACGTGTTGAGAAAGTACTGGGGTATCGACAGCGATCCGCAAGCGCGAATCAAACCGCAAGACCTGCAGATCCTGCCGGCCGACAAAGCCTGAGCATTGCCCCTGAAAAAAAGCATGCCGCTGTGAGGAGATACCCCCAGCGGCACCGATTCAGCTCAGCCAATGGATGGCTGACTTATCCACATGGAGTGACACCCTATGCGCCAGAAACCGGTCCCTCTGCGACCTTCAAGCCCCTCCGCTGCGCCAGCATCCCCTCCCAGGCCACAGCCGCGACCATCCGAGCCTGATTTCAATCTTCCAGGCACGTTCAGGCCAAGGACTCCTGACTCCCCAGGCCGTAGTGTTGACGCCACGACGAGTGGCGTTGCCCGCCAGGAGGCAACAGTGACGAACAGCGGGATAGCCGATTCCGTGACGCTGCCGCGCAACGCTATCACTTCACCCCTGCAACGCTACGTCGTGCAGGCCGCCGGGAGCCTGTCCGCTCATGATGCAGACGGACTGAGATCCCATAAAGGCCGCAAATATGCCGAAGTGGCAAGCCCTGACGACGCAGACGGAAATCAGACGGTGATGGTCGTCTTCCACGCAACGATGAACGCCTACCGGGCGACCTTATCGACTGAACGCCATCCCTCGGGGCCGCCGCTTTATCGAATCGCCGACAGCAACACCTGGACGCTGAAAAAACCTGTCGAATACCTGGACCCAACGAAATTCACCATCGCTCATCTCGGGGACCCACAAGGCTACTACGGGGTTTTTGAAATCATTGCCTTCAACCGCAATCTTCCTCCTAACCCCACCGGTCTGTTTGCTTTGATTGACGACAAGGGATGGATCAAGGTCGACCCGCTCGCAGCGCGGGGAGATCCGTCTATCCCGATCAAACTGGCACAACGGACCGATCGCGATATCTGGAACAACTACCGTCTGCAGGGCGCAGAGGTGTTGGTCTTTCGCGCCGAGGCAGAGGCGATCGGCAGGGTCCCTGACTGGGCCAGCCGTTTCGATGAACCGGACACTCACAAGTACCTGATGGATTCGCTCACATGGGTGTTCCCGGAAAAATCCATCGCAGAGTGTGAACAACTGCTAAGAAGCTACAACCTGAGCGTCGCCCAGCAAAACCGCCTGCGCCAGGAAATGGAGCCTGGAGGCTTTCCCGAGTGGGCCGAACAACACAAACGACTGACAGAGAATGTCGAGGACGATCAGCGCTTCAAGCATATCGCCGAAGAACTCGACCCCGTCGAATTCAGGGCAGGTGGCCTGAACCGTACGGATGCTTTCCCGCCTGTTCGGCAACGCTACGAGGAAAGTTTCCTGCGAAGCTATCTGGAACATGCAGGCTACAAGCGCAATAAGCACGATTATCTTTACCGAACCGACATCCCGGCCATGTTCCGCGCTGACATGCGTACACCTTTTGAACTGGCTCGGGACAAACGAATGGTGAAATTGAGGGGCAACGAATCCGGATCCACGACCAAATCGGCCTTTAGCGCGACTTTCTATGCGGACAAAGCCTCGGACTACATGATTTTTGATTACTACTCCAATCCTCGGCATTACAACACCCAGGCCAACCGTTATCCGGGGCATGTCTCTGACGGTGAATTGTCGAGCGGAAATCGACACAGTACGGATAACGATTCTGAGACATCGTTTGAAATGGACGACTCGCGTGACTATCCATTGCTGCGGCGCAAACAACGCATGGGCTTCCTTTACGTCATCGACACCCGCGGTATCGAAGTGGTCCCCCGAGACGAAAACATTTACCTGAACGACATGGATTTTGACGGTGACCCACTGGAAGGTCGGATATCAATGCCGACGCGAGGCATCAGTGCAGAAAGAATCTGGCTGGCGAGATCGGATCGGAGCCAGGCCGCGAGAGTCGAGGATATTTTACGGCAGGCCGGTGACAACGCTGAATCGATTGAGAAAGCCACGTGGGCAGGGATCGACGGAAAGTCTGTTTTCGTTTACGGAATCACCGCCTATGACAAATTGATAGATCAAATAGCTCATTCCGGAGGTGTGGTGTTGAAGTTGCCCAAAGGTAGAGAAACCCAGTCCAACGACATAATCTGGCCAGTGGCCGAGCATTACCGAGCCTGACAAAAGGCGCCATTCATTTAATAATGAATGGCGCCTTCCATTAAACGTTACTTGATAACTTCGATGACAAACGTTGCGGGTGTGTTATTGAAGGCGTTATGCCCCGTCAAATTAGGCTCTACGTTGACGAATGTGTTCAAGCCACTGCTCAAATGACGATACAACGGTTCGTCATTCTGCCGGCTGGTCAACTCGAGATAGGCCGGACCGGATTCGATATGGCTGAAGGATGCCTTCGGCACACCAAACGTACTGATTGAAAAATACTGCACGGGAGCACTGGTACTGGCCAACAGGTTATTTGTCTTGTCCTCTATGAATAACCGCGCGCCGTCGAACGCGCCCGCCAGTTCAACGCTGATTGCATATTCCTCACCCTTTGGGACGAACTTAAACCGCACGGGTGCGTCGTCTTCATGGTCAGCCAGGGTTATTAAACTGGACACACGTGAATCTGCCAGCCCCACTTTGGCTTCCAGTTTCTCGCCCATGGTTATCCGCAAGTTGCGCAGGGCCTGTTGCAGGCGTTGTTGATTGAGTACCACTGGCCGGCCATCAAGATAAAGATGCGCCGTGAATGTCTGGTCGTTTATTTTTGCTAAAGACATGGAGTTTCCCATCCATAAACGCCGTGCCGTCGATCAATAACGGCAGGCAACACTGAAAAAGAGAGCGTCAAATGGCGGCCTCGGCCGCTATGATCTTGGCTGTCAAAGACATCCGCGGGACATCACCGACAGGGACTTTTTCAGATTTTCGTTTACGCCGGGCTATCACCATCAGGTCTGCATAGGTTGATGCCGCCTCAATAACACGACTAACGTTATGATCCGTCTCCGCGTGTTTCAAAATATACTTGCCGGCAATGTCGTCCCAAAATTCCCATTCATCTTCATATACAGTCATGTTTTCATCCTTATTCTTATTCAAGTCGCCCGCTTCCTGCGGACAACTTGAAACTAAGACAAAGACAAAATCAAAACAATACTGGCCAGCGCCATCAGTTAATTCAAAGTACAACTAGGCAAACAATTCACCCTGAAGCTCGTCGAGCAACGCCTGAATTGCATCCAGCCGCTGTTGGGGATCGTCGAGTTGCAACAGATCGATCTTGTCTTCTTCAGCGAATGGCAACAGATAGGCCAACTGATTGGCCAGCGATTGCTGACCCAGCGCATCGGTGCCCATGTTCAGCGCCTCCACCATCGGGTGCTCGGCCAAGGCCTTGAGCAGCGCCACAAGGTCAGCGTCTTCGTCCTGCAACGGTTGTTCGGGCTCATCATCCAGCCACTCGATATCGGCGAGAATCAACTGGTCGCGCTGCACCTCGGTACGCAACACCGTGAACCGGCGCCCACCCTGCACTCGTATCCCCAACAAGCCGTTATCCTGCTGCTGGAAATCGGTGATGCGTGCTTCGCAACCGACCAGGGCAAACCCTTCTGGCGCGACGCCGACTTCGTGGCCGTCAAGGATGCACACCACACCGAAACCGCCGCCCTGTTTCATGCAGCGGCCGATCATGTCGAGGTAGCGCGCTTCGAAGATCTGCAAGTCAAGATTGCAGCCGGGAAACAGCACTGTGTTCAGCGGGAAAAGCGGCAGACTCATAGACATTTCCTTACACCACCATCGACACCGCCAACGGCAGGAATACCGCCGTGGCCACGCCCATCAGACTCATTGCCAGCGCCGCAAAAGCGCCGCACTCATCACTTTCCTGCATGGCCACCGCCGTGCCGACCGCATGCGCGGTCATGCCTAGCGCCATGCCGCGCGCTTCGGGGCTGTGCACACCGAGGCGGTTCAACAGCGTCGGACCAAAGATCGCGCCAATCACCCCGGTGATCAGTACGAACACCGCCGCCAGCGCCGCGACACCACCGATCTGCTCGGCGACCAGCATGGCAATCGGCGAGGTCACCGACTTCGGCGCCATGGTCATCAGAATCATGTGCTCGGCACCGAACCACCAGCCCAGCAACACACCCATGCCCGTTGCCACCACTCCGCCTATCACCAGCGTAGTAAAAATCGGCCAGAACAATTGCCGAATACGCCGCAGGTTGAGATACAGCGGCACCGCCAGCGCCACGGTGGCCGGGCCGAGCAGAATGCTGAGGATCTCGGTGCTCTTGCGGTACTCGGCGTAGGTCAGGCCGCAGCCGAGCAGAATGCCAATCACCAACAGCATGGAGACCAGCACCGGTTGCAGAAAGATCCAGCGGGTTTTCTCGAACGCCGCCAGCACCAGTTGATAGGCACCGAGGGTGATGCCGATGCCGAACAGCGGATGATGAATGACCGAAGCCCAGGCGCCTTGCCAATCAAACAGCATCAGGACTCCTCCGACCGGTGCGCGTGACGCTTGACCAGGCGCTGCATCAGCACCCCGGCGAAGGCCATCGACAGGATCAGCGACAGCACCAGTGCGCCGACAATCGCCCAGAAATCGGCGGCAATGTCGCTCGCATAAACCATCACCCCCACCGCCGGCGGCACCAGCAGCAATGGCAGATAACGCAGCAGACTGCCGGCCGCGAGGTTCAACGGCTCGCCGACTTCACCGCGAACGATCAGGAAGACCAGCAACAGCAGCAGACCGATGATCGGCCCCGGCAGCATTGGCAAGAGCAAATGATTGAGCGCGGTGCCGAGCAATTGAAACAGCACCAGCAGGGTCAGGCCACGTAGCAACATCCGACATCTCCGTCTTACTTTTCGCCCAGCAGGGGCTCGGCATTATAAGCACGCCTGCGCTATGGATCGGCATTCGCCAAAAGCATGGTCGGTTGACCGGAGCAAATCGCCATGATGATCTACAGTGGTTCGCAGGGAGGTCAAATCCCCCCACCTGAAAAACTATAAAACCGATGAACCCAAGGAGAGTCTCAATGCCCTATGTTCCAGTTGCAGAGCTCAAAGATTATGTCGGCAAGGAACTCGGACGTTCCGAATGGCTCACCATCGATCAGGAACGCATCAACCTGTTCGCCGAAGCCACCGGTGATTATCAGTTCATTCACGTCGACCCGGTCAAAGCCGCGCAAACGCCTTTCGGCAGCACGATTGCCCACGGTTTCCTGTCGCTGTCGCTGATCCCGAAATTGATGGAAGACATCCTCGTGCTGCCGCAAGGCGTGAAGATGGTCGTCAACTACGGCCTGGACAGCGTGCGTTTCATCCAGCCAGTGAAGGTCAATTCCAAGGTCCGGCTCAAGGTCGATCTGGGCGAAGTGACTGAGAAAAAACCGGGCCAGTGGCTGCTCAAAGCCACCGCGACGCTTGAGATAGAAGGCTCGGACAAACCGGCCTATATCGCCGAGCCGCTGTCGCTCTGCTTCGTCTGATGGTTCTGGATGCGAAGCAGCGCACGCTGTTTCGCGTCAACACTGGTTTTACCGGCTGCATTAGTTCACATAGCTGCGGCATACTCGGTCGCCTAATTGCCCGGATCCCGCTATGCGCTCACTTGCTCGTCTTGCACCCCTTGCCTTGACCCTGATGCTCACCGCTTGCGGCGACGGCGAATCGCTGTTGCCGCCGGATGCGCGCCTGCCCGACGGCGGTCGCTATCGCGGTGAACTGGTCGATGGCTTGCTGCAAGGTCAGGGCCGCGTCGACTACCCCAACGGCAGTTGGTATGCCGGGCAGTTCGATAAGGGCCAGTGGCATGGTCAGGGCGAATGGCATGGCAGCAATGGCGAAGTCTATCGCGGGCAGTTTCAGCAAGGCCTGTTCGACGGTCAGGGCAGCCTGACCACCAACGCCAGCAGTTACACCGGCGGCTTCAAGCAGGGCCGCCGCGAAGGCGAAGGCACCCTGAAAGAAAACGCCATGACCTACCGTGGCGAATTCAAGGCCGACCAATATTCCGGGCTCGGCCGCCTGGAAATGGACGACGGCAGCTCCTATCAAGGCCAGTTCGCCCACGGCAAACCGAACGGTGAGGGTCAGCGCGGCGACTCCAGCGGTAATTCATTCACCGGGCACTTCGTCAACGGTCAGCTGGAAGGCAACGGCACGTTCAACAGCGCTGACGGCGACATCTATGTCGGCGGTTTCAAGAACAACCAATTGCATGGCAAGGGCCGCTACGAAAATGCTGACGGCGATGTCTGGCTCGGCCAGTTCAAGGAAGGCGCGCTGACCGGCAAGGGCGAACTGATCGGCGCCGACGGCAGCCACTACATCGGCGCATTCAGTGACTGGCGCTTCAGCGGGCCGGGCCGTTTGAACCTGTCTGATGGCAGCTTCTATATTGGCGGTTTCGACAACGACAGCTACTCCGGACGCGGCACGCTAGTGCTCACCGATGGCAGCGTGATGAGTGGCACCTGGATCAACGGCCAGCGTGTGCGCGATGCCGACGGCAAGTTGCTGCCCGACACCCTCGAACTCGGCCTGCTCGCTCAGGGCCGCCTGCTCGAAGACGCATTGGCCGCCATCCCCGCTTCGACCCCGGCGGTCGAGTTGTACACCCTGACCCTCGGCGGTGACGGCAAGCAAAGCGTGTTCCTGCGCGAATCCGATTATGTCGCCAACATGCTCAACACGCGCTTCGGCGCCTATGGCCAGATCCGTCTGGTCAACCACCGCGATCACCTCGGCGACCGGCCGATGGCCACCCGCGAAAACCTGCGCCGCGCCGCACAAACCCTCGCCGAGCGCAGCGGCCCGGAAGATCTGCTGTTCATCTACCTGACCAGCCACGGCACCGCCGAGCATGAACTGGTGCTCGACCAGCCGCGCATGGAACTGGCTGACCTGCCCGCCGACGAACTCGCCGCCGTGCTGGCGCCGTTGAAGAATCGCGACAAGATCATCGTGATTTCGTCGTGCTACTCCGGCGGTTTCATCCCGGCGCTGAAAGACGAACGCACGCTGATCATGACCGCCTCGCGCGCGGATCGGGTGTCCTTCGGCTGCTCGGAAGAAGCCAACTTCACCTATTTCGGTGATGCCCTGTTCGCCCAGGCGCTGAACCAGACCGACGATCTGGAGCAGGCCTTCAAACTGGCCAAGGCCACCGTCGCCGAGCGTGAACTGGCGGACAATTTCGAAGCCTCGGAGCCGCAGATCTGGGCACCGAAAACCGTGCTGTCGCACTGGCAACTGCTGCGCAAACAGCAAGCAAGAAAAGCTTTGCAAAGTGCTGCATTGAACGACGGAGCGATAAAGAGCAACTAAGCTGAACAGTATCAAGGGAGAGACACTATGTACTTGACGCCTCAGCACGTATTGCTTGCCGGAGCCACCGGGTTGACCGGTGAACATCTGCTCGACCGTTTGCTCAACGAGCCGACGATTTCTCGCGTGCTCGCCCCTTCGCGTCGGCCACTGGCGGAACATCCGCACCTGGAAAACCCGGTCGGCGATCCGCAGGCGTTTCTGCCGCAACTCAGTGGCCGCATCGATATCGCCTATTGCTGCCTCGGCACCACGATCAAGCAGGCCGGCTCGGAAGCGGCATTTCGCGCGGTGGATCTGGACATGGTGGTGGCGTTCGCCAAACGTGCGCGGGAAATGGGCGCGCGGCATCTGATCGTCATCAGTGCAATTGGCGCCGATCCGAAATCGTCGGTTTTCTATAACCGCGTCAAAGGCGAAATGGAGCAGGCCTTGCGTGCGCAGGACTGGCCGCAACTGACCATTTGCCGACCTTCGCTGTTGTTGGGTGAACGGACAGAACCGCGTCTAGCCGAGCAATTGGCCGGGCCGTTGTCGAAGCTGATCCCGGGTAAATACCGGGGCATCGAAGCGTGCCAATTGGCGCGGGCGATGTGGCGGCTGGCGCTGGAAGAACAGGATGGGGTGCGGGTGATCGAGTCGGATGAACTGCGCAAGCTAGGCAAATAAACTTACGCCGCATGATCGTTCCCACGCTCTGCGTGGGAATGCAGCCATGGACGCTCTGCGTCCCAAAGCGTGACGCAGAGCGTCACCGGAGGCTTTACCACGCAGAGCGTGGGAACGATCTGTCTAACTACAATCCGCCCGTTGCCTGAAACCCCACGCCGATAACCGTCAGCAAGGACAACGGCAACAGCAGCGTATCGAGCAAGGCACTCGCCGGCAGATCCACCCCCGGATAGCCCGGCGCCTCAGCCCCGAACCGATCCATCGCACAACACCCGCCATTCAGCGCATACAAATCCAGCCGCGTCCCGGAGTACACCACCGGCGCACCGGGTTTGGCCGCATCGAGGGTGCGCGCCGTGGCGCACCCGGTCAGCAACAACGCCAACCCGAGCACCAGCAGCTTATTCATCACTGCTCAGATGATGCTCACCCCAGCGCGGCAGCATGTCCTGGGGAATGCCGAGCAGATTGAGAATCCGCGCCACGACGAAATCGATCAGGTCATCGATGGTCTGCGGCTGGTGATAGAAACCCGGCGAGGCCGGCAGAATCGTCACGCCCATGTTCGACAGCTTGAGCATGTGCTCCAGATGAATACTCGAATAGGGCGCTTCGCGCGGCACCAGAATCAATTGGCGACGCTCCTTCAAAGTGACATCGGCGGCGCGTTCGATCAGGTTGTTGCAGGCGCCGGTGGCAATCGCCGACAACGTCCCGGTAGAGCAAGGCACCACGACCATCGCCGCTGGAGCGCCAGACCCCGAGGCCACCGGCGACATCCAGTCTTCCTTGCCGTACACGCGAATCTGCCCGGCGGCAGCTCCGGTGTATTCGGTCAGGAAGGCCTGCATCATTTGCGGCTTGGGCGGCAGCGTGACATCGGTCTCGGTGGCCATGACCAGTTGCGCAGCCTTGGAAATCAGGAAGTGCACTTCGCGATCTTCGCGCACCAAGCAATCGAGCAGACGCAAACCATACTGCGCGCCGGACGCGCCGGTCATCGCCAGTGTGATGCGTTCGGGGCCATTGCCCTGCGAAAAAGTGTTCATTGCAGCGCCTCGGCGAGTTTGCCGTGCAGGCCGCCGAAGCCGCCGTTGCTCATGATCACCACGTGCGTGCCGGGCTGCGCCTGGCTCTTCACGCGTTCAATGATGCCCTCCAGCGAATCGCTGACAATCGACGGCACCGTGCACAGCGCGGCAGTGCCGGCCAGGTCCCAGCCGAGGTTGGCCGGGGCGTACCAGATCACCTGATCGGCATCGACCACGCTGTCCGGCAAACCGTCACGGTGCGCGCCGAGCTTCATCGAGTTGGAGCGCGGTTCGATGATCGCGATCAGTGGCGCATCGCCGATGCGTTTGCGCAGACCGTCGAGGGTGGTGGCGATAGCGGTCGGGTGGTGAGCGAAGTCGTCATAGATGGTGATGCCGCGTACTTCAGCGACTTTCTCCATGCGACGTTTGACGTTCTTGAATGCGCTCAGACCGGCGATGCCCATCGACGGCACCACGCCAACATGCCGCGCCGCCGCCAGAGCAGCCAAGGCGTTGGCGACGTTGTGCTGACCGGTCAGCTCCCACTCGACGGTGCCCTGCGACACGCCTTCGAACATCACTTCGAACGCCGAGCCGTCTTCACTCAGCAGTTTGACCTGCCATTGGCCGCCGGCACCGGTGGTCTGCACCGGGGTCCAGCAGCCCATTTCGATCACACGCTGCAAGGCTGGCTCGGTGGTCGGATGAATGACCAGACCTTCACTCGGAATGGTGCGCACCAAGTGGTGGAATTGCCGCTCGATCGCTGGCAGATCCGGGAAGATGTCGGCGTGATCGAACTCAAGGTTATTCAGGATCGCGGTGCGCGGACGGTAGTGAACGAACTTCGAACGTTTGTCGAAGAAGGCGCTGTCGTACTCGTCGGCCTCGATCACGAAGAACGGTGTACCGCCCAAACGCGCCGATACCGAGAAGTTCTGCGGCACACCACCGATCAGGAAACCCGGGCTCATGCCGGCGTGCTCCAGCACCCAGGCGAGCATGCTGCTGGTGGTGGTTTTGCCGTGAGTGCCAGCTACCGCCAATACCCAGCGACCTTGCAGCACGTGGTCAGCCAGCCACTGCGGGCCGGAGACGTATGGCAGGCCTTTGTTCAGCACATATTCCACCGCCGGGTTGCCGCGCGACATGGCGTTGCCGATCACCACCAGATCCGGTGCCGGATCGAGCTGCGCCGGGTCATAGCCCTGCGTCAGCTGAATGCCTTGGGCTTCAAGCTGCGTGCTCATCGGCGGATAGACGTTGGCGTCGGAACCGGTCACGTGATGGCCCAGCTCTTTGGCCAACACCGCCATCGAGCCCATGAAAGTCCCGCAGATACCCAGAATATGAATGTGCATAGTCGACCTCGTAAAACATGGCCGCAGGTTAGCGTAGGGAGGGGGAAATCGCACTCTTTAGGTGAGGGGCGGGATGGGTGGGCCGTAACATCTCGACTCGACTGCAGACTGCCGCCCTCACCCCAGCCCTCTCCCAGAGGGAGAGGGAGCCGATCTGCGTCGTTTTCAAATCCTGAGTTCGGCTCGATATTTCAGGTCGGCGTAGATCAGTAGATCTGACTCGGCCAGGCCACTTTTCGGCTGGAGAGGGAGCCGATCTACGTTGCTTTCAAATCCGGAGTTCGGCTCGATAACTCATGTCGGCGTAGATCAGTAGATCTGACTCGGCCAGTCCACTTTTCGGCGGGAGAGGGAGCCGATCTCGGTCGCTTTAAAATCCTGAGTTCGGCTCTATAACTCAGGTCGGCGTAGATCAGTAGAGCGACTCGGTCAGTCCCCTCTCCCTCTGGGAGAGGGCTAGGGTGAGGGCCTTCAACTGACTCGCCGCTCAATCCCGTGCTTGCGCAGCTTTCTGTAAAGAGTGTTGCGGCTGACACCCAGTTGCTCAGCGGTGCGAGTCATGTGCCACCTCGTTTGTTCAAGAGCTCCGAGCAAGGCCAACCGCTCGGCATCTTCCAGTGGATGCTCACAAGGCTCCGCTGGTGAAATCGCCGGCCGCCCCTGCCGAATAATTACCGGCAAATCCTCTACCCCGACCCGCCCTTCATCACACAACGCCGCCAGCGTGCGCAGCACATTGCGCAATTGCCGCACATTGCCCGGCCAGTTGAACGCCAGCAACGCCTGACGCGCCGGCTCGTCGATCAGGATCGTTTCACCGCCCGCCTCCTCGGCCAGCAGGAAATCCAGCAACTGCGATTTGTCGCTACGTTCACGCAACGCCGGCAACGCTACCTCCAAACCATTGAGCCGATAGTACAAATCCTCGCGGAAGCTACCGTCGGCGACTCGCTCCAGCAGATTGCGGTGCGTCGCACTGATAATCCGCACGTTGACCGACTCCGGCTCACCGCCAATCGGCACCACTTGCCGATCCTCCAGCACCCGCAACAAACGCGTTTGCAGCGCCAGCGGCATATCGCCGATTTCATCGAGAAACAGCGTGCCGCCATCAGCCTGTTGCAACTTGCCGCGCATGCCGTCCTTGCGCGCGCCGGTGAAACTGCCGCCGCGATAGCCGAACAACTCGCTCTCGATCAGGCTTTCCGGAATGGCCGCGCAGTTGAGCGCGACGAAGGCTTTGTTCGAACGCTGACTGGCCTGGTGCACAGCCTTGGCGAAGGCCTCCTTGCCCGAGCCGGTTTCGCCATTGATCAACAACGGCACGTCCCGCTCGAATACGCGCAAGGCTTTGCGGAAATCGGCCTGCAACGCTTCATCACCGAGGCAGATGCCCGACAGGCGCGGCGCTTCAGCCACGACTGGAGCCGATACCATAGGCAAAGGCTTGCGCGACTCACCGCGTAACACGGCAAACAAATGCCGTCCGTCGCGGGTGCGCAGCGGCCAACTGGCACTGGCATTGGCACTCGCGCGGCCAAGCAATTCATCCAGCGAACAATCGAAAAACGCCTCGACCGGTTTACCCAGCAAGCCGCCACGAATATGCCCGAGCAAATTCAGTGCACTCTGATTGACCGCACTGATCCGCCCTTCCCCATCAAACGCCAGCAAACCTTCGCTGAACAGCCCGACCGATTCGGCCTGCAGATGAAAGCGCAACAACCATTGGTTATCGAAACAGCGCAGGAAGTAGCAGCTCTCGATCATCTTCGCCGAGAGGTTGACCAGCGCCATGGTGTGAAACTGGCTTTGCCGCGAGACGTCATGGCGCGCCGACGACACGTCGAGTACCGCGAGCAGTTCGCCATGCGGGTCGAACACCGGGCTCGCCGAACAGGTCAGGCCGGTGTGGCGCCCACGGAAGTGTTCATCCTGATGAATCGTCAGAGCCTGGCGCTCGACCAGGCAGGTGCCGATGCCGTTGGTGCCTTCGCAGGCTTCGCTCCAGTCGGCCCCCAGCCAGAGCCCGGCGCGTTCGAAGATCTTGCGTTCGGCCGGCGCGGTGACGCAGTTGAGGATCACCCCGCGCGCGTCAGTCAGCAGCACTGCATGGCCGGCGCCGGAGAGTTGTTGATGCAGGCTGCTCATTTCATTGCCGGCGATCTGTAGAACCTGCTGCAGACGTTCGCGGCTTTCCAGTACCCGGCCGTGTTCGAGCACAGTCGGCGCCATGCTCAGCGCCGGGTCGAGGTGATAGTCCTCCAGACAGCGCAGCCACGAACGGGCAATCGACGGATCGGCACCGGGCCCGTGCAGGTGCGGTTTGCCCTGGGTAGCGGTGAGAACCTGTCGGGCATGGCGACTCAAATGGTTGTCGTGCATTTCTTATTGTTCTCCCCGAGGCTCGACGGCCCAATGCTGAGGTGACGCCCAGCATCCTCCAGCCACCGACGCATTGCAATGCTGGCAAGACTGCCCGGTCACTGGCTGTGCCAAAAGCGGTACAAACTGTCACCCGAACTGTACCGAAACCGTCACAGGCAAAATCCACTCGTCCGACAAAAACCTGCCAAGCCCTTGATTTACCTGCCCTGCACGGCGGTGGCCCGACCTTTGCTCTACGCTTATAGCAAGCGCACTTGCGCGTTTCTCTAATAAGTACAAAGCCAAGGAGAACATCATCATGCGTTACGCTCACCCCGGTACTGAAGGCGCCAAAGTCTCGTTCAAAGCCAAGTACGGTAACTACATCGGCGGCGAGTTCGTCGCGCCTGTCAAAGGTCAGTACTTCACCAACACCTCGCCAGTAAATGGCCAACCGATTGCCGAATTTCCCCGCTCCACTGCCGAAGACATCGACAAGGCACTGGACGCCGCTCACGCCGCTGCCGACGCGTGGGGTGCGACCTCCGTGCAGGCGCGCTCGCTGATCCTGCTGAAAATCGCCGACCGCATCGAAGCGAACCTGGAACTGCTGGCGATCACCGAAACCTGGGACAACGGCAAAGCCATCCGCGAAACCCTCAACGCCGACATCCCGCTGGCTGCCGACCATTTCCGCTACTTCGCCGGTTGCCTGCGTGCCCAGGAAGGCAGCGCTGCCGAAATCGACGGCAACACCGTGGCGTACCATATTCATGAACCGCTGGGCGTGGTCGGCCAGATCATCCCGTGGAACTTCCCGATCCTGATGGCTGCGTGGAAACTCGCCCCGGCACTCGCCGCTGGCAACTGCGTGGTACTCAAACCGGCCGAGCAAACCCCGCTGGGCATTACCGTGTTGCTGGAATTGATCGGTGATTTGCTGCCGCCGGGCGTGCTGAACATTGTTCAGGGCTATGGCAAAGAAGCTGGCGAAGCACTGGCGACCAGCAAACGCATCGCCAAGATCGCCTTCACCGGCTCGACCCCGGTCGGCTCGCACATCATGAAGTGCGCGGCCGAGAACATCATTCCATCCACCGTGGAGCTGGGTGGCAAGTCGCCGAACATCTTCTTCGAAGACATCATGCAGGCCGAGCCGACCTTCATTGAGAAAGCCGCTGAAGGTCTGGTGCTGGCGTTCTTCAACCAGGGCGAAGTCTGCACCTGCCCATCGCGTGCGCTGGTGCAGGAATCGATCTACGACGAGTTCATGGCCGTCGTCATGAAGAAAGTCCTGCAAATCAAACGTGGTGATCCGCTGGACACCGACACCATGGTCGGCGCGCAGGCGTCCGAGCAGCAATTCGACAAGATCCTTTCGTACCTGGAAATTGCCAAGGGCGAAGGTGCCGAGCTGCTGACTGGCGGCAAGGTGGAAAAACTCGAGGGCAATCTGTCGACCGGTTATTACATCCAGCCGACCCTGCTCAAGGGCACCAACAAGATGCGCGTGTTCCAGGAAGAAATCTTTGGCCCGGTGGTGAGCATCACCACGTTCAAGGACGAAGCGGAAGCCCTGGCGATTGCCAACGACACCGAGTTCGGCCTCGGCGCCGGTCTGTGGACCCGCGACATCAACCGCGCCTACCGCATGGGCCGGGCGATCAAGGCTGGTCGCGTGTGGACCAACTGCTACCACCTGTACCCGGCGCATGCCGCGTTCGGTGGCTACAAGAAGTCCGGCGTTGGGCGTGAGACGCACAAGATGATGCTCGATCATTATCAGCAGACCAAAAACCTGCTGGTGAGCTACGACATCAATCCGTTGGGCTTCTTCTAGAACCTTCGGGCGACACTGATGCTTGGGTGTCGCCCTCCAAACAGCTATCGCTGGCAAGCCAGCTCCCACAGGGATCTCCGCAGGTCTCCAATAATGGGTACACCACAGAAACCTGTGGGAGCTGGCTTGCCAGCGATGGCGTCCTCAATGACACAACACAATGGCCTGGCCGCTCTGGCACGGCCCTTGCGTACCCGTCATTCAGGTTTTGCGTGAAAACTGCCGCTGCGTGAACAGCACTCATCCACCCAACTACTGCACCCGAAAGTCCAACAGATCGAACAATAAAAAACAGAGAGGACTTATGACTTCCACCACACAGCTCAAACCCACACTCGGCACCCTGCATCTGTGGGGCATTGCCGTCGGCCTGGTGATTTCCGGCGAATACTTCGGCTGGAGTTACGGCTGGGGCACCGCAGGCACGCTCGGGTTTCTGGTCACGGCATTGATGGTCGCGACCATGTACACCTGCTTTATCTTCAGCTTCACCGAACTGACCACCGCCATCCCACACGCCGGCGGACCGTTTGCCTACAGCCGGCGGGCGTTCGGCGAGAAAGGCGGATTGATCGCCGGTATTGCCACACTGATCGAGTTCGTCTTTGCGCCACCGGCAATTGCCATGGCCATCGGCGCTTACCTCAACGTGCAGTATCCCGAGCTTGATCCGAAGATCGCCGCCGTCGGCGCGTATTTCGTCTTCATGACCCTGAATATTCTCGGCGTCAGCATCGCGGCGACCTTTGAATTGGTGGTCACCGTGCTCGCCGTTGCCGAGTTGCTGGTGTTCATGGGCGTGGTTGCGCCGGGCTTCAGCTTCAGTAATTTCGTGCTCAATGGCTGGTCGGGCGCCAACGAATTCACGATGGGTTCGATCCCTGGGATTTTCGCGGCGATACCGTTTGCGATCTGGTTCTTCCTCGCCATCGAAGGTGCGGCCATGGCGGCTGAAGAGGCGAAAGACCCGAAACGCACGATTCCCAAGGCCTATGTCAGCGGCATTTTGACTTTGGTGTTTTTGGCTATCGGCGTAATGGTCATGGCTGGCGGCGTTGGCGACTGGCGCCAACTGTCGAACATCAACGATCCGCTGCCGCAAGCGATGAAAGCCGTGGTTGGCAACAACTCGACGTGGATGCACATGCTGGTCTGGATCGGTCTGTTCGGACTGGTGGCGAGTTTCCACGGGATCATTCTTGGCTACTCGCGACAATTCTTCGCCCTCGCCCGTGCCGGTTATTTGCCTAAAGGACTGGCCAAGCTGTCGCGTTTCCAGACCCCACACCGGGCGATTCTGGCTGGTGGCGTGATCGGAATTGCGGCGATTTACAGCGACGGTCTGGTCAATCTGCAAGGCATGACCCTGACGGCGGCGATGATCACCATGTCGGTGTTCGGCGCCATCGTGATGTACATCATCAGCATGCTCAGCCTGTTCAGACTGCGTAAAACCGAGCCGAACCTGGAGCGCACCTTCCGTGCGCCGGGCTATCCGGTGGTGCCGGCGATTGCGCTGTTTTTAGCGGTTGTGTGTCTGGTGGCGATGGCGTGGTTCAACACGCTGATCGGCTGCGTGTTCCTTGGCTTCATGGCCGCCGGTTACCTGTATTTCCAGCTGACCGCCAAGCAACGCTCCGAAGCGCCGGCAGACGCTATGCTCGAAGGTATCTAGTTGCACCGGCACCGGGCCTTTCGCCCGGTGCCCGCTATATAGAAGTGCACACAAAACCAATGTGGGAGCGAGCTTGCTCGCGAAGGCGTAGTGTCAGGCGATAGTGATGCTGGATGACCCAACGCATTCGCGAGCAAGCTCGCTCCCACAGGGAACAGAGTTATCCACAGAATCAGGAGGACACCGCCCCATGGCCGCATTCGCCCATTCCGTCGGCGCCCAGACCTATCGCTTCGACAGCCTCAAGGACGTCATGGCCAAGGCCAGCCCAGCACGCTCCGGGGACTTTCTCGCCGGCGTCGCCGCGCTCAATGACGGCGAGCGCGTGGCCGCACAAATGGCCCTGGCCGACATTCCGCTCACGCATTTCCTGCAGGAAGCGCTGATTCCTTACGAGTCCGATGAAGTCACCCGGCTGATCATCGATACCCACGACAAACAGGCCTTCGCCGTGGTCAGCCACCTCACGGTGGGCGGCTTCCGCGACTGGTTGCTCAGCGATGCTGCCGATGAAACCAGCCTGCGCGCCCTCGCCCCCGGGCTGACCCCGGAAATGGTCGCCGCCGTGTCAAAGATCATGCGCGTGCAGGATCTGGTGCTGGTAGCGCAGAAGATTCGCGTGGTGACGAAGTTTCGCGGCACCCTCGGCCTGCGCGGGCGTCTTTCGACCCGCCTGCAACCCAATCACCCGACCGACGAGCCATCCGGCATCGCCGCGAGCATTCTCGACGGCCTGCTCTACGGTAACGGCGACGCGATGATCGGCATCAACCCGGCCACCGACAGCATCGCCTCGATCTGCGCAATGCTGGAAATGCTCGACGCGATCATCC
The DNA here is from genome assembly GCF_031882575.1 of Pseudomonas sp. VD-NE ins. Taxonomy (NCBI): domain Bacteria; kingdom Pseudomonadati; phylum Pseudomonadota; class Gammaproteobacteria; order Pseudomonadales; family Pseudomonadaceae; genus Pseudomonas; species Pseudomonas sp. VD-NE ins. The sequence goes on from NZ_CP134772.1 coordinate 5,846,970, forward strand.
AGCGCTACGACATCCCGACTCAGGCCTGCGTGCTGACCCACGTCACCACCTCCATCGAAGCGATCAATCGCGGTGTGCCGCTGGATCTGGTGTTCCAGTCAATCGCCGGCACCGAAGCGGCCAACGCCAGTTTCGGCATCAACCTGAATGTCTTGCAGGAGGGCTACGACGCCGGCCTGAGCCTGAATCGCGGCACCCTCGGGCAGAACCTGATGTATTTCGAGACCGGTCAAGGCAGCGCGCTGTCGGCCAACGCCCACCACGGCGTCGACCAACAGACCTGCGAAACCCGGGCCTACGCCGTGGCGCGACATTTCAAACCGTTTCTGGTGAACACCGTCGTAGGATTTATCGGCCCGGAGTATCTCTACAACGGTAAACAGATCATCCGCGCCGGCCTCGAAGACCATTTCTGCGGCAAGCTGCTCGGCGTGCCGATGGGCTGCGACATCTGCTACACCAACCACGCCGAAGCCGATCAGGACGACATGGACACCTTGCTGACGCTGCTCGGAGTCGCCGGGATCAACTTCATCATGGGCATCCCCGGCTCCGACGACATCATGCTCAATTACCAGACCACTTCATTCCACGACGCGCTCTACGCGCGCCAGACCTTGGGCCTGAAACCGGCGCCCGAGTTCGAGCAATGGCTGGCAAACATGGGCATCTTCACCCAAGCGGATGGCAAGGTTCGCTTCGGTAACAACTTGCCGCCGGCCTTCCGCCAGGCGCTGGCGCAACTGGGATGAGTCACATGGAAAAACCGCCCATCGACCCGCAAAACCCTTGGCTGGAACTGCGTCGCCTGACCCCGGCGCGGATTGCCCTTGGCCGCACTGGCACCAGCCTGCCGACCACTGCGCAACTGGACTTCCAGTTTGCCCACGCCCAGGCGCGCGACGCCGTGCATCTGCCGTTCGATCACGCCGGCCTCAGCGCGCAACTGAGCGAGCGCGGACGCGAAAGTCTGTTGCTGCACAGCGCCGCAGTGGATCGCAACAGCTACCTGCAACGCCCGGATCTGGGCCGCAAGCTCAGCGATGAATCGGCGCAGGCCTTGCGTGAGTACGCAGCGGCGCATCCGGGCGGTGTCGATCTGGCGATCGTCGTGGCTGACGGCCTGTCGGCGCTGGCGGTGCATCGCCATACGCTGCCGTTCCTCAATCGTCTGGAAGAGCAAATGAGCACCGACGGTTGGTCCATGGCGCCGATTGTCCTGGTGGAACAGGGCCGCGTTGCCGTCGGCGATGAAATCGGCCAGTTGCTCGGCGCAAAAATGCTGGTGATGCTGATCGGCGAACGCCCGGGACTCAGCTCCCCAGACAGCCTCGGTTTATATTTCACCTACAATCCAAAGATCGGCCTGACCGACGCCTACCGCAATTGCATTTCCAATGTACGGCTCGAAGGCTTGAGCTACGGCATGGCGGCACATCGCTTGCTGTACTTGATGCGGGAAGCTTGTCGCAGACAGCTGTCGGGCGTGAATCTGAAGGACGAAGCACAGGTTCAGACGCTGGAATCGGACGCCGGTGCGGACATGAAAGGAAACTTCCTACTTAGCCCGCCCCCTACCTGAACCGTTTCCGCATTGCGTTTCTGCGCCGGTTTAAGGCAGGATCGATACACGGCCGCACGGGTTTCCGATCGCCGTCAGAGCAGTTGAAGACAGCCACTTGAAGACGAGACCTATCATGCGGATTATTCAAGCGACCCTCGAACATCTGGATTTACTGACTCCGTTGTTCGTCAAATATCGCGAGTTCTACGGTTCCCTGCCTTACCCGGATTCTTCCCGCGCCTTCCTTGAAAAGCGCCTGCGTCGCAAGGAATCGGTCATCTACCTGGCCCTGGCCGATGATGACGACAAGAAACTGATGGGCTTCTGTCAGCTCTACCCAAGCTTCTCCTCGTTGTCGCTCAAACGCGTGTGGATCCTCAACGACATCTATGTCGCCGAAGACGCCCGCCGCCAACTGGTCGCCGACAACCTGATCCGCACCGCTAAGAAAATGGCCAAGGAAACCCAGGCCGTGCGCATGCGCGTCTCTACCAGTAGCAACAATGAAGTCGCGCAGAAAACCTACGAGTCCATCGGGTTCAAGGAAGACACCGAGTTCAAGAACTACGTGCTGCCGATCAGCGAAGAGCTCTGACTGCAAGTGCAACGTGTGATGAGGGAGCCCGCTCCCTCAGGCACCTCGAATGCTTCCTGACAATTGTTCACACCCCGACATCCCCCGCTACAAAACCAACGCGCTTTTCATCTTTCAGACCGTATAATCCCGATCTTTCCGGCTTGTAAGAAAAACTACACCCCGCTGTAGGCTTACACGAAGTCATCCGCACAGGCCTGCCGAGTCGGGCCGCCATACAGGTGCCCCCATGGATTTCAACCCGCTCGACCTTATCCTGCATCTCGACGTGTACCTCGATTTGCTGGTGAACAACTATGGTCCATGGATCTACGCCATCCTGTTTCTGGTGATTTTCTGTGAAACCGGTCTGGTGGTTATGCCATTCCTGCCGGGTGATTCGCTGTTGTTCATTGCCGGTGCCGTTGCCGCAGGCGGTGGAATGGATCCGGTGCTGTTGGGTGGTCTGCTGATGCTCGCGGCCATACTCGGCGACAGTACCAACTACGTAATCGGACGAACGGCCGGGGAGAAGCTGTTCAGCAACCCGAACTCGAAAATCTTCCGTCGCGATTACCTGCAGAAAACCCACGATTTCTATGACAAGCATGGCGGCAAGACTGTAACCCTGGCGCGCTTCCTGCCGATCATCCGCACCTTTGCACCGTTCGTCGCCGGTGTGGCGAAGATGCCGTACGCCCGCTTCTTCGGTTTCAGCGTGTTGGGCACCATCCTCTGGGTCGGCGGTCTGGTGACCCTGGGCTACTTCTTCGGCAACGTGCCGTTCATCAAGAAAAACCTGTCTTTGCTCGTGGTGGCGATCATTCTGCTGTCGCTGGTGCCGATGATCCTTGGCGTGGTTCGCAGCCGTTTCGGCGGCACCAAAGCTCAATCGCACTAAGCCGATGTGGTCGCTGAGCGCCTGGCGTCGCCGGCGCATTCTGGCGAAGCGCCCGATTGCCGACGACATGTGGCAACGGGTGCGTCATCACCTGAGTTTCCTTGACGGTATCAGCGCTGCCGAAGACCAGTGGCTGCGCGAAGCCTGCGTGCTGTTCCTCGAAGACAAACACCTGAGCGCCCTGCCCGGCGTCGAACTGCATCAGGAACAACGCCTGCTGCTCGCGGCCCAGGCGCAATTGCCCCTGCTCAACCTGGGCGATTTGAACTGGTATCAGGGTTTCCACGAAATCGTGCTCTACCCCGACGACTTTCTCAGCCCGCAACGTCATCGTGACGCCAGCGGCGTCGAGCACGAATGGGACGGCGAACACAGCGGCGAAGCCTGGCAGCAAGGGCCGATCATCCTCGCCTGGCCCGGCGTCATGGCCAGTGGTGGCTGGGAAGGCTATAACCTGGTGATCCACGAACTGGCGCACAAACTCGACATGCTCAACGGCGACGCCAACGGCCTGCCGCCGCTGCATGCCGACATGCGTGTCAGCGACTGGGCAGACGTTATGCAAAAGGCTTACGACGATCTCAACCGTCAGCTCGATCATGACCCGGACGCCGAAACCGCCATCGATCCCTACGCCGCCGAAAACCCGGCCGAGTTCTTTGCGGTCACCAGCGAATATTTCTTCAGCGCCCCGGATCTGCTGCATGAAGCTTATCCACAGGTGTATGCGCAGTTGCAGCTTTTCTACCGCCAGGACCCGTTGAGCCGATTGCGGCAACTTCAGGCCACAGACCCGGTCTATCAGGCGCACGACTAAGCTCTGCACGACTTTCGGTACATGGCGTCGACGGCAGAATATGCCTATAATCGCCGCCACTTTTTGGTCAATCCGGCCAAGTGTTTTTGGTCAACTACGGGGGCAACGCCCAATGAGCTACAGCAAGATTCCGGCTGGCAAAGACCTGCCGAACGACATCTACGTCGCGATCGAGATCCCGGCCAACCACGCGCCGATCAAATACGAAATCGACAAAGACAGCGATTGCCTGTTCGTTGACCGTTTCATGGCCACCCCAATGTTCTACCCGGCCAACTACGGTTACATCCCGAACACCCTGGCTGACGACGGTGATCCCCTCGACGTGCTGGTTGTGACCCCTTACCCGGTTGCTCCAGGCTCGGTGATCCGCGCGCGTCCAGTCGGCATCCTGAACATGACCGACGACGGCGGCGGCGATGCCAAAGTTATCGCGGTACCACACGACAAGCTGTCCCAGCTGTACGTCGATGTGAAGGAATACACCGACCTGCCACCACTGCTGATCCAGCAGATCGAGCACTTCTTCGCGAACTACAAAGATCTCGAGAAAGGCAAATGGGTCAAGATCGAAGGCTGGGCCGGTGCAGACGCCGCCCGCGAAGCGATCACCAAGTCGGTTGCCGCCTACAAAGGCTAAGCACCTGCGCTACGCGTGAGGCTTGAAGAAAACCCCGGTTGATCCGGGGTTTTTTGTGCGCGAAAAAAGCTTTCTTAAACAGAGTGTTTACGACGGACTACAGAAAAGTTTTAGCCTGTGTAATTTCCCACAAGAACGTCTTACATCCCGTCGCAAAATTCAGCCCGTTTTTGAACGTCCGGTTTATTCAAACCGCTCTGGCACGGCCGTAGACTCCGTGTTTATGAGAAAGAACACTAGCGGTCCAAGATTCAAGGCACTCCTGGAAGCTGCGAACATCTCGACGACGGGTTTCGCAAAGTTCTGGGGCACGGAAGCCCAAAATGTCCACAACTGGTACACCCGGGGCGTCCCCGCGTATCGCATGGAAGAAGTCTCACGCCTGCTGTCCGTCAACAGCGAATGGCTGAAAACCGGCCAAGGCACAAAAGAGCTGCCGAGCCTGGCTCCGCCTGCCAGCAACGGCGACAGCTTTGACGCCCACGATCCTCAGGGCGCCTACCGATTCATCCATCCCAACGACATCGAACTGGCCTTCTTCAAAGAAACGCCACTCACCAACGGCTCCGACAAAAACCACGTCATCCAGGACCCGGACCTGTCCATCCGCCTGCTGCGTGCACAGCTTGATCAACTGGAAATCCGCCCCGCCGACGCCATCTGCGCCCACATGATCGGCAACAGCATGGCCGAGCGCATCGAGGACGGCTCCGTCGTCGCCATCGATCGTGGCCTGACCCAAGTCGTCGACGGCGAGATCTACGCCATCGAACACGACGGCATGCTGCGCATCAAATACCTGCACCGCATGCCCGGCAACGGCCTGCGCCTGCGTAGCCACAACAGCGCCGAATACCCGGACGAAGTGTTCCGCCCGGCGCAGATCGAGGAGCAAAGGATTCATATATTGGGCTGGGTGTTTTGGTGGTCGACAGTGAGCAAGCGGCGGCCGGTGGTGCCGTTTCTCTGATTTGATGCGGTTTGTCGACCCTGCACAGAACCCTGTGGGAGCGAGCCTGCTCGCGAAGAGGCCCGGACAATCGGTACAAATCCCGGATTTCTGGCGTAGAAGTCGCTCTAAACCGCACTTCAGGCTGGGAATCCACAGCAAAACTCAGTATCCTGCGCCCCACATTTGCGCATCGACCCGCCCCGCGGCTCAGAGAGCGCCCGACGCGGCAGACCAACGTCTGACCAAGTCCCACAGCCGGACGCAGATCCGGATGTACGTTTTGAAGGCTGGCAAGGCTTACCAAAAATAGGCCAAGCCAGTCCCCGAGAAGCCGGCCACAAGCCGGCTTTTTAATGCCTGCAAAAAAACACGTTTACCTTGGCGAGCTTGACTCAACACTTGCCAACCTCAACCCCCTCAGTGCTAAATCCCGCCCAACACCCACCCCCTCTGTTTTTACCCGCATTCCCGCCACCGGCCGGATTCCGGTATTGAGCCTCACGGGAATCCATGGAATGGCCCTGCATATCCCGACCCTGCTGGTCGTTTCGGTCTTCGTCTTCTTTTTGATGGGGCTTTTGACGCTGCACGCCTGGTATCGCGAAACCCGCGAGCCGCCACTGGCGTACCTCGGCAGCATGATGCTGCTTGGCGCCTTGGGCGTGGTATTGGTCAGTTGGCGTGATCGAGGGGTCGACTTCGTTCCCATTGTGTTCGGCAATGTTGTTTTATTGCTCAGTGCAGCGATGAACTGGACGGCCATGCGCACGCTGGTCGGGCGCAGGCCGTCAGTGTCCGGCATTCTGGCAGGGGCGGTCGCTTGGCTGACCTTGTGCCTGATTCCCGCCTTCTACGAGTCGATGCCAAATCGGGTTCTAATCTACTCCTTGCTGGCATTCAGTTACGGCGTGCTGACAACGCTGGAGCTTTGGCGCAGCCGCCACACCCTGGACGTCGCGTTTATGCCGGCGCTGGTGCTGACCGTTTTGCACACTGTGTTCTACGCCTTTCGCAGTGCGACCGATGAAGGGCTGCCGGTGACAAAGGCGCTGCTGGGCAGTGGCGAGGGCGTGCCGTTTTTCTCGTTCATGCTGTTCGAGTCGATGCTGTATGTCATCGGCATTGCCTACATCACGCTGGCGATGGTCAAGGAGCGTGCCGAGCTCAAGCTCAAAGCGGCAGCGTTCAGCGATCCGCTGACGGGCATTGGCAATCGTCGCGCGTTCATGGTGAACGCCGGGCAGTTGCTTACTGAAAGCCAGCAACACGCAGAACCAGCGGCGTTGCTGCTTTGTGATCTGGATAACTTCAAGCGTCTGAATGACACCTATGGCCATCCCGTCGGGGATCAGGCGTTGATTGCGTTCGGCCGGATCGTGGTCGAGAGCCTGCGCAAGGAAGATGTTTGCGGGCGGATCGGCGGTGAGGAGTTTGCTTGCCTTCTCAGCGACTGCAACGAGCAGACTGCACTGGAGATTGCCGAGCGGATCCGCCGTTCCTTCTCACAATTGTCGATTCTTGAGCCGGGTTTGCTCAGCGTCAGCATCGGCGTGGTAACCACCCGTGAATCCGGCTACGACTTGTCACGCCTGCTCTCGGAAGCTGATCAGGCGCTGTACGGCGCCAAAGACCGGGGACGCAATCGTGTACAGACTTTGCGTTCGCTGTACCTGAGCCTTACGGATAACTGAACGACTTCACCAGCGTCAGCTCACCCACCGCGCGCATCGGGATCAGAAACGTCTCCATCTTCTCGTTCGGTGTGCCTTCTTCAGTTATCACCGTCACCTGCGCGGTGGTCAGCGCCTGCACCGCCTCATCGACGCCATCCTCATCTCCGCGATAACCACCGCCGTAGTAATTCACATACACCAGATACTGGCCCTTGATCGGCGCCGGCATGGCGAAGATTTCCGGGCCGTAGCCGGTGGTGACGTCGACGTCGAGCGCGGCGCCGTTGGCGGCGCTGCGGTTGCCGTACCAGATGTGCGCGCCATCGGGGGTGACGAGGTGCAGGTCGAGGTCGGTGCCGTCGCTGTCCCACGCTAGCAACACGCGCAGTTTCGCCGGGGTAGCGCCGCCGCTGGTGTTGAGGAATTGTGTGCGGTGGCGTTGCTGACCGTCGGGGCTGCGCACTTCGACGCTGTTGCTGCCGTTGGGGAAGGAGAACGGGCGATCGAAGCGGCCGCTGTCATCGATTTTCAGCGGCATGCTCACGCCATTGACGATCAGCCGTCCGGGTTCGTTGTCCTTCCGCGCAGCTTTGATCTCGCCGCTGATGCGTGCGGTGTTGGCCTGGCCAAGCGAGGTGTTGACCGACGAGGCCGGGTAGTTGACGGTCTGACGGAAGCTTTCGCCCTCGCCTTCCGGTGCGCCGCTGCGCCAGCCGCCGACCGGGGTGTCAAGTTTGACGCTGTCGGCAGCAATGGCCGGCGAGAGCGCAGTCAAGGTGCAGAGCAGCAGCAAGACCTGTGGATAACGGAGTGTCATGGTCTATTCCAGCAAAAGGTGACGGGCGAGCCCTTCGATGTAGGTTTCATCCTGGCCGTTGGGGTGTGCTTCAAAGGCCAGGTGCAGATATTCGTGGGTCAGGTCGAGGCGATCCTGCAGGGTCAGCACGCCACGCACGTAAATACGTTGGCGCTCGCGGTCGACGAAGGGACGGCCGAAGGCCAGTTTGCACACGGCAAATGTGCTGACTTCGTTGTAGCCGGTTTCGCTTTCCAGCTTCGGACGCCAGCCGCGACGCTGTTTTTGCAACCAGTCTTGCGCGGTGGGCAATGCTTCGCAGGAAGCGACAGGGTTGTCCCAACGGCTGAGGCTGGCGCGCGGGTAGGCGTGCAGCAGAATCGCGTCGTAACGCTGACCGGCATTGGCTTGCTCGACGGCTTGTTGCCAGGCGAGTTTGTCCGGGCCGGGTTGATCGGAGTGATAGGTGACGGTGCTACCAGCCAAAACCAGATCCGCCGTCCATGCCGCAATGTTGCGCGACTCGGCGGAGGCCGGGCGCGGGGCGACACGCTGGCGATTGCTGCTGTCATCGATGCTCAGGCAGTCGCCGTTGCGCGTGGCGTTTTGCAGCAGATAGGTGCGGATCGCCACGGCCAGCGCTTTGGCCGCCTCGGCGGGTTCCGGTTTGGCTTCGCGCTCAAGGACGCGGGCGACATATTCTTCGCGATCAAGCCTTGCGACCAGTTTGTCGTTGAGCAGAAACAGTTCTCCGGCGCTGTGGATATCCAACGTGTTGCCATTGGCGAATTCGACGCGGTAATCACCCTGCAACGGGCCGGACGTCACCACACGCTCACCAGCCAAAACCCGCGTGAGCGGATAGCGCGAGAACAACCCGACTTCAACACAGCGCCCGGCTTCTGCCGGCCATGCGGCGGGCAATACCGTCGCCAGTGCCTGCCCGTAATGCCGCAAGACCATCTGACTGGTGCCACGCCCGCCAGCCCAGAGCGGAGATCCGTCCGCCGTCCAACCGGCGAAACCACCCTGGCGCGATTGCGGATCCTGATCACCGAGCCAGCTCCAGGTTTTCACCCGCAAGCGCCCGCCCAGTTCACCGACGACATTGCCGTCCGCCGCATTCAGCACCACATCGAGCAGCACTCGGCGCGCCTGATCCTGCGCTGGCAACGAGGCCAGGACCTTCAGCAGTTCAGCTACGGAAACCCGTTGAGCCGGTTGCACCGAAGGCAGATCCAGCAACCACGACGGCGCCCTCCGCGTCTGCCAATAGGTACGCCAATCCGCCGCCGAAATCCCCAACCGCGCCGGCTCAAAATACAACCCGCAGGATTTCACCAGCGCCTGATCACGCTCGATCTTGCCGCCCGCCGAGCAGCAATAAACCTCTTCCTTCGACTGTCCGCGACACTCATACGCCGGCTCCCGCGCGCCGGTGTCCACCAGCCACGCGTAGACAAACAACTTCCACAGGCTGCCCAACGGCGTATCCAGTGACGACTGCAGCGGTTCACGCTTGATCAGTTGCGTCTGACTCAACGACAACAATTCGCCCTTATAGGCCACGCGCAGCGGCTCATCCTGCGCCGTCGCCAGCGCAGGCATCACGCACATCAGCAGCCACAGCAGCGGCCGGGTCATGTCAGTTGACCGTGACCTGACCGAGGGCGGCTTTCGCTTCCTGGGCCTGATGCTGCGGCGCGTAGACCTGCTTGAAACGCACCGGGGGCAGGTTGAACTGGCCCTTTTGCGAGAAGCGCACCAGATGGCGCAGGCGCAACTCGCCGCTCAACGCATCGACCGGCACCGCATAAGCCAGTTGCCCCGGTTCGAAGCGCGCCTTTTCCAGCGCCGTTGGTTCGGTGCCGTCCTTGCCCTGCAACTTGATACCCCACGTGGTGCGCTCAACATCGGCGCCCGGTGGCAGCGGCACTTCGAGCATGCCGTAGCGCAGCGGTTTCGGCGCTTTGCTGGTGAGGATCACTTCGTCCAGATACAGACTGTCGCTGGACAGCGGCTTGGTCCCGATCGGCTCCAGTTTGAAGGTGAACGCTTCATCGCCCGGCACCAGTCGCGACAGGCGGCGGGTGATGGTCACGGCCATCGGATCGACTGCCGGTTGCTGGGTCTGGAAGCTCAACGCCGCGCGCAGCGGACGCTCTTGTGTGCCAGACACGGTCAACACACTTGGCACTGGCGTCGCGCCTTGCCACGTCCAGTACATCTCGCCGCTGGCACCGTAGTTTTTCTTCCAGCCCTCACCCGGCGTCAATGCGATGGTCGGCGACGCCTGGGCGATGCTGCGTTGCAGCCACGTTAGCGCCAGCGCGCGTTCGAGGGTCGATTGCTGCGGCAACAGTCGTTGCAGCAGCGCTTGCGCACGTGCCTGATCGAAGGGTTGCAGCGACAGATTCAACGCTTCGGCAAACGGCTGCGAACTGACCGACAGACGCTGTTGCGCAGCGCCCACCTGACGATTGAACGCATCCGGCAAGGTCACTTTCGACTGCGTGGCCAACGCTGCGGTCAGCACCCGCGCCGCCGCCAGACCGAGCGCCGAATCCGGATCGCTCATCACCAGACTGTCTTCGCCATCGTCCATCAGGGTTTCGGCGTTGCCCTCTCCGGCCGTGGCCAGATCCTCCATCAAACCACTGAGCAGCGTGTTCACCGGCAGATGCATCTGCTTGGCGAACGACAGAATCAGCGCCCGTTGCAGCAACGGCGTGTTCGGCGCCTGCTTGGCGTAAACCTCAAGCACCCGCTGCCAGTGCTCCGGCGGCAGCGTCAGCTCCAGCACCTGGCTGGCGTTCCAGTCGGCGTAATAGGCGTAGGCAGTAAGGAACGCATCCGGCTCACCGTCGTAGCCCCACCAAGTGAAGCTCGCCGACGGCCCGGCCATTTGCACCAGACGCAGACGGCTGTTCTGCATGATCAGGCGCAAGCGATCACGGATCTGCGGATTCGACGCCAGCGACGGATAAGCGATGCTCAATGGCAGCAAACGACTGGCAGTCTGCTCGACGCCGCCGTACGGATAGCTGAGCAGATCATCAAGAGCCGAACGGAACAGCGCTTGCGGACTGTCATCCAGACGCAGGCGAATATCCGTGGCATCGGCCGGCAGGCTCAACGGCGTGTCGCCACTGGCGACATCGAGGCTTTGCGTCTGCGTCACTTGCCAGCCGTCACCGGTCGCGCTCAGGCGCACGGCGAGAGAGTCGGCAGTTTTGCCGTCCTGCACCAGCTGCGCCGTCCACTCGCCGGAAGCCAGGGCGAATGCCGGCAGCGGCAGGTAGTTGATGCCGTTGTTGAGGGTCACAGGGACACGCTGTTCAGCGCCTGCGTAGTGAGTGACCAGTTCAGCCTTGACCGGCTTCTCGGCCTGACTGAACGCGAACACACCGAGTTGCGGCTGATCACCCTTACGGAATTTGCTCGGGCCGCTCCACTTCAGGTACAGCGGTTTTTCCGAACGGACGAACTGCTTCTTCTGCCCGACCTGCCCGTCATCGGCGATCGCGCGGGCGGTGATGCGCCAGCGGGTCAGCGAGTCCGGCATCTTGAAAGTGAAGCGGGTTTTGCCGTCGGCACCGGTCAACAACTCCGGCTGCCACGCAGCGGTGTCGACGTCTTCACGACGCGGCCGCTCCAGCACTTTCACCCCACGCTCACTGCGGTTGGCTTTGCCCGGCGCGCCGGGGCTGCCCGGCAACGCCACGTCGTAACTGATGAAGGACAGGCTGGCACTGGTGCGCACGTTGTTGCGGCGCGGGTGATAGAAGAACTGGTCGATGGTCGGCGCGACTTCCGGTTGCAGCGCGTAAACCATTTCGTCGACGACGCTAACGGTCAGGTGCGCCGGAACGGCTTTGCCGGCGAACTGCGTGGTCAGGTCAACCGTGACCGTGTCGCCCGGCAGATACACCGCTTTGTCGGTGCTGATCGCTACGTCGATTTGCGGCGCGATCACTTTGATCCCGGCGTTCTGGAAGCTGTATTGACCGCCCTTGGTGTACAGCACGGAGAAGGTCAGATTTGGCGCGAAGTTGTCCTTCACCGGGATGCGTGCGCGGTATTGGGTGTCGCTGAGTTTCTCCAGCTTCAACCAGTCGCCGCCCCTGGCCAGCAGCGCCGTGGCTTCGACCTTGTCGCGTTCCAGCGAGAGCAGTGCATCGCTGACCGGTTCAGGGAAAGTGATCAGCGCCAGCGCTTCATCGCCGGCCTTGTACTCAGGTTTATCGAGGACGATTTCCACGGTGCCCGGCACTGCCTTGACGCCATCGCCAGTGACCGAATGCCCGGTGGCACCGAGGACGCGACCGTGCTGATCCTTAAGTGTCAGGTTGTAAGTGCCCGGACGTTCGAAGGCAATGCTGAAGCCTTTGTCAGTCGCGGCAAGTTTGCCTTCGCCGGTGCTCTGGTCTTCCAGACGCACCCAGCCATACGTGCTCGGTGTTACCGCTTTGCTTTGCTCGGTGCCGCCCTCGTTGGCGTAGCTGAATGCGACTTTGTCGCCGACCGCGCTGAAGCGTTGCGGCGCGCTCAGGCGGAAGCTCGCCGCGCCACGGTCGATGAGAATTTCCTTGGTGGTCTTGACCCGATACGCCGCGCCATCGCTGGCGAACACGGTGAGCATGTAACGGCTCGGTTTGTCGGCGGCTGGCAGGTCGAGGCTCGCGTTACCTTTGCTGTCGGTGGTCAGTTCGGTGCTGGTCAGTTCCACCGGGAATTGCCCGAGGTATTGCAGCTCGTTGTCGACCATCGACAGTTGCTGGGCGCGCAGGCTCAGGGTCAGTTTGGCGTTGGCCACCGGTTTGCCGTCCGGGTAGAGCAACACCAGACTGCCCTTCACCGGTTCGCCGGTGCGGTAATCCTGCTTGGCCAGATTCAGCGAAATCTCGAAGTGCGGTTTGATGTACTCGGCCACACGGAAGGCACTGCTGTAGGCCTGATCCTTGTAGTTGAAACGAATCTCGTAACCGCCCGCCACCGCGTTGTCCGGCAACTGGAAACGGCCCTGAGTACCGGCCTTCGAATCAAGTTTCAGGTCAAGGTGCTGCAGCTCGGTACCGGTCGCATCGAGCACGCTGACCGTGACGTCCGCCGCCCCCGGCAATACCGAATCCCGCGCATTCTTGAACTCGCGGCCAACGATTTTCAGCGACACCCAATCACCCGGGCGATACAGCGGCCGGTCGGTGAAAGCGTAGAGTTTGGTGTCGTAGATTTCGCTGTCGTAATAGAAGTTTTCCGAGACGAATACACCGCCCTCTTCATCCTCGCCGATGACAAATGAACGCTCAGGGCTGACGTGTTTCAGGCGCAGCAAGCCATCGGCATCCGTGGCGCCACTGCTCATCACGCCGAGGCCATCGGTCCATAACACATTGACCTTCGGCACCGAACTGCCTTCATGTTTGCGCGCAGCCCACACCAGCAGTTCATCACCGGCAATCTTGCTCACCGCCACCGTGTTGGAGACGAACACCATGGTGGTCGCGCGGTACTTGCCGATCAGCGCTTCGACCAGATACAGACCGGGTTTCAGATTGCCCAGCGGGATGTAAACGTTACCCGGCGCGACACTGACGAAATCGCTGGAAGAACCCGCCAGATTGACCCCGGCTGGCGGCTGAATCGGCTTGGCCTGCCACAGCGGATAACGGAACTGGCTGACCACCGGCAGACCCGGGATCAGCGCAAATTGCGGCTGCGCGTCGTACGGAGTAGGTGCGGCGATGGCGTTGCCCATCTTCAGTTCCGGCACTTCTTCGGTGACCTGTTTGCGCGACTCATAGGAGAACGCACGCTGCATCACCCGACGGGACTTGCGGTACCAGTTGTCCCACAGGTACGCGAGGGTGTTGGACAAGCCTTCGCCCTTGAATTGGCCGTCGCTGACCACACGATGCAGGTTCTTTTGGCGCTTGAGGAAATCCAGCGGTTTGTCGATGCGGTACACGCGAATGTCGGCGCCGCCGTACGGTTCCATGCGGAAACGACGGTAATCGCGGCCCGGCGCTTCGAGGCGCACCATTGCCTGTTCATCAGCAGCAAAACTGCTGTCAGCCAGCAAGAAAAAGCTTTCGCCCGAGACCGGCGTGTAGCCGCTCGGCTCGACCGAATCTTCGGCGTTGACGGTGGCCAGTGGCAGCAACAGCGCCAGCAGCAAAGGAATTCGGGAACAGAGTCGCAACATGCGGGCACCGGTCATTGGGAGAGAAAGTTCAGTCGATAGATGCCGATGAAGTTGGGGTTGGCTGCGTCGGGTATCCATCGGGTGTCCTTCCATGTCATGAGTTGCTGCAGGCTTGCCGAACGCATGCCGTTGTCAGTGGGGGTGGTGGTGCCGGTGTGATAGGCGATGTAGCGGCCCATCCAGATCATCAGGTGCTGGTCGTCGCCCTGATCGAAAAACATCAAATCACCGGGCCGTGCCTGCGAGACGTCGCGGCTGACCAGATGGCTGTTGAACTGAATCAGTTTGATCGCGTTGACGTACGGCCCGACCTTGCCGCCGCCCTGCTGCCATTGCTGGGCGAGCTTGCGCTGCTCATCGCTGAGCGAAAGCTCCGGCGGCAGATAACGATTGGACAGGCCATTGCTGCGCAGCCACTTGTCGTCATGGACTTTCAACGCTTCGTTGGCGGCAAAACGTACCAGCCCGGCACAATCCTGCTGATACCAGCGCGGGCTCGGGCCTTGACTCAGTTGCTCTTGAGCGATGCGCACAAACCAGGCGCGAAACACCTGGGACTGCGCAGGGTCCAGCGCCGGTGCTTCGACGGCGCGGGCGCCCGCACTGAGCAACAGCGCGAGCAGGCCGAGGCTGCGGATCAGTGCCGTCACAGCGCTTTCCATTCCAGCGGCAACCACTGCCAGTGGCCGTCGGGCTCGCTGCCTTCGGGCAAGGTCAGCGCATATTTGCCGTAGCCGCCAAGGGTGCGCAGTTTCGGAATCAGGTAGGTTTGCGCGGCGTTGTAAAACACCGGTTCCATGTCCTGCGGCAGGCTGTCGAGGGTTTCCTGCTGCATCAGTTGCGCCATCGAATCCGGGCCGAAGTAGATCGGCATCAGCACATCTTTGGGCAGCACGTCGGCCATTGGCGGGAAGCGTTTATCGAGGGTGCCGAGGGCCTTGTCGACGAGTTTGTCATCGAGGGAAAACAACAGCGTCGAGCCGTGACGGGCAAGGCTGACTTTCATGAATGCCTTGCCGGAAATCGCGTCCGGGTTCTCGGCAGTCTTCGCCGCATACGGGCCGAAGTTGGAACTGACCTGACGCTGCCAGACGTGGCTCTGGCCTTCCTGCTTCTCGACCACCGGGAACACGTTTTCGTCGACGTTGGCCTCGAACGCGCCGACCATCGAGCCAAACAGTTTGCCGAGGTCGCCATCGAGTTTGCTGCTGTCCTCGTCTTTCAGACTGGCGACCAGCAACGGCGTGTACAAACGCGAGTCGGCGTACCAGCACAGGCCAGCCGCGCCGGCCACATGCTCGGTGAGGGTCTGCGCCACAGCTTCTTCAGCGCCAAGTTTTACCAACAGCGGTTTTTGCGGTTCGGCCGCGACCGGCAGGGTTACGCAGGCACTGGCGCCGAGTGGCATGGCTTGCCAGACGGGTTTGAAATCGAAGTCGGGCTGGTTGACCAGTTCGTCCAGGGCGAGGTAGCTGTGCCAGCCCTTGTCGTCCATGTCGAAACGCAGCCCGGCGAAGTTCGGGATGAAACGCTGATAACCCATCGCCAGGACACTGGAATTGACCGACAAGCGCTGCTTGGTTTCCGCGGTTTTCGCCGGCAGACCGAACGCTTCCGGGAACAGCTTTTCGCCATTGAGCAGCGCCGCCAGCGCTTGCGGCGAGACGTGCCCCGATTCTTCGGAGACGCCGCTTTCCGGGTCGTAATACTTGGCCGGGTTGGACAGCACCACCAACTTGTCACCATGGGAGGCGAACAACAGCGCTTTGCTGGCGTTATAGGTCAGTTGATACAGCGGCACCGTGTCGCCGCCGACCTTGAGTTCGCCCATCTGACTGAGCTGCGTGTCATCCAGCGCGACTTTCGCCAAGGGCTCGAGCAGCTTCGCCAGCCCGCCGCGATCCATCACCAGCAGAAAATCCTTCAAGCGACCATCCGCGCCACGCCACAGCGCAACGTCGGCTGGCTGATCGAAAAGTTGCTCGATCAGGCTGTCCTGCAACTTCAGGTCATGCTCGTAGATGATCCGGCGCAGACTGCCGATCAAGCCGAGGCGATCCGCGTGGGTCTCGTAATAGAAGACGAAATCTTCGGTGAGCGTGGCCTTGAGGAACGGCACCGTCAGCAGGTCCTTGGGCAACTGACTCAGCGAGTGGGTCTCCAGCAACGCGTCCGGACGGCTCAGGCCAAGCTTGTCACTGGCCAATTCCGCCGGCGGCGCCTTGGGCTTGAGCAGCAGCCAGCCGAAACCACCCGCCACACCGGCCACCAGGCACAACCCGGCCAACAGCAAAGGCCAGCGCCGCGAAGGTTTGGCCGCTGGCGTGTCGGCAGCCGAAGTAACAGTGTTATCGCTCATCTTTTCGCTCATTTCCCAAAGCTCAGGATTTCATCCGTGGCGGAATGCTTAATAGTTGAAAGTCTTGACCAGCAGCAGATCACCGATCGCCCGCAGGGGCACGATGAACGTTTCGCGTTTTTCGTCGACGGTGTTTTCGTTGAGCACCAGCGTGATTTGCGAGGTGATCACCTCGTTCTGGTTACTGGTCTCCTCGAAGTTATAGCCGTCGTTGCCGAAGTTGCCCCAATAGTTGACGTAAACCAGATAGGTGCCGTGCAGCGGCGCAGTCATGGTGAACATTTCCGGACCGGGGCCATCGACGCCATCCGGGTCCAGACCACCGCCATTGCTCAACGCAGGCTGCGCCCAGAACGCATGCTGACCATCCGGCGTGACAATGTGCAGATCGAGTTCGGCTTTCGGATCGTCCCATCCCAAGACAAGACGAATCCGTGCCGGCGTGCGCAAATTGTTTGCTTCATAAAATTGCACGCGCTTGAGCGACTGGCCCTCGGCGCTGATCAATTCGACACTGTTGGAGCCGGCGCCGAACGCGTACGGCCGGGCAAAACGGCCCTGGTCGTCGGTGTACAGATTCAGTGGATTGCCATTCACGGCGAGGCTGTGCGGCGGGCGCATATGGCCGATGGCCTTGAGCTGGCCCTGGATCATCGTGCGATTGCGCTGGATGCCGCGATCGATCGGCGGCGTTGGATAGGCGACTTGCGGGTTTTCCGTGCGATCGAGCAGGCCGTGATAGCGCCAGCCGCCCACCGGTTCCGACAGTTCAGCGCTCGGCGCGGCCGACAGCGCGGGCGTGCAAGCCAGGCCGATCAGCAGCCAAAAAAATGAACGCATGTAATGCCTCCTGCCATGCCTGAACGAAACCTTGCACCCGATCCTCGGTACTTCACAGCGGTGAAAACTGCGTTTCGTCTGAAAGACCCGTGACTATGGGGTCGTAGAAGGCGCGAAGATTAGCGATTCGGCAGTTTTTTAACAATCGGATACATGTGCAATCGCTGTAGGAATGATGCCAATCGGATGGACTGTGAGCCGAATAGGCGTCATATTCGGCTCATAAAATGAGCCGAATAGCTTTTCCATTCGGCTCACCCACCCAAGAAAGGTATTTGATGACAACTCACTGGATCTGGCAGCAGCCCGACTGGCCCGATTTCAACTGGCAGGCAGAACGCCTGATGCCATTGCTGCGAGCGTGCGTGCAAGCGCAAGGTCAATTGATGGGGATGGCCGGTTCGGTGGACAGCTCTTTGGGGGCCCAGAGCGAACTGGATGCCCTGCTGCAAAATATCGTGACCTCATCGGCCATTGAGGGTGAGCAATTAAATGTCGGCTCCGTGCGTTCGTCTTTGGCGCGACGTTTGGGCCTGCAGTTGATCGACGGCGATAAAGTCAGCCAACGCAGTGAAGGTCTGGCGCAACTCATGCTCGATGCCACCCGCCAATTTGCCGAACCGCTGACGCTGGAGCGCTTGCTGGAGTGGCACAGATGGCTATTTCCCGATCAGGAGGCTGAGTTCACTGCGCGGTCAATGCATGTGGGGGCGCTACGCGGTGACGAGCCAATGCAGGTCGTATCGGGCCGTATCGATCGTCCAACCGTTCATTTCGAGGCACCACCTCGCAAAGGCCTTGAGCAGCAGATTGACCAATTTCTCAAATGGTTTGAAGCCAGTCACCATCAAACCGCGCTGGACCCATTGCTTCGCGCGGGCATCGCCCATTTCTGGTTTGTCACCTTGCACCCGTTCGACGATGGCAACGGTCGCCTGACCCGCACCATCACTGACCTGGCGCTGGCGCAGGGCGAGGCGCAGGCCATCCGTTTCTATGCAATGTCGGCAAGCATTCTGGATGATCGCTCCGGCTACTATCGGATTCTGGAGTCGAGCCAGAAATCCACGCTGGATATCACTGAGTGGCTCACATGGTTCCTGCAAACGTTGCTGCGCAGCCTGCAACAAGCCATCACTCGCATTGAAAGCGTGCTGGGCAAAACGCGTTTCTGGCAGGCCCACCGCGAGTCCGAACTTTCGGCGGAGCAGGTCAAAGTGCTCAATCGTCTGCTCGACGGCGGTGAATGTGGCTTTGAGCACGGTATTAGCGCCGGGCAATATCAAGCGGTGGCGAAAGTGTCGAAGGCTACAGCGACCCGGCATCTGGCAGAGTTGCTGGACAAAGGTTGCCTGCAACGTTTGCCAGGAGGTGGCCGCAGCACGCGCTACCAGATCAACTATCCCGATTAGTCCACTGTGGCGAGGGAATAAGGGTCGGCCACGACCTGCTCATTTGCCCATAAACCCCCTATCTGCTAGTGTCGCGCCGGTTAAACGTCAACCGGAAATCGCCGCCATGGCCCGCAAAAAAGCTGCACTGGATTTCGAACAGTCCCTCGCCGACCTGCAAACATTGGTCGAGCGTCTGGAGAACGGTGAATTGTCGCTGGAAGACTCGTTGACCGCTTTCGAGCAGGGCATCGGCCTGACCCGTGACTGCCAGGCAGCGCTGGCGCAAGCCGAGCAGAAGGTGCAGGTGCTGCTGGAGCGCGATGGCGAACTCGCCGAGGAACCCTTCGACGCGGAACAGCCAGAATGATTGCGGCGTACACGGCGACAAGCCAGACTCGGGTCAACGCAGCGCTGGAAACCCTTTTCAATGCACCGCTGCCAGAGTTGGCGCGGCTTTACGAAGCCATGCGCTACAGCGTGATGAACGGCGGCAAACGCGTGCGTCCGCTGCTCGCCTACGCCGCGTGCGAAGCGCTCGGCGGTCAAGCCGAGCAAGCCAACGGCGCAGCCTGCGCGGTTGAGCTGATCCATGCCTATTCGCTGGTGCACGACGATTTGCCGGCGATGGACGACGACGATTTGCGTCGCGGCCAGCCGACCACCCACAAGAAATTCGATGAAGCCTGCGCGATTCTGGCCGGTGATGGTTTGCAGAGCCTGGCCTTCAGCGCCCTGCTCGACCCGCGCCTGAGCGATTGCAGCAGTGACATCCGCCTGCAAATGGTCACCGCGCTGGCTAACGCCGCCGGCCCGGCAGGCATGGTCGGCGGTCAAGCCATCGACCTCGGTTCGGTCGGCCTCAAACTCGATCAGCAAGCCCTCGAACAGATGCACCGGCACAAGACCGGCGCGCTGATCGAGGTCAGCGTCAAACTCGGCGCTCTGGCCAGCGGCCGTGCCGAGCCGGATGAACTCCGCGCCCTGCAGACTTATGCACAGGCCATCGGCTTGGCGTTTCAGGTGCAGGACGACATCCTCGACGTCGAAAGCGATACCGAAACCCTCGGTAAACGCCAGGGCGCCGACATCGCCCGCGACAAGCCGACCTACCCGGCGCTGCTCGGTCTCGACGCCGCCAAGGCCTACGCCCTGGAACTGCGCGATCAGGCCCTGCACGCCCTGCGACCGTTTGACGCGGCCGCCGAGCCGTTGCGCGAGCTGGCCCGGTATATCGTCGAGCGGCGTCACTGATCAGCCATCGGTCAAAAAAGACCAACGCGTGGGCAGGGGGCGATGCATCAGGTAAACTGCCGCATCTTCTATACCTATAACGATTCGCCTGATGCCCACGACGTTTCATGAGATTCCCCGCAAGCGCCCGACCACGCCCCTGCTCGACCGCGCGAATACGCCGGACGGCCTGCGCCGGTTAGGCGAAGCCGAGCTGGAAACCCTGGCCGATGAGTTGCGCCTGGAATTGCTCTACACGGTCGGTCAGACCGGTGGGCATTTCGGTGCCGGCCTGGGCGTGATCGAGCTGACCATCGCGTTGCATTACGTCTTCGACACGCCAGACGACCGTCTGCTGTGGGACGTTGGTCATCAGGCGTATCCGCACAAGATCCTCACCGGTCGCCGCGAGCGCATGGGCACCCTGCGCCAGAAGGACGGCATCGCCGCTTTCCCGCGTCGCTCCGAGAGCGAGTACGACACTTTTGGCGTCGGCCACTCCAGCACCTCGATCAGCGCTGCGCTGGGCATGGCCATTGCCGCCCGCCTGCAGAACAGCGACCGCAAGGCGATCGCGGTGATCGGCGACGGTGCGTTGACTGCCGGCATGGCCTTCGAGGCGCTGAACCATGCGCCGGAAGTCAACGCCAACATGCTGGTGATCCTCAACGACAACGACATGTCGATCTCGCGCAATGTCGGTGGCCTGTCGAATTATCTGGCGAAGATCCTTTCCAGCCGCACCTACGCGAGCATGCGTGAGGGCAGCAAAAAAGTCCTGTCGCGCCTGCCCGGTGCCTGGGAAATCGCCCGCCGCACCGAAGAATACGCCAAAGGCATGCTGGTCCCCGGCACCCTGTTCGAAGAGCTGGGCTGGAACTACATCGGTCCGATCGACGGCCACGACTTGCCCACGCTGATCGCCACGCTGCGCAACATGCGCGATCTGAAAGGCCCGCAATTCCTGCACATCGTCACCAAGAAAGGCAAAGGCTTCGCCCCGGCGGAAGTCGACCCGATCGGTTACCACGCCATCACCAAACTCGAACCACTGGATGCTCCGGCTGCCGCGCCGAAGCAGGCCGGCGGGCCGAAATACTCGGCAGTGTTTGGCGAATGGCTGTGCGACATGGCCGCATCCGATCCACGCTTGGTCGGGATCACCCCGGCGATGAAGGAAGGTTCGGATCTGGTGGCGTTCAGCGAACGCTTCCCGCTGCGCTACTTCGACGTGGCGATTGCCGAGCAACATGCGGTGACGTTCGCCGCCGGCATGGCCTGCGAAGGCGCAAAACCGGTGGTGGCGATCTACTCGACGTTCTTGCAGCGTGGTTACGACCAACTGGTGCATGACGTCGCGGTGCAGAACCTCGACGTGCTGTTCGCCATCGACCGCGCCGGTCTGGTCGGCGAAGACGGTCCGACTCACGCTGGCAGCTTCGATCTGTCGTACCTGCGTTGCATCCCGGGCATGGTCATCATGACGCCGAGCGATGAAAACGAACTGCGCAAAATGCTCACCACCGGCCACCTGTACAACGGCCCGGCGGCAGTGCGTTATCCACGCGGCAACGGCCCGAATGCGGCCATCGAGAAAGACCTCGAGCCTATCGAAATCGGTAAGGGCATCGTCCGTCGTCAGGGCAGCAAAGTCGCCTTGCTGGTGTTCGGTGTGCAACTGGCCGAGGCGCTGAAAGTTGCTGAGAAGCTTGATGCGACAGTGGTCGACATGCGTTTCGTCAAACCGTTGGATGAAGCGCTGGTGCGCGAGATTGCCGGCAGCCACGAGTTGCTGGTGACGATCGAAGAAAACGCGATCATGGGCGGCGCCGGTGGTGCCGTCAGCGAGTTTCTGGCACGGGAGAACATCCTCAAGTCGATGCTGCATCTGGGCTTGCCGGATGTCTACGTCGAGCACGCCAAGCCTGCGCAAATGCTGGCCGAGTGCGGGCTGGACGAGGCCGGGATCGAAGCGTCGATTCGTGAGCGTCTGGCGTTGCTCAGCCGCTAAATCGCTAAACACACAATCCCTGTGGGAGCGGGCTTGCCCGCGAAGAGGCCGGCACATCCAACATCAATGTTGAATGTGCCGACGCCTTCGCGGGCAAGCCCGCTCCCACAGTGTTTTGTGTAGATCCAAAATGTGTGTACACCTGAAACACCAGTGGACCGTCCATGAAACTCTCGCGCCTCGCCCTGCCCTTCTTCCTGCTGCCATCCGTCAACGCCCTCGCCGATACCTTCGAGCGTGATCAGGCACTGAAACTGCCGGACACGCTGATCTCAGCCAACCGCCAGGTCGAAGCCCGCAACGACAGCAGCGCCGCCAACACGGTATTCACCCGCGAAGACATCGACCGTCTGCAACCGAGCGACGTGCCGGAACTGCTGCGGCGCGTCCCCGGCGTGCAAGTGGCGCAGGCCGGCGGGCGCGGCAGTC
Organism: Pseudomonas sp. VD-NE ins; assembly: GCF_031882575.1. Lineage (NCBI taxonomy): Bacteria > Pseudomonadati > Pseudomonadota > Gammaproteobacteria > Pseudomonadales > Pseudomonadaceae > Pseudomonas > Pseudomonas sp. VD-NE ins. The sequence continues at coordinate 5,869,355 of NZ_CP134772.1, forward strand.
TGCCGGGGGTTTACATTCGCGGAACGCAATCGGCGCAGAGTCTGGTGCTGGTCGATGGTCAGCGCATCGGCAGTTCGACCTCTGGTGACAGCAACCTGCAGCACCTGAACATCGAGCAGATCGAACGGGTGGAAGTGCTGCGCGGTTCGCGTTCGGTGATTTACGGCAGCGATGCGATTGGCGGGGTGATTCAGATTTTCACCCGGCGCGGTACTGAGCAAGGTTTGCAGCCACGGATGCACGTCGGTTTCGGCAGCAACCAGACTTGGGAGCGCAGCCTTGGCCTGTCCGGTGGCGATGAGCAAACCCGTTTCAACCTCGGCGCCAGTCTCGATGAGACTGCCGGGATTGACCGCACTAACGAGTCATACCCGAGCGATGGCGATCACGATGCCTATCGCAACAAATCCGTCAGCCTGAGCCTCAGCCACGCATTGACCGATGACATCGAAATCGGCGCCAATCTGTTGGATAACCGTGGCAAGGGCGAGTTCGACAGTCCATTCGGTAGATATGACTACCGAACTAAAATGTCTTACCAACAGCAGCCATATAGCGACTTCAATGTCAGCAGCTTCAGCGGCTACATGGATGCTCGGGTCAACGAACGCTGGAAAACCCGCCTCGAACTCGGTCACAGCGAAAACCGCGAGCAAGTCAAAGACAGACTCAGTGACGAGCACAGCGTATTTAATACATACCGCGACTCGGTGAACTGGCAGAACGATGTGTCCCTGAATTCGCGCAACAGCCTGATTTTGGGTGGAGACTGGTACGAAGATCGAATTAACAGTGATTTTGACGATTTCGGTAGCCGCAATTCCTTGGACGAGGACAGCCGTTGGAACCGCGCAGCATTCATCCAGCATCGTTATCAGGCCGACAGCTTCTCCACGGAACTGGGTCTACGCCACGACGATAATCAGCAATTCGGCAGCCAGAATACCTGGAGCGGCACCTTCACCTTGCCGCTGAACCCGGACAACGATCTGTTGCTGAGCTACAGCGAAGGCTTCCGCGCGCCGACCTTCAATGACCTGTATTACCCCCAATACAGCAACCCGGATCTGAAACCGGAAACCTCGAAAAGCTACGAGCTGCAATGGCGCAGTCAGTTAAGCGACAGCATTCGTCTGGAGGCGTCCCTCTATCAAACGGATTTGAAGGACGCGATTATCTCCGCCGACGGCAGGCCTCCCGAGAACGTCGCTTCGGCGCGAATCAATGGATTTGAAGCGGCACTGAAGCAGGAACTGTTCGACTGGCAGAGCAACCTTGGCGTTTCGATCATCGATCCGCGTGATCGCGATACCGGGCACACCTTGGCCCGGCGTGCTCGTCGGACGTTGAGTTGGGATCTTGATCGGCAGTTTGATCAAGTCAGCCTCGGTGCCAGTTGGCAGGCGGTGAGCAGCAGTTATGACGATCTGAAAAATGAAAACCCGCTGGGTGGTTATGCGTTGTTCGGCTTACGCAGCAGTTGGGCGCTGAACAGCGAGATCAAGCTGGATCTGAAGGTGGATAACCTTTTCGACAAGGGCTACAGCCGCGCAAATTACAGCTACGACGGCAGCCAGTATGGTTATCGCGAGGAAGGTCGGGTGTGGATGTTTGGTGTCACCTGGACCCCCGAAACCCACTGAAATCCCCTGTAGGAGCTGCCGAAGGCTGCGATCTTTTGATCTTGATCTTCGGCGATTCCGACTCAGTCAAACAGCAAAATCAAAAGATCGCAGCCTTCGGCAGCTCCTACAGGGTTACCTGTCCGGCGCGATCAATTGGCAGAGTTTCGCGGTAGCGCTGATCATCTGGCCGCTGGGGCGTTCAAGGCCTTTGTCGGTGATCAGCAACAGATTACCTCGCTTCACCGCCGCCACCTGTGGCCAGGTTTTCCACGCATTCAACTGCGTCTGATCACTCGCCAGAATCACTTCCGGATCTCTCTGCAATACCGCTTCGATGCTGACTTGTGGCGCAGGTAAGGCCAGATCACTGAACACATTCCGCGCCCCGCACACTTCCAGCGCATCGCTGATGATCTGCCCACCGCCGACGGTGTACAGCGGCTTGTCCCAAACCTGATAGAACACCCGCAACGGCACGTCCCGGCGATAGCGCTGGCGCAGTTCCGCGAGTTGTTGGCGCAGCGCCGTCGCTCGTTTAAGCCCACGATCAGGTCGGCCCAATTGCGCGGCAATGGCTTCAATCTGGGTGGTGAGTTGTTCGAGGGAATGCGGTTCAGCGACGAAGGTCGGGATACCCAGACGTTTCAATTGATCACGTTGCGCCGGGCCGACACTGCCGGGCCACAGCAACAACAAATCAGGCGTGAGGCTCAGTAGCTGTTCCATGTCGAGTTGGCCATAGCGGCCGACAGAGGGGACGCTGGCAATTTCAGCCGGCCGCTCACCGGCATCCAGCACACCGACCAACAGATCAGCGGAATCCAGCTCAACGACGATTTCAGAAAGGGACGGCGCGAGGCTGACAACCCGCAGGCCCGCCAGCACCGGAGCCGAGACGGCCAGCAGCAGAACCGCCAGCCACAGACGGCGCATCAGCCGAGTTGACGCGGGATACGGTAGAGATAAAACAGCACTGCAGTGGACAGCGCCAGCAGCATCAGCGGTACGGCTTCGAGACCGACAAACACCGCCAAGGCACCGATCCACGCCGGCAAGGCTGCCACGAGAAAAGCCGCACGACGACGGGCTGCGAGGGCGATCCACGCGGCCGGTTCATCCGCGGTATCGAGGGCTTTTTGCGTGGCGATCAGCGCGTGTTTGTATCGGCCGAAAAACTTCAGGCTGACAAACATTGACGCAACGCCGGCAATAAAGAAGGGCATCGCCAATACCGGCAGAATTCCTTCGCCCTGACCAAACAAAGCGTTGAGTACGAACAGCGGCACCAGCGCCAGCGCGAGGTATTTCCACCAATCGACCGACAACCGGCGCCGCACCTGACCCCGCGTCACGCGCGATCGACCTCGCCCTGATGCTCGTTGCCCATCATGTGATCGAGCTTGCTGGCTTTGGTCGCCAGGTAGAGTTTGTTGTGCGGGTTGTGACCGGTGTGCAACGGCACGCGCTCGGCGACGGTGATGCCCATGTCGGTCAAGGCTTTGACCTTGCGCGGGTTGTTGGTCATCAGACGCAGGGACTTCACACCCAGATGTTCAAGCATCGGCAGGCACATCGCGTAGTCGCGCTGGTCAGCGGCAAAGCCCAGACGTTCGTTGGCTTCAACGGTGTCGGCGCCGCCGTCCTGCAACTCATAGGCGCGGATCTTGTTCAGCAGACCGATGCCGCGACCTTCCTGGCGCAGGTAGAGCAACACGCCACGGCCTTCACGGGCGATGGCTTTAAGCGCGCCTTCCAGTTGCGAACCGCAGTCGCAGCGCTGGCTGAACAAGGCATCGCCGGTCAGGCATTCGGAGTGCAAACGGCCGAGAACCGGAGCACCGTCAGCAATTTCACCCAGGCTCAGCACGACGTGCTCGCGACCGGTGGCTTCATCGAGAAAACCGTGCATGGTGAATTGCGCAAAAGGCGTTGGCAGCTTGGAAGCGGCGACAAAGACGACAGGCACCGGTGTGCTCCTGATCTAAAGAGTCTGAAAATTCGCAGGCCGGCATTGTAACAGCAGGTTCCTACAGACGCTTAGGCTGAATTATCGGGCATAACGATCAAAAAGTTTGATAACTACCCACGGACACGTCGATCCCTGTGGGAGCTGGCTTGCCAGCGATGGCGTTCTATCAGCAGCCATTCTGGGGACTGACCCACCGCTATCGCTGGCAAGCCAGCTCCCACAGGGTTTGGCATGCACCGCGAGTACGTGGTCAATTCGAGGTGAAGGGATACGGCTGCTTCCACTTCTCGAAGATCGGCTTCAACTCGCCGCTCTTCACCAACTGCTCCATACGCTGGTCGTACAGCGCCATCAGCGCTCGCGCCTGTGGAGTGTCGGCAAACCCGATAAACAGCGGCAGCTCGGCCAGGTGTGAATAGCGATACTGCGCTGGATCGGCTGCGGTTTTCACCACCGCTTCAATCTCGGTCAGCGCATCGATGTAGTAATCCGCCCGCCCCTGTTTGAGCATCGACAGGATCCCGGTACGCCGCTCGATCTGGTTGTAACGCTTGATATTCGGCAGGTAGTTTTCGTAGCGATAACCACGCACCCAGGCCAGACGATACTTGCCCAGCGTCGCCTGGGTGGGCGACGGATTGCTCGCCAGCCCCAATGCATAGATGTGGTCGGAATCGAAGTTCCAGTGCGGATACAAGACCTGCTCGGCCTCGTCGCGGTAGGAGCCAACCAGCGCGTCGACTTCCTTCAACTGCACCAGCCCGACCGAACGAGTGTAAGGCACGCTGCGGATATCCAGCTTGACCCCGGCCGGCTCGAACACCTTGCGCAGCACGTCCCAAGCCAGACCATGGCCGTCGGCAGCGGTGTAGTCTTGCCAGTCTTCGCTGGCCAGATGGATGACCGCCGGCGTCGGCGCAACTTCCTGCGCACCGGCCACGGTACTCAGCAAAGCCAAAACCACTAACGCCAACCAGCGTCGAGCCATCCCTCGTCCCCTCACTTGACCCCGATATCCCTTGGAATCAGGCGAAAACCCACACCAGACCCTGCATCGCCAGCCAGGCAAACACACCGGCCAGCACGTCGTCAAGCATGATGCCGACGCCGCCATGCACATGCCGGTCGATCCAGCGAATCGGCCACGGCTTGAGAATGTCGAAGAAGCGGAACACCAGAAAACCCGCGAGCAACCAGTACCAGCCTTCCGGTACGAGCCACAGGGTGATCCACATGCCGACCATTTCGTCCCAGACGATGCCTTCGTGGTCGTGTACCCGCAGATCGTCAGCCACTTTGCCGCACAGCCAGAAGCCGAACAGCATGGTGATCCCGAGCATCAGCCAGTAACCCCAGTCGGGCAGCATCTGCCACAACGGGATGAAGGGTAGCGCAACTAACGAACCCCACGTGCCCGGGGCTTTCGGCAAGGTGCCGGAACCAAAACCGAACGCGAGGAAATGCCAGGGATTGCGCCAGACCGACGGCGGAACGAATTCGGCCGGAACCTGTTTCGGGTGATCTGTCACGGTGTCTCCTGAAAATGTTGATAGCCCCGGATTTGCGGGGTGATGTCGTGCCCTTCGCGATCAAGCAGAATCACGCCCTGACCTTCTGCCACACGACCGATCACATGGATCGGCCAATCATTGGCCATCAGTGCCGGCAACTCGACGGACGGCAAGGTGAACGCCAGCACGTAATCATCGCCACCGCTCAGCGCGGCACGCTCGGCGCCGCGCTGACCGAGGAACGCCACTAATGCATCCGACAGCGGTACACGCTCGCGTTCAATCTCAAGTCGCACCTTTGAGGCCAGCGCAATGTGACCGCAGTCGGCGAGCAGGCCATCGGAGATGTCCAGCGCCGACGTGGCTTTGCCACGCAGGGCCTGGCCGAGGGCGAGTTGCGGTTGCGGCGACCAGTAATGATCGAGCAGCGGTTGGGCGATATGAGGTTCGGCGTCACGCTGACCGAGCACCAAAGGCAAGGCGCCGGCCGCATTGCCCAGTTCTCCGCCGACACACAGCAAATCGCCCGGCTGCGCACCGCTACGGGTCAATGCCTGACCCGCCGGCACTCGACCAAACACAGTTACCGTCAGACTCAACGGCCCGCGCGTGGTATCGCCGCCGACCAGCGCAACGCCGCAGCGCTGCGCCATGCGGTTCAAACCGCTGGCATAGGCTTGCAGCCAATCGGCGGTCACCGTCGGTACAGTCAGGGCAAGGGTAAAGGCAACGGGCGTGGCGCCCATGGCGGCCAGATCGCTGACCGCGACGGCCAGCGAGCGCTGACCGAGCAGAAACGGATCGCAGGGGTCGGCGAAATGCACACCGGCCACCAGCGTATCGGTAGAGATCGCCAGCTGTTCCCCGGGGGGCACAGCGAGCAAGGCGCAGTCATCGCCGATCCCCAGAGCAACGCCTTCGCCGCCCTGCGCACAAGGCGCGGCGGCGAAGAAATTGCGGATCAGCTCAAACTCGCCCATGGCTGAGACAAAGGATTCAAGCGCCGATCAGCGCTTGAACGCCTTCACTTCAGCTTCACGCAGGCGCGGAGCCAGCTTGTCGAGCACACCGTTGACGAACTTGTGACCGTCGGTGGAACCGTAGACTTTCGCCAGCTCGATCCCTTCGTTGATCACAACGCGGTATGGCACGTCGACACGCTTGAGCAGTTCCCAGGTCGACAGGCGCAGTACGCACAGTTCAACCGGGTCCAGCTCTTCGATGGTCAGGTCCAGGCACGGCGCCAACGCAGTGTCGATCTCGGTCAGACTGGCCGGAACACCGTGCAGGATGTCGTGGAAGTAGCTGGCATCGGCGAAGGTGAAATCGTTGTCGACGCGAAACTGCGCTTCGATTTCGTTCAGCGAAGTACTGGCCATATGGCGCTGGTACAACGCTTGAGTCGCCAGCTGACGGGCAGCGCGGCGCTTTTCACTTTTCGAAGGCTTGCCGGCGTCCGTTGGACGCGGTTCGCGCGGGTTGAAACGATCGCTTTCGTCGCTAATCACTTGGCCTCCAACTGTGCCAGCAGGCTGACCATTTCCAGTGCGGACAGGGCAGCTTCGGCACCTTTGTTACCGGCCTTGGTGCCGGAACGTTCGATGGCTTGCTCGATGGAATCAACAGTCAGGACGCCGAAAGCGACCGGAACGCCGAATTCCATGGACACCTGGGCCAGACCCTTGGTGCACTCGCCTGCCACGTATTCGAAGTGCGGAGTACCGCCACGAATGACCGCGCCGAGGGCGATGATGGCTGCGAACTCACCTTTCTGGGCGACTTTCTGCGCTACCAGCGGGATTTCGAAGGCGCCAGGTGCGCGGATGATGGTGATGTCGCTTTCGCTCACGCCGTGGCGAACCAGGGCATCAACTGCACCGCTGACCAGGCTTTCAACAACGAAGCTGTTGAAGCGGCCCACTACCAAAGCGTAGCGGCCTTTAGGGGCGATGAAGGTACCTTCGATGGTCTTCAGGGTCATTCGTCAGTTCTCTTAAAGAGCCGGGACGCGTCTGCTACGCGTCCCTCAGTGATTTATTTGCCGCGAATTCGGGTCCGGAAACAACCGGTCATTATTCGGAGGGCACGTATTCTACAACTTCCAGATCGAAACCGGATATCGCATTAAATTTCATTGGCGCAGACATCAAGCGCATTTTGCGTACACCGAGGTCACGCAGGATCTGCGAACCGGCACCGACGATGCTGTAAGTCGTCGGCTTTTTCGGCGCTGCCTGATCACCGGTTTCACGGATATGCGCCAGCAACACGTCGCCATCGAGCGGGTGACCGAGCAACAGCACCACACCGCTGCCCGCCTCGGCAACCGCAGCCATGGCGGCGCGCAGGCTCCAGCGGCCCGGCTGCTTGACCATCAACAGGTCGCGCAGCGGGTCCATGTTGTGTACGCGAACCAGCGTTGGTTCTTCAGCGCAAACGGTGCCCAGGGTCAGCGCCATGTGCACATCGCCTTCCACCGAATCACGATAGGTCACCAGGTTGAATTGGCCCAGTTCGCTGTCCAGTGGCTGCTCGGCAATCCGCTGAACGGTACGTTCGTGGATCATCCGGTAGTGAATCAGGTCGGCAATGGTGCCGATCTTGATGTTGTGCTCAGCGGCGAATGCTTCCAGTTCGGCCCGACGGGACATGGTGCCGTCGTCGTTCATCACTTCGCAGATCACCCCGCTCGGCTCGAAACCGGCCATGCGCGCGAGGTCGCAAGCGGCTTCGGTGTGACCGGCGCGAGCGAGGGTGCCGCCGGCCTGGGCCATCAGCGGGAAGATGTGGCCCGGGCTGACGATGTCTTCAGCCTTGGCGTCCTTGGCGGCAGCCGCTTGCACGGTGCGCGCACGGTCAGCGGCGGAGATGCCGGTGGTCACGCCTTCGGCGGCTTCGATCGAGACGGTGAACTTGGTACCGAAACCGGAACCGTTGCGCGGCGCCATCAGCGGCAGCTTCAACAGTTCGCAGCGCTCGCGGCTCATCGGCATGCAGATCAGGCCACGGGCGTGCTTGGCCATGAAGTTGATGTGCTCGGCCTGACAGCATTCGGCGGCCATGATCAGGTCGCCTTCGTTCTCGCGGTCTTCGTCATCCATGAGGATGACCATCTTGCCTTGGCGGATGTCTTCAACCAGTTCTTCGATGCTATTGAGCGCCACAAGGCACCCCCTTCAGTCAGGATTTGAGATAGCCGTTGGCGGCCAGAAAGCTTTCGGTGATGCCACCAGCGCTCGGCTCTGCGGCCTTGTCGCCGAGGAGGAGGCGCTCCAGATACCGCGCCAGCAAGTCAACTTCCAGATTCACCCGGCGACCTGGCTTGTACGACGCCATGATGGTTTCGCTCAAGGTGTGCGGAATGATCGTCAGCATGAACTCGGCGCCATCGACCGCGTTGACGGTCAGGCTGGTGCCGTCGACAGTGATCGAGCCTTTATGAGCGATGTATTTGGCCAGCTCTTTCGGCGCACGGATGCAAAATTCCACGGCGCGGGCATTGTCACTGCGCGAGACGATTTCGCCGACGCCGTCGACGTGGCCGCTGACCAGATGCCCGCCGAGACGGGTGGTCGGGGTCAAAGCTTTTTCCAGATTGACCGGGCTGCCGCTTTTCAGGTCGTTCATGGCGGTGCAGTCCAGCGTTTCGCGGCTGACGTCGGCGGCAAAGCCGTCGCCCGGCAGCTCAACGGCGGTCAGGCAAACGCCGTTGACTGCAATGCTGTCGCCGAGTTTGACGTCGCTCAGGTCGAGCTTGCCGGTGGCGACGTGGACCCGCACATCACCGCCCTTTGGGGTCAGTGCGCGGATACTGCCGATGGATTCGATAATGCCGGTAAACATGGGGTTCTCCTTGAGAACTGAGCCAGCGTAATAACGATGGCCGGGAATTATACGCTCGGCGAAAGAACAGGGATGGCAGTGACTCGCCAGTCATCGCCCACCGCGCGAATTTCAATGATTTTCAGCTCCGGGGCGTCCTTCATATAGGCCAGCGGCCAGTCCAGCAGCGGACGCGCCGTGGAACCGAGAAACTTGCCGGCGATGAAGATCACGAACTCGTCGACCAGACCAAGCTGAGCAAAGGCTCCGGCCAAGCGTGGGCCAGCTTCGACCAGCACTTCGTTGGTGCCACGATTGGCCAGTTCAATCAGTAATTGATGCAGATCGACCTGGCCGTCTTCACCCGGCACGATCAGGCACTCGGGGCCGTGAGCGTATTGCTCTTCGATCGCGACACAGGTGGCGACCAACGCCGGGCCGGCCTTGAAGAACGGTGCATCCAGCGGCACCCGCAGGCGGCCGTCGATCAGCACGCGCAGCGGCGGGCGACTCATGGCCAGCGCGGTTTGCTCGGCATCCAGACCCAACTCGTCGGCACGCACGGTTAAACGCGCGCCGTCGGCCAGCACCGTGTCGGCGCCAGTCAGCACCACGGCGGCCTGAGCGCGCAAACGCTGGACGGCCGAACGTGCGGCCGGGCCGGTGATCCATTGGCTCTCGCCGCTTTCCATCGCAGTGCGACCGTCAAGGCTCATGGCCAACTTGACCCGCACAAACGGCAAGCCGTGTTCCATGCGTTTCAGGAAACCTTGATTGAGCCTACGGGCTTCGGCTTCCAGCACACCACTTTCAGTGGCGATACCGGCATCGGCCAGACGCTGCAAACCACGACCGGCAACTTGCGGATTGGGATCACGCATCGCTGCCACCACACGAGCGACACCGGCATTCACCAGCGCATCGGCACACGGCGGCGTACGCCCGTGGTGGCTGCACGGTTCGAGGGTCACATAAGCAGTAGCGCCACGGGCCAGTTCACCAGCGGCGCGCAACGCATGGACTTCGGCGTGGGGTTCGCCGGCGCGTTCATGCCAGCCTTCGCCGACAATCAGCCCGTCACGCACCACCACGCAACCGACCCGAGGATTGGGGTGCGTGGTGTAGTGACCTTTGCGCGCCAGTTCCAGCGCGCGGGCCATGAAGTGGGCATCGAGGATGGCCTGCTCGGCGACGGTGGTCATTCTTTCACCGGTTCGCGGGCGAGGCGGTCGATCTCTTCGCGGAATTCGTTGAGGTCCTGAAAGCGCTTGTACACCGAAGCGAAACGGATGTAGGCGACTTCATCAAGCTTTTGCAGCTCGGCCATGACCAGTTCGCCGACCACGAGGGATTTGACCTCGCGCTCGCCGGTGGCGCGCAGCTTGTGCTTGATGTGAACCAGAGAGGATTCGAGGCGCTCGACGCTCACCGGACGTTTCTCCAGGGCGCGTTGCATGCCGGCGCGGAGTTTTTCTTCGTCGAACGGTTGGCGGCTGCCGTCGGTTTTGATCAGGCGCGGCAACACCAGTTCGGCCGTCTCGAACGTCGTGAAACGCTCGCCGCAGGCCAGGCATTCACGCCGGCGGCGCACCTGTTCGCCCTCGGCGACCAGACGCGAGTCGATGACCTTGGTGTCGTTGGCACCGCAGAAGGGACAGTGCATGGTGGCTGGCAACAAAAAAAGGGAGGGCCATGGTAGCGCATCCCGGTGGCAAGACAAGCCATAGGCTTTGCGGTATACAGAACGGCATGATCGTTTGATCCATGGATTTCATTTTGCCGGAGCATCCAATGCCGTTACGTCCGCTCGTTTTGCTCAGTCTTTTCAGCCTGCTGGTGGCCTGTGGCAGCGATGCACCCAAGCCCCAGCCGCCAACGCCGGGACCTGCGCCGCAGCAAGCGCAGAAAAAAGCCAAAGAGGCCGCCGAGCTTGGCCCGCTGCCGGCTTATCAACGGGAACTGAGCGGCACCCTGCAAGGCGTACCGGCCGGCGCCGAAGTCGAACTGGCGCTGCTGGTGATCGACGAAAAGGATCGCCCGCAACAATTGCTCGCCAGTTCCAGCCTGATCGGCAACAACCAGGTTCTGCCGTTTCGCCTGCGCTTCAACCCGGACGCCTTCCCGGCCGGCGCGCGGGTTGAGCTGCGCGGCCGCGCCAGCCAGTCCGGTCAGTTGATCCTGCACCTGCCGTCGCAAACCATCAGCCAGCCGACCACTCAGGCGCTGGGCCAACTGCAATTTGTCAAAGCACCATGACTGCACCGCTCGACCTGCAACAGGCGTTAGGTGAATTGCTCGGCGACGCCAGACTCAAGGTCTGTGCGTTGCCGGACACCGATTTAAAGTTGTGGCTGATTGATGGCGACAACATGGATCGCCAATTCAGTCAGGAAGAAATCCAGCGAATTCTGCACGAGCCACCGTATTGGGGATTCTGCTGGGCCAGCGGTCTGGCGGTGGCGCGTTACCTGGCCGAGTTCCCCGAGTGGGTGCGTGGCAAGCGTGTGCTGGATTTCGGCGCCGGTTCCGGAATTGCCGGGATCGCGGCGGTGAAGGCCGGGGCGCTGGAAGTGGTGGCGTGCGATCTCGATCCGCTGGCGATTGCCGCGTGCAGAGCGAACGCCGAGCTCAATGATGTGCAAATGCGTTATTCGACGGATTTCTTTGCCGAGGCCGATCGGTTTGATCTGATTCTGGTGGCGGACGTGTTGTACGACCGGGCGAATCTGCCGTTGCTTGATGCGTTCTTAAGTCGTGGCCGTGAAGCGCTGGTGGCGGATTCACGGGTTCGGGATTTTCGCCATCCGTTGTATGAGCGTATTGAAATGCTTGAGGCGTTGACCTTGCCGGATCTGGCCGAGCCTGAGGAATTTCGGCATGTCAGCCTGTACCACGCGCGGCGCTAGCCAAAAGCATCGCGGGCAAGCCCGCTCCCACAGTGACCTAGTCGAACCAACATTTCGTATACGACACAGAACCCTGTGGGAGCTGGCTTGCCAGCGATGGCGTCCTGCCTAGCGGTACACCTCTCAAATCTGCCCCGCTTCCGGCCACCCCCCGCCAAGCCGTATAGTTGCCCCATCCACGCTTTGACGAGATTCCCCATGAGTGAGCAAACGCCGTACATCTTCGACGCCACGACGGCCGATTTCGACCAGTCGGTGATCGAGGCCTCTTTCAACAAACCGGTGCTGGTGGATTTCTGGGCCGAATGGTGTGCGCCGTGCAAGGCGTTGATGCCGATGCTGCAGGGCATTGCCGAGAGTTATCAGGGCGAGTTGCTGCTGGCCAAGGTCAACTGCGACATCGAGCAGGACATCGTCGCCCGCTTTGGTATTCGCAGCCTGCCGACCGTGGTGCTGTTCAAGGACGGTCAACCGGTCGACGGCTTTGCCGGTGCACAACCGGAATCCGCCGTGCGCGCCTTGCTTGAGCCGCATGTGCAAATGCCACCGCCGGCCGCCACCGATCCGTTCGAACAGGCTCAAGCGTTGTTCGATGACGGCCGTTACGCCGATGCCGAAGCAGCGCTGGTGGTGATGCTCACTGAGGACAACACAAACGCCAAGGCACTGATCCTCTACGCGCGTTGCCTGACTGAGCGCGGCGAACTGGATGAAGCGCAAACCGTGCTGGATGCGGTCAAGAGTGATGAGCACAAGGCTGCACTGGCCGGAGCCAAGGCGCAGATCAAGTTCCTCGGTCTGGCTCGCGACCTGCCGGATGCCGCTGATTTGAAAGCGCGCCTGGCGAAAGATCCACAGGACGACGAAGCGGTGTATCAACTCGCGATCCAGCAACTGGCTCGTCAGCAGTACGAAGCGGCGCTGGAGGCGATGCTCAAGCTGTTTATCCGCAACCGCAACTATGGCGAAGGTCTGCCGCACAAGACCTTGCTGCAGGTGTTCGAGCTGCTGGGCAATGATCATCCGTTGGTGACGATGTACCGCCGCAAGATGTTTGCTGCGCTTTATTAAGATCAAAAGATCGCAGCCTGCGGCAGCTCCTACATTGGGATCGTGTACACCCTTGTAGGAGCTGCCGCAGGCTGCGATCTTTTGCGGTTCATTCGATCCAGCTGTAGAGCGGCGTATCCCCGCCACTCACCACTTTCACGTCCGAACTGTGGCGCAAGCGCACCAACAAGCGCTTGCCCGCCGCCGCGCTGCCGGTCAAGCCTTCCAGTTGATCAAGCAGATCCGGCCCGCTGAGTTGCCCGGCCTTGCGCAACAGATCCTTGGCCAGTTGCCACAAGGCATCGTCCTGATTCAGCGGTTTCGTCGCTGGGGCTGATGCAACCGCCTCAGATTGAGCGACCGGCGCCTGCCCATTCAGCGCTGAACCGAGCTTCGCCCAGTCGTTGTCATCCAACTCTACCGTCAAGTCCACCGGCACATCGCCGACGGTTCCGCGTATCCGCAACATTGAGTTCGCTCCCGCACATTTCTGACCTGCATGCTCCCACGGGACTTGTGCAACGCCAAGCGCACGGGCAAACTCTGCGCACTTTCGTTATAAGATTACATAACAAACTCTTCACTTTACTTCCCGGAGACCGCCATGCGTCGTCTGCTGCTCGCTTTGCCGTTTGCCCTGTTGCCGCTGGCCATCGCCCACGCTGCCGATGAGCACGATCACGACCATGAACACGGCAGCCTTGGCGCGCACGAACATGGCGTCGGTCGACTGAACGCCGCGCTGGATGGTCAGACCCTGGAGCTGGAGCTGGAAAGCCCGGCGATGAACCTCGTCGGTTTCGAACACGTCGCCACCAGCGATGCCGACAAGGCCAAAGTCGCTGCCGCCCGCGCACAACTGGAAAAACCGCTGGCTCTGTTCAGCCTGCCGTCTGCTGCCGGTTGCAAAGTCGTCAGCCAGGAACTGGAAAGCCCGTTGTTCGACGACAAGCCGGATGCAGACGACCATGACGCAGATGAAGCGGACAAGGACGGTCACGAGCATCACCATGACCACAGCGAAATCCATGCGCATTACCAATTCAGCTGTGCCACGCCGGGCGCGCTGAAGACGCTGGATCTGACGAACGTCTTCAAGACCTTCCCGGCAACGCAGAAAATTCAGGTACAACTGATCAGCGCCAGCGGCCAGCAAGGCACCGAAGTGACGGCCAAGGCTGCCTCGCTGAAATTCTAAGCCTCACCGAAATACCCTTGTGGGAGCGAGCTTGCTCGCGAATGCGATTCGTCAGGCGCCTCTGGATTGACTGATCTACCGCTTTCGCGAGCAAGCTCGCTCCCACAGGGGTTATGTGTTCACCTCATGAAACTGGTGCCATGACCCAAGCACTCATCGAACTGTCCGACCTGGGCTTCAACTGGCCCGGTCATCCGCCGCTGCTGGACATCCCGGCGTTTCGTCTGGAAGCCGGCGAAACCCTGTTCCTCAAAGGCCCCAGCGGCAGCGGCAAGACCACCCTGCTCGGCCTGCTCGGCGGCGTGCAGAAACCCGGTCGCGGCAGCATTCGCCTGCTCGGCCAGGAACTCACCGAACTCTCCGCCGGCGCCCGCGACACGTTCCGTGTCGATCACACCGGCTACATCTTCCAGCAGTTCAACCTGCTGCCATTTCTCTCGGTGCGCGAGAATGTCGAGCTGCCCTGTCACTTCTCGAAACTGCGTGCGCAACGGGCGAAACAGCGCCACGGCAGCGTTGATCAAGCCGCCGCGACCCTGCTCGCCCACTTGGGCTTGAAAGATGAAAGCATCCTCAGTCGTCGTGCTGATTCACTGTCGATCGGCCAACAGCAACGGGTTGCCGCCGCACGCGCATTGATTGGTCAGCCTGAGCTGGTGATCGCCGACGAACCAACCTCGGCACTGGATTACGACGCCCGGGAAAACTTCATTCGCCTGCTGTTCGCCGAATGCCGCGAGGCCGGTTCCAGTCTGCTGTTCGTCAGCCACGACCAGAGCTTGGCGCCGCTGTTCGACCGTCACCTGTCCCTGGCCGAACTCAATCGCGCCGCCACGTCTGCCGAGGTCTGAGATGTATCTGTTTCGTCTGGCCATGGCCAGCCTGGCCAACCGCCGCTTCACTGCTTTGCTCACGGCTTTTGCCATCGCCCTCTCGGTGTGCCTGTTGCTCGCCGTTGAACGGGTGCGCACCGAGGCCAAAGCCAGTTTCGCCAGCACCATCAGTGGCACCGACCTGATCGTTGGCGCCCGTTCCGGCTCGGTAAATCTGCTGCTGTACTCGGTGTTCCGTATCGGCAACGCCACCAACAATATCCGCTGGGACAGCTTCGAACACTTCGCCAGCAACCCGAAAGTGAAGTGGGCGATCCCGATGTCCCTCGGCGATTCCCATCGCGGCTACCGAGTGATGGGTACGACCGAAGCCTATTTCGAGCATTACCAGTACGGTCGCCAGCAGCATCTGGAGCTGGCTGACGGTCGCGCGTTCGCGACTGATCCGTTTGAAGTGGTGCTCGGCGCTGAAGTGGCCGATGCGCTGCATTACAAACTCGGCGACCAACTGGTGCTGGCCCACGGCGTGGCGGCGATCAGTCTGGTCAAGCACGACGACAAACCGTTCACCGTGGTCGGTATTCTCAAGCGCACCGGCACGCCGGTCGATCGCACGCTGCACATCAGCCTCGGCGGCATGGAGGCGATTCACATCGACTGGCGCAACGGCGTGCCGGCGCGCGGCAATGGGCGGATCACGGCAGATCAGGCGCGCAACATGGACCTGACGCCGCAAGCGATCACCGCGTTCATGCTCGGCCTCAACAGCAAGATTTCCACGTTTGCGCTGCAACGCGAGATCAACGAATTCCGTGGCGAGCCGATGTTGGCGATCCTGCCGGGCGTGGCCTTGCAGGAGTTGTGGAGCCTGATGAGCACCGCCGAAAAAGCGCTGTTCGTGGTCTCGCTGTTTGTGGTGCTGACCGGATTGATCGGCATGCTCACGGCGATTCTCACCAGCCTTAACGAGCGGCGCCGCGAGATGGCGATTCTACGTTCGGTCGGCGCGCGGCCGTGGCACATCGCGAGTCTGCTGGTGCTCGAGGCGTTTGCACTGGCGCTGACAGGCGTGATTGCCGGGGTGGCATTGCTGTACATCGGCATTGCCGCCGCACAGGGTTATGTGCAGGCCAATTATGGTTTGTATCTGCCGCTGGCGTGGCCGAGCGAGTATGAATGGACGCTGCTCGGTGGCATTCTGGCGGCCGCGCTGCTGATGGGCAGCGTGCCGGCCTGGCGCGCTTATCGCCAATCCCTGGCCGATGGCCTGTCGATCCGTTTATGAGGATGTTCACCATGCCCCGCGCTGCACTCGCGCTGCTGTTGTTGATCGCCCTGCCCGTCTGGGCAGCGGCGCCGAAAGACCTGACGTGGTCGGAAATGATCCCGCCGGACGCCGCGCCGGAAGTGCCGAACATGACCCCGCTGCACGACATGTCGAAGATGAGTGATGCGCTGTCTGCCGAGTCGGCGCCAGCCGCCAAGCAGGACCTGCCGAATGCGCCGGTGGTGCAATCACTCGACGGTCAGAACATTCGTTTGCCGGGCTACATCGTGCCGCTGGAAGTCAATGAAGAGGGACGCACCACCGACTTTTTGCTGGTGCCGTATTTCGGCGCCTGCATTCACGTGCCGCCACCGCCGTCGAACCAGATCGTGCATGTGAAAAGCGAGTTGGGCGTGAAGCTGGATGAGCTGTATCAGCCGTACTGGGTCGAGGGGCCGTTGCAGGTCAAAGCGTCGAGCAGCGAACTGGCGGATGCCGGGTATCAGATGGATGCGGACAAGATTTATGTGTATGAGTTGCCGGAGTAATTCCCGGTAATTTTATGCTGTCTGTAAGGGCCCCATCGCTGGCAAGCCAGCTCCCACAGTGATTGAGTCGTTCACAAATTTTGTGATCACCAACAAAACCTGTGGGAGCTGGCTTGCCAGCGATGGGGCCCGCAAAGCTCCCACAGAAATCTGCCCCTTCACTGTTTCATTGAGCTGAGTCAAAAGACCGTATCAGTTGGCTTCGTACCATAGGGCATCAGACATTTCCAACGTCCTTTCGGAGCCCCCATGAACAAGTCCTTGCTCAGCGCTTCGCTGTTTGCCCTCGCGCTCGCAGCCCCGCTCGCCCACGCCCACGAAGCCGGTGACATTCTCATCCGCGCCGGCGCAATCACCGTCAACCCGAAGGCCGACAGCTCCAGCGTCAAGGTCGATCAGGGTCCGTTGAGCGGCACCAATCTGGGCGGCAAGGCGACCATGAGCAGCGACACCCAACTGGGTCTGAACTTCGCTTACATGCTGACCGATCACGTCGGCCTCGAGTTGCTCGCGGCGACGCCATTCGAGCATGACGTCAAACTCAAGGGCACTGCCCTGCCAGCGGCCAACGGCAAGCTCGGCACCCTGAAACACCTGCCGCCAACCCTCAGCGTCGTCTACTACCCGCTGGACTCGAAGTCGCCGTTCCAGCCGTATGTCGGTGGTGGTATCAACTACACCTGGATCTATGACGAGCACGTCGGCAGCGAAGCCAGCGCCAACGGTTTCAGCAACTTCAAGGCGAAAAACTCCTGGGGTCTGGCCTGGCAGGTCGGCGCAGACTACATGCTGACCGACAACATCATGCTCAACGCCCAAGTGCGTTACATCGACATCGACACTCGCGCCACCGTCGAGAACAACGCCGTTGCGCCGGGCACTCGCGCACGGGTCAACGTCGATGTGGATCCGTTCATCTACATGGTCGGTTTGGGCTATAAGTTCTAAGTCGATTGCCCGAACGTTCACGTGGTGGTGGATGAGGCTTGGTGGTGAGCAGGCATAGAACTGACGGCGACCGTACGCAGTTGATCGGGGGATAACATCCCCTTGCCACAGGAGTAGCGACATATTCCGGCCGTGAAAAAGGCGCCTGTCAAAGGGCGCCTTTTTCATGTCTGCCTGGAATGCGTGGTGAGTTTGAGATCTATCCCCCTCACCCCAGCCCTCTCCCTCAGGGAGAGGGGGAAAGGGAGCCGATTTGGGTATTCTTCAAAACCTGAGTTCGACTCGGTATTTCACGTCGGCGCATTTCTCACAAACGCTACGGTCAGTCCCCTCTCCCTCTGGGAGAGGGCTAGGCGGGCGGCGTTCCGATGAGGGGCTCTTTTCAGGAGCGCCCCAACAACCGCGCCAACCCCACGCTCATCGCCGTCTGCTGCGGCAGCTTGAAGCGCTCCAGCAAGCGAGCGTTGTTGGCCCGCGAATGCCGGATGTCGCCGGAACGCGCCGGCCCATAACTGATCGGCGGCAGTTCACCGACCACCGCTTGCAGCGCTTCAAGCATCTGCTTGAGGCTCATCGACTGATTCCAGCCAACGTTCACCGCACCGACGTCCACCTCAGGCTTTTCGATCCCCTGCACCAGCAGATCGACCAGATCTTCGACGTAGAGGAAATCACGCGTCTGCTCACCGTCGCCAAACACAGTAATCGGCAAGCCTTTCTGCGCGCGTTCGCTGAAGATGCTGATCACCCCGGAATACGGCGAGGACGGATCCTGACGCGGGCCGAAAATGTTGAAGAAGCGGAAAATCACCGGTTCCAGACCATGCTGGCGGCGATAGAAATCGAAATAGTGTTCGCCCGCCAGTTTGTCCGAGGCATAAGGCGTCAACGGAGCCTTGGGCGTGTCTTCATCGATCGAAGCGCCCTCGCCGTTGTTGCCGTACACCGCCGCACTGGAGGCATACAACACACGTTTGACGCCGGCCAGACGCATGGCTTCGCAGACATTCAGTGTGCCGATGAAGTTGCTCTGGTGAGTCTTCACCGGATCGTCCACCGAAGCCTGCACCGACGCCACGGCCGCCAGGTGAGCGACGGCGCTGCAGCCTTGCATGGCCTTGGCCACCAGCGCCGCATCGGCGACATCGCCGACAATCAGCTCAACCTTCGGGTTATCCAGCGGCAGGTTGCTGCGCTTGCCGGTCGACAAATCATCGAGGATGCGCACCGAATGCCCCTTGGCGAGCAAGGCGTCGGTGAGGTGCGAGCCAATGAAGCCGGCTCCGCCGGTGATTAAAACAGTCCCTTCAGCCATGACGGTAGAACCTATCCAGTAAGCCCGGGAGTGCGGCACGCCAAGCGCGCGGCTTGATCCCGAAAGTGTGCAGAATTTTTTTGCAGGCCAGCACGGCGTGTTGCGGCTCCTCGGCAGCGTCCGGTCGCGCGGCGTGGGCCTGGGCGGTCGGTGCTTCGATGGCCAGGGCGTGCAGGCTGCGCGCTTCGGTCAAAATGGCCTGGCCCAGCGCCAGCGGTGTGGTCGCTTCGTGGCCGGCGTAGTGGTAAGTGCCCCACAGTGGCGCGGCACAGTCGAGTTGCTTGAGCACCGAAATGATCACTCGCGCGGCATCGTCGACCGGCGTCGGGTTGCCACGGCGGTCATCCGCCAACAGCAATTCGTCCGGTTGCTCGGCACGAGCGAGGAAACGTCCGAGGGTGCCATCCGGGCTGTCATCGAGCAGCCAGCCGAAACGTAGCAGTACGTGCTGCGGGCAAGTGGCGCGAACGCTTTGCTCGATGCGCCACAACGCTTGACCGCGCAGGCCCAGTGGCACCGGTTCGTCTTTTTCGCTGTACGCCGTGGCACGCGAGCCATCGAACACCCGATAACTGGAGGGCTGCACGAGGACGATGTTGTGGTGCTGGCACAGTTCGGCCAGACGTTCGATGGCGCGTTCCTGCCCGGCCATACGGCTTTCGCTGACAGTTTCGGCCTGGAACCAGTCGAAATAGTAGGCGAGGTTGATCAATGCATCGGGACGGGTGTCGTCGAGCAATTGGGTCAGGCTCGCGGCATCCCAGCCGTTTTCTGGCGGGCGGGGGGCGAGGAAACCGATGTCTTCCTCCGCACCGAGGCGAATCAGCGCCTGCCCAAGGGCATTTCCGCCGCCCAGTAACATAAGGCGCATTCGCATAGAGTCAGCAGGCCCAGTCTGATTGGAACGATGGCTTTAGCGACGGATCTCGTGGAACCGTCGTCCATAATTGCCGGAATCGTTGCATTTTGCGGGTTTAGTGCGCAACCGTCATCCGTAAAGTGTACTTCCCAAGGATTTGTGCTGTTGCTATCTGACCTCATCGCTGGCAAGCCAGCTCCCACAGGGATTGCTGTTGTTCACAGAATATGTAACCGACACTGAACCCTGTGGGAGCTGGCTTGCCAGCGATGAGGCCCTATCAGACAGCCGGGATCCCCAGCGGTACTTGCATCTTCCCATCCGCGCCCGCATAACTTAAGCCATGAATCTGCCCATCCCCACGGACGCGGCCCTGGCAGGCTTTCACCCCGCCGTCAGCGCCTGGTTCAGCAAAACCTTCCCGACGGTCACCGCCGCCCAGGCCCGCGCATGGCCGTTGATCCGCCAGCGCCGTTCGACGCTGATCGCTGCGCCCACCGGCTCGGGCAAAACCCTCACCGCGTTTCTCGCTGTGCTCGACGACCTCGTCCACCGTGGCCTGGAAAATCCCGACGGCCTGCCCGATGAAACGCTTGTGGTCTATGTCTCGCCCCTCAAAGCGCTGTCCAACGACATTCGCATCAATCTGCAAAACCCGCTGACCGGGATTACCGGGCAACTGCGGCAGATGAACCTGCCCGAGCTGCAAATCACCACCGCCGTGCGCACCGGTGACACCCCGCAGAAAGAACGCGCGGCCATGCGCAAATCGGCGCCGCACATTCTGGTGACCACCCCGGAATCGCTTTACGTCCTGCTCGGCTCGGAGTCGGGGCGGAAAATGCTCGGCACCACGCGCACAGTGATCATCGATGAAATCCACGCCATGGCCGCCGGCAAACGCGGCAGTCATCTGGCCCTGAGCCTTGAGCGACTACAGGCGTTATGCAGCGAACCGCTGACCCGCATCGGCCTGTCCGCTACACAAAAACCGGTCGAAGCCGTAGCGCAATTTCTCGTCGGCCACGACCGTCCCTGCGAGATCATCGACATTGGCCACGCCCGGTCACGGGATCTGGGTATCGAAGTGCCGCCCGTGCCGTTGTCGGCAGTCATGGCCAATGATGTCTGGGAGCGGGTCTACGACCGCCTCGCCGAACTCGCCCGCCAGCACCGCACCACGCTGATTTTCGTCAACACCCGGCGCCTCGCCGAACGCCTGAGCCGGCACCTCAGCGAACGCCTCGGCAAGCACGCGGTGGCGGCGCATCACGGCAGTCTGGCCAAGGAGTTTCGCCTCGACGCCGAACAACGCCTCAAGCGCGGCGAACTGCAAGTGTTGATCGCCACCGCCTCGCTGGAACTGGGCATCGACATCGGCGAAGTCGACCTGGTCTGCCAGATTGCTTCGCCGCGCTCCATCGCCGGCTTCTTGCAACGCGTTGGCCGTTCCGGTCACCAGGTCGGCGGTACGCCCAAAGGTCGCCTGTTCGCCACCACCCGTGACGACCTGATCGAATGCGCCGCCTTGCTCGACTGTGTGCGCCGAGGCGAACTCGATACCCTGCACATTCCCGAAGCGCCGCTGGATGTGCTGGCGCAGCAGATCATCGCCGAAGTCAGTTGCCAGGAATGGCCGGAGGACGCCTTGTTGGCGATGTTCCGCCAAGCCTCACCGTATCGCGATCTCGACGAAAGACACTATCAGGCCCTGCTGAGCATGCTCGCCGAAGGCTACAACGGTCGCCAGGGCATCCGCAGCGCCTACCTGCACCGCGACGCCGTCAGCCGCACTTTGCGGGGGCGGCGTGGCGCGAAACTGACCGCCGTGACCAGCGGCGGCACCATTCCCGATAATGCCGATTACAGCGTCATGCTTGAGCCGCAAGGCCTGAACATCGGCAGCGTTAACGAAGACTTCGCGGTGGAGAGCATTGCCGGCGATGTGTTCCAGCTCGGCAACACGTCCTATCGGATTCTGCGCGTGGAAACCGGCAAGGTGCGCGTCGAGGATGCCCACGGCCAGCCGCCGACCATTCCGTTCTGGCTCGGCGAAGCACCGGGGCGCAGCGATGAATTGTCATTCGCTGTCGCACGTCTGCAAGCACAGCTCGACGAGCTACTCGGCGCCAGCCCCGGCGATCTGCAACCGGCACTCGACTGGCTGACGCAAACCCTCGGCCTCAACCGCGCCAGCGCCGAACAACTGGTCGAATACCTCGCCCGCGCCCGGCAAACCCTCGGCGCCCTGCCCTCGCAGGACACGCTGCTGATGGAGCGGTTTTTCGACGAGTCCGGCGGCACGCAATTGATCATCCATTCGCCGTTCGGCAGCCGCATCAATCGCGCCTGGGGTCTGGCCCTGCGCAAGCGGTTCTGCCGCACCTTCAATTTCGAATTGCAGGCTGCCGCCAGTGAAGACGCGATCGTCCTGTCGCTGTCCACCAGCCACAGCTTTGAACTCGACGATATCTGGCGCTACCTGCACAGCAACAGCGCCGAGCACATCCTCATTCAGGCTGTGCTTGATGCGCCGTTGTTCGGCGTGCGCTGGCGCTGGAATGCCGGGGTGGCGCTGGCGTTGCCGCGTTTCACCGGCGGGCGCAAAGTTGCCCCGCAATTGCAGCGGATGAAAAGCGAAGACCTGATCGCCAGCGTGTTTCCCGATCAGATCGCCTGCCTGGAAAACCTCGCCGGCGAGCGGGAAATTCCCGAGCACCCGCTGATCGAGCAGACACTGGACGATTGCCTGCACGAGGCGATGGACAGCGAAGGCTGGCTCAATCTGCTGCGGCGCATGGAGCGTGGTGAGGTGCGTTTGATCAGCCGCGACCTGCCGGCGCCCTCGCCGCTCGCGGCAGAAATTCTCAGCGCGCGGCCGTACACCTTTCTCGACGATGCGCCGCTGGAAGAACGTCGCACCCAAGCGGTGATCAACCGGCGCTGGAGCGATCCGCAATCCACCGATGACCTCGGTGCGCTGGATGCCGACGCGATTACCGCCGTACGTGAACAAGCGTGGCCGACACCGAACACTGTGGATGAAATGCACGAGGCGTTGATGAGCCTGGCGTGCATCAGCGAAGCGGAAGTGCAAGCGAACGAAGGCTGGCGTGCATGGCTGGAAAATCTGGCCAGCAGTGGTCGCGCCTGCCGTCTGCAGATTGATGCCGAGCATTGTTTATGGCTGGCCCGCGAACGCCTGACGTGTCTGCAAGCGCTTTATCCACAGGCCAAATGGCAAGCCGGGCTGGAGGCGCTGCCGGGATTCGATGAGGCCTGGACGTTCGATGAAGCGCTGGTCGAAGTGATCCGCGCACGCCTCGGTGCGTTCGGCCCGTTACCGTTGCCTGCCATCGCCGAACCGCTGGCGTTGCCGGCCGCTCTAGTCAATCAGGCGCTCGCCCAACTGGAGCGCGAAGGGTACGTGCTACGCGGTCAGTTCACGCCCAAGGTCAACGTTGAAGAATGGTGCGAACGGCACTTGCTCGCGCGCATTCATCGCTACACGGTCAAGCGCCTGCGCCGGGAAATCGAACCGGTCGCGCTGCAGGATTTCATGCGGTTTCTGTTCGACTGGCAGCATCTCTCGCCTTCCACACGCGGTCAGGGCAGCACCGTGTTGCCGGCGATTGTCGGCCAGTTCGAAGGCTACGCGGCGGCGGCTTCAGCGTGGGACAGCGACATTCTCCCGGCGCGGCTCAAGGATTATTCGCCGAGCTGGCTGGATGATTTGTGCCGCAACGGCAAACTGGTGTGGACACGCCTGAGCGCCCGGCAAAAGGTCAGCGGCACGGCGTTGCGCAGCACGCCGATCGTGTTGCTGCCGCGCAGCCAGGTCGGTTTGTGGAGTGCGTTGGCCGAGCAGACGCCGGTGAGCGAGCTGTCGCCGAAAACTCAAAAGGTTTTTGAAGCGCTGAGCCAGCACGGCGCGTTGTTTTTCGATGAGCTGATTCATGAAGCGCACCTGCTGCGCACCGAGCTGGAAATCGCTTTGCAGGAACTGGTCGGCGCCGGGCTGGTGAACGCCGACAGCTTCGCCGGCCTGCGCGCGTTGATCACCCCGCCGAGCAAGCGCCAACAACGCAGCAGTCGGCGTGGCCGCGGGGCGTTTGTCGGTGGGATGGATGATGCCGGGCGCTGGGCGTTGTTGCGGCGTGGCGCGGCTGTGGATAACAGCGAGACGCTGGAACATGTCGCGATGACGTTGTTGCGGCGCTATGGCGTGGTGTTCTGGCGTTTGCTGGAGCGTGAGGCGGATTGGTTGCCGAGTTGGCGCGAGTTGCTGCGCACGTTTCATCGGCTGGAAGCACGGGGCGAGATCCGTGGCGGGCGATTTGTCAGTGGGCTGGCGGGCGAGCAGTTTGCCTTGCCGGAGGCTATTCCATTATTGCGCGAAGTGCGGCGACGGCCGCATGACGGCAGTCTGGTCGCGGTGTGCGGGGTGGATCCGCTGAACCTGGCCGGGACGTTGTTGCCGGGGGTAAAAGTGCCGGCGTTGGTGAGCAATCGCTTGGTCTATCGCGATGGTTTGCCGGCGGCGGCGGAGATTGCCGGCAAGCAGCAATTTTGGCTGGAGCTGGATCAGATTGATATGGAGCAGGTGCGCAGCAAATTGATCCGGCATTGAGGGTGACTGTTCTGGCCTCATCGCTGGCAAGTCGAATCGTCGCACCGCAGCTCCCACAGGTTTTTGGGTGATGCTGGGAATAGAAGGCACACCACAAATCACTGTGGGAGCTGCGGTGCGACGATTCGACTTGCCAGCGATGGGGCCAGCACTCACACCAAATCCCGACGTTAAGTCCGCGATTCCTGCGGCACCTCAGTCGCAATCACCTCCCCCTCCTGCGGCGACCGCTTCGGCAACAAAACCTGCTGTGGATAAGTCTGCGCGAAATGCACCACCGGACTGTTATCCACAAGCTTCTTCAAACGCTGGTTGAACGCCCGGCTCACCGCATATTGCCCACCCGAGACCGTGCGGAACTGCGCCGTCAGCACCACACCGTTCAAATCCATCCTGTCCACGCCAAAAACGTCCAGCGGTCCTTGCAGGTTGTACTTGAGAAACGGGTCTTCACGAATCGAATCGCCCGTCTCGCGAATCAACTCGATGGCCTTGTCCACGTCCGTGTCATAGGTGAACTGCACCGAGAAAAACGCATAGGCAAACTGCCGCGATTGGTTGGTCACTGCTTTGATCTGACCAAACGGCACCGAGTGCACAAAACCCTTGCCGTCACGCAGACGCAGGGTACGAATGGTCAGGCCTTCAACCGTGCCGGCATGCCCGGAATCGAGCACCACCCAATCGCCAATCGACAGGGTGTCTTCGATGATGATGAACAGCCCGGTGATCACGTCCTGCACCAGTTGCTGCGAACCGAAACCGATGGCCAGACCGACCACTCCGGCACCGGCCAGCAGCGGTGCGACGTTGATCCCCAGATTGGCCATAGTGGTGATTGCGCAGATCACCACGAGGATGATTTTGATCGCGTTGCGCAGCAGCGGCAGGATGGTTTTCACCCGTGTGCTCGGCTGGCGCGCTGCGCGCTTGCTGAGCGGCGGCTTCAACGCTTCCTGAATCGCCGTGTCGAGCACCACCCACAGCAGCCACGTCACCAGGAAAATCAGGCCGATGCTGCTTAACGCGTTGCTGATGGCTCTTCCGACCGTGCTGCTCTGGGCAAAATCGAGCAGCGACACGCCCCAGATCCGCCCGAGGATATCGATGAAGACGATAGCGATGACGATCCTCAGCAAGGCATGCAACAGGCTGAGAAAACGTTCCTTGTAGGCGCTGCTGCGCTGGATCGCTTCGGCCTTTCGCGACTTGAACAAGTGCTGCAGGATCGTGCTGAGGAACACCGTGCCGATCAGCAACACCGTGGTGAACAGCGCGCAGCGCAGGGCTTTCTGATTGTCCTCGCCGATGCCGATCAGATTGACCGCCGAGACCAGCACCATCAACACGATTGGCCAGTACCACAGCCCCGAGAAAATCCGCAGCGACTCCTGCAACGAGGGTTGTTTCAGACGCTGACTGAGCGAGCGATTGCGGATCAGATGCGCCACCGGGCGGCGCAGGCGGATCACCAGCAAGCCAAAAATGATCGAGGCGATCAGTCCGGTGAACACAGCGATACTGCTGGTGATGTTACCGCCCAGTTGTCGGGCGATCTGTGGGCTGGTCAGCGCATCGCTAAGCGCCGCGAGGAAGCCGATCAGGAACAGCGGCCGCGGGCAATAATCACGAATGATCCGCGCCGCCGGACGTTTATGGCCAACGTTGAACATCACCACCACGCACAGCAACATCGAGGTGGAAAAGATGCCGCTGCTGGTGGCGTAGGCCAGACACAGCGCCAGCGCGCGCCCTACCGAGGCTTGCAGAAAATGGCTGACATACAACGTCAACGGCAGGCAGATCAGCGCCGGCACGGTGTATGGCAGCAAGTAACCAATCAGATCCTGACTACGCTGACGGGTGCGCAACCAGCGACCTTCGCGCAGACGCTTGGCCAACAGACTACCGAGCACGGTCAATAACGCGAAACTGCCGAGCCAGACACCCGACAGCGTGAGGAAGTCCCCGGCAACGCTCCAGCCCGAGCGATTCGACGGTTGATTGACCAGTTTGTCGACTTCATCGGCGGCGCGATCGGCGCGCAGGCGCCAGGCATCGACCAGATGTTCGTTGAGATCGAGTTTGTCCTGGACGTCGTCGATGCTCGAACTGATTGCACCGAGCAGACCGCCCTGCACAATCGGTTCGGGTTTAGCCGCTTCTTCGGTGGTGGCCGGGACGCCCGGCAATGCGGCGGCGTCAATTTCACTGGCGCCGAGAAACAGCAGTGCTCCCAGCAGAATGGCGATCCTGAACTTGAACAAAACTCCGATCTCCCTTGGCTGAACCTGTAAGGAACTGATCGGTAATTGCACAGCAAGTTCAAGAGCACCCTCACCCCAGCCCTCTCCCAGAGGGAGAGGGAGCCGACCGAGTTGCCTGATCTTGTTACACCGACCTGAAAGTCTACAGTCGAACTCAGGCCTTCAAAACCGCGAAGATCAGCTCCCTTCCCCCTCGCCCCCTCTGGGGGAGAGGGTTGGGGTGAGGGGGAGCGCTTTTGATCTTCGCCCTGGACGTGACCGTCCGTAATACCGTCGAAACTTTCCCGGCCCGCCCGCAGTCATCAAAAGATATCGGCAACACGAGGACTTTCAACGGGAGGGCGGCATGGCAACGATTCACATCGGTATTTCCGGCTGGCGCTACGAACCGTGGCGCGGGGACTTCTACCCCAAGGGACTGGCGCAGAAACACGAATTGCAGTTCGCGTCGCGAGCAGTCAACAGCATCGAAATCAATGGATCGTTCTACGCCCTGCAACGGCCCGAACGTTACGCGCAGTGGTACGCCGAAACACCCGACGACTTCGTCTTCAGCGTCAAGGCGCCGCGCTTCATCACCCACATCCGTCGCTTGCGCGAGATCGAAAAACCATTGGCGAATTTCTTCGCTTCGGGAATTCTGGAACTCAAGGAAAAGCTCGGGCCGATCCTTTGGCAATTCCCGCCAAACTTCAAATTCGAGCCTGAGCGCTTCGAACACTTCCTCGCATTATTGCCCCACGACACCGACGCCGCCGCCACCCTCGCCCATCAACACGATTCGCACCTGCACGGCCACGCCAGCATGAAAGCCTGGCGCAAAAAGCCGCTGCGCCATGCCGTGGAAATCCGCAACGAGAGCTTCATCGACCCCGAGTTCGTGCGCTTGTTGAAACGCCACAACACCGCGCTGGTGATCGCCGACACCGCGGACAAATGGCCGTATCGCGAAGACCTCACCAGCGACTTTGTCTACCTGCGTCTGCACGGTGCCGAGGAACTCTACGCCAGCGGCTACACCGCACCGGCACTCAAACGCTGGGCCGAGCGCATTGACGCCTGGCACCACGGCGAGCAACCGAAAGACGCGCACCTGATCGCCCCCCGGCTGAAGCCGCGCGCGCGTAAATCCCGAGAGGTGTTCTGCTATTTCGATAACGACATCAAAGTCCGCGCGCCCTATGACGCCCGCGAGTTGCTGCATCGTTTCGAGCTGGATAAAGACCTCGCCACCACCCCCGGTGAACCTGTTGCCGAAGGGGTACTGCCATGAGCATTCCAGAGCCGGTTGGCTTTACCGATGAAGGCTCCGTGGTCGCGCCGTCAGTGCGCACCTTCACCGTGCTGACGGTCAACACCCACAAGGGTTTCACCGCGCTCAACCGACGTTTCATCCTGCCGGAACTGCGCGAAGCCGTGCGCAGCGTCGCCGCCGATGTGGTGTTTCTGCAGGAAGTCCACGGTACCCACGAACAGCATCCCAAGCGCTACAACAATTGGCCGACGATGCCGCAGTACGAATTCCTCGCCGACAGCCTCTGGCCACAATTCGCCTATGGGCGCAACGCGGTGTACCCGGAGGGCGATCACGGCAACGCACTGCTGTCGAAATTCCAGATCATCCGTCACGACAACCTCGACGTGTCGATCAGCGGCCACGAGAACCGTGGCCTGCTGCATTGCGTGCTGCGTCTGCCCGGTGACGGCACCGAGGTCCATGCGATCTGCGTGCACTTGGGCCTGCGCGAAAGTCATCGCAACGCCCAGCTGGATTTGCTCATGCAACGCTTGGCGGAGTTGCCCGACGACGCACCAGTGATCGTCGCTGGCGATTTCAATGACTGGCGCCAGCGCGCCGATGCCCAACTCAAGCCCTGCGGCCTGCGCGAAGTGTTCGCGGAGCATCAGGGCAAACCGGCGCGCAGTTTTCCCGCGCGCCTGCCGGCGCTGCGCCTTGATCGTATTTACGTGCGCAACCTGAAGGCCAGCCAGCCGAAAGTCCTGGCGAATCGGCCCTGGTCGCACCTTTCCGACCACGTTCCTTTATCGGTAGAGATCGAACTATGAGCAGCGCGCCGCTGGAGAAATCCGCCGTGGAACCGATCGCCATCACCCCGCCGATACGTGAGCCCGGCCACGTTGATGTGGAGTACAGCTGGCAGGGCAACAACCGCGTCGAGTTGCTGGAAAACGGCGAGGAGTATTTCCCGCGAGTGTTCGAGGCGATGCGCGCAGCGAAGAGTGAAATCCTCCTCGAGACCTTTATCGTTTTCGAAGACAAGGTCGGCGCCGAGTTGCAAGAGATTCTGATCGACGCCGCGCGACGAGGCGTGCGCACCACCGTGAGCTTCGACGGCTTCGGTTGCGGCGAATTGAGCACCGGTTATCTCACCGCGCTGAGCGAAGCCGGCGTGCACCTGCAAATCTTCGATCCGGCACCGAAACGCTTGGGCATCCGCACCAACTGGTTCCGCCGTTTGCATCGCAAGATCGTGGTGGTCGACGGGTTGATTGCGTTTATTGGCGGGATCAACTTTTCCGGCGATCACCTGGCCGACTTTGGCCCCGAAGCCAAGCAGGATTACTCGGTGCAAGTCCAGGGCCCGGTGGTCGCTGACATCCACCACTTTGCCCTGCTGCAAAGTGGTCGTCCCGGACGCGCACGCTTCTGGTGGCAGCGTCGGCGCCAGCGCCGTGCGGAAATGGCCTTCAACGATCATGACGGCCAGGTGCGCCTGGTGTTCCGGGATAACGACCAGCACCACTCCGATATTGAAGATGTGTATTTGCAGGTACTGCGCCGTGCCAAACGCCGGGTCGTGATCGCCAACGCCTACTTCTTCCCCGGTTATCGCTTGCTGCGGGAAATCCGTAATGCGGCACGCCGCGGCGTCGAGGTACGCCTGATTCTGCAAGGCCAACCGGACATGCTGGTGGCCAAACTCGCGGCACGCATGACCTACGACTATCTGCTCAAGGCCGGGGTGCAGATTCACGAATATTGCCAGCGACCGCTGCACGGCAAAGTCGCGCTGGTTGACGAAGAATGGAGCACCGTCGGTTCAAGCAATCTCGACCCGCTGAGCCTGTCGCTGAACCTGGAAGCCAATGTGCTGATCCGCGATCGCGCGTTCAATCAGCATCTGTTCGAACGCCTCGAAGACCTCAGCCAGAACCACTGTAAAGCCATGGACGCCAGCAAGTCCCCGCGCGGACGCATCTGGCACATGACCGTGGGGTTTCTGGTGTTTCACTTTCTGCGGCATTTCCCGGCGATGGCCGGATGGTTGCCAGCGCATAAACCCCGGCTTAAGCCGTTTCGAGGTGACCGCTCATGAGCCATTCCGAAGTGCATCCGAGCGGCCATGCGGCGCCAGCCAGCCATTCGAAATGGAGCCGCTGGAAGCGCCCGTTGACCCTGCTTTTTTTCCTCGCGCTGATCGTGTTGCTGACGATGTTCGCCACGCGCATCGAATGGGCCGAGGTGCTGCAAACCCTTGCCGACTTCAAGGTGCGCACGCTGATCATCGCCGCCAGCCTGACCCTGCTGAGCTTTCTGGTTTACGCCAGTTTCGACCTGATCGGCCGCACTTACATTCGCCAGGACCTGACCTGGAAACAGATTCTGCCGGTGGGGATCATCAGCTATGCGTTCAACTTGAATTTGAGCGCGTGGGTCGGTGGCATCGCCATGCGTTATCGGCTGTATTCGCGCCTTGGCGTGAGCAAAAGCAACATCGCCAAGATTCTCGGTTTGAGCCTGGCGACCAACTGGTTCGGCTACATGACCATTGCCGGCGTGGTGTTCAGCAGCGGGCTGGTGAGCATGCCGCCAGGATGGAAAGTCAGCAGCGATGCGTTGCAAGGCATTGGTGTGCTGTTACTGCTGATCAGCGCCGGTTATCTCGCCGCGTGCCAGTTTTCCAAGCGTCGCGAGTGGTCGATTCGCGGGGTGGAAATCAATCTGCCGTCGTTGCGCATGGCGGTCCTGCAACTACTGCTGGGCGCGTTGAACTGGTCGTTGATGGCGGCGGTAATTTTCACTTTGTTGCCGAGCAAGCTCGATTATCCGTTGGTGCTGGGCGTGTTGTTGATCAGTGCGATCGCCGGGGTCATCACGCACATTCCGGCGGGGCTTGGCGTGCTGGAGGCGGTGTTCGTGGCACTGCTGCAACACGAGGCTTCGCGCGGCAGTCTGGTGGCGGGATTGCTGGCATATCGGGCGATTTATTTTCTGTTGCCGTTGTTGATCACGGTGGTGATGTATCTGCTGGTGGAGGCCAAGGCCAAGGCGCTGCGAATAGAGAAGAAACCCAGACATTAGAATCAAGATCAAGAGATCGCAGCCTTCGGCAACTCCTACAGGGAGAATACATTTCAAATGTAGGAGCTGCCGAAGGCTGCGATCTTTTGATCTTCAGGATTGGATAATGCTCAACCGTTCACCCACCACCATCTCGGTAATCCAGTCCACCAGAATCGAGGTGTAAGCCTGCTGTGAAACCGGCTCGCTCAGCGCATGATCGGCGCCATCGATAATCCGGTGTGTCAATGAATGCGTCTGCTGGCACGCCGCGCGGTAACTCATGATCGCTGCATGCGGGACGTAATCGTCGGTTTCCGACTCTACCAGCAACACATCCCCGGTGAATTGCGAACAGGCATGCAGCGCCCGATTGGTGTCCGCGCGCACCAGCGTGCTGCGGTAATCGCGCAAATCGGCCTTGTCCAGCTCACGCTTGGGCGTATGCCATTGCTCGTCGCGATACAGCGCCGGCACCCGCAACGCCAGCCAGCGCACCGGGCGTAGCGAGGTGAGGATCGCAGCCAGGTAACCGCCATAACTGGTGCCGACCACGGCAATCGCCGAGGTGTCGAGCGCCGGATGCGCGAGCAAGCGGTCATACGCCGCGAGCAAATCACGCAGGTTATCTTCACGGGTAACGCGGGTCAGCGGAATCCCGGTGCCGCCGGTATGCCCGCGCAAGTCGAAGGTCAGGCACACACAACCAAGACCGGCGATGCCCTTGGCGCGCTCAAGATCACGTTCCTGACTACCGCCCCAACCGTGCACGAACAACACCCCCGGGACTTTCGATTTGGGACTGAGAAATGTCCCGCTCATCTGTTCATCATCAATGTCGATTTGAATGCTTTCGCTTCTAGCCGTCATAGGATTTGACCGTTACGTATTTGAGGAGAAATTCGCTGTTCTCAGCCGGGCCGCGATATACCTCGATGGCGTCCGCCGGCAGCGGCTGATCGATGTAGGTTTCCACCGAAGACACACGGATCGCGCGCATGTCTGGATCATTAACAAAGCTTTGCAGCGCTGCGACCTCGGCACTGCTGGCACCGCCCATGCGCCACGATTGTTCGAGCACACCGCTGCGGGGTTTGCCATTGCTGTCCAGACCCTGGGCTATATCGTAATTGCGCCGTGAGGCATAGAAGCGCGGATAGGCTTCATTGGCGGCAGCGTCGAAAACCTGCGCCTGCTCAATGGCCAGACGCACATCGTCGGGCAGGTCGAGCTTCAGCAGTTCGTCATACCCACCCTGCACCACCAGCAAATTCGAGCCGCCGTAGACCTCTTCGCCGTGGGCGTCCTTGGTCAAGTATTGATCACCGCAGTAACTCAGCACTTTATCGCCGATGAATGACTGGCCGACGCTGTGGGTGACGACGTCGCTCAAGTCCTGTTCCAGCACCACGCCTTCGCTGAACTGCTTTGCAATGTCAGGGCGGGCAAGGATTTCGTCGAAAGCATCCAGGCTTTTGATCACTTCCTGCCCGCGACCGGCGCAGGCGTGAACTGGCTTCATGCGTATGGGACCGCTGTACAGCAAATGCTCGGCAGCGGGCCGCGCATCCTCCAGCGAGAACACGCTGAGGCCGTCGAGCACCACATTGCGCGTTCGCTCGGAAAACAATGGCGACCAGCCCTGCGGCGCCTGAGCCAGATGACTGCGCAAACCGTGGCTGATGGCTTTGGTGCAGATGAAGTCGTGTTCGACGAAACCGCCCCACAGATCATTGGGGCCCTTGATGCCTAGTTGCTGAGCACTGGCCGTGCCGACAATGGTTTGCGTCGGTAGCAGATACAGATCACGGCCGCGATGTTTGTCCGAATCGTAACTGCCGCCGAATTTGCATCCGAGAATCTGCGCCAGCCATCGTGCCAGCGCCTTGTTGGTCTGTACCTCATGCTGCGGCGCGTCAGGGCGCACCGAGTGAGCGACGACGATTTTCCTGCGGGGTGTCGGGGTCATGCGTCCCCCTTCCATCGGTTCGATGACTGTAGCGATGATAGGTGCAGAGATCAGGCCAACGGCCGCTCTACAAAAATCCTAGTCCAATCAAAAACTTGCCAGAATCGTGCTGGCACCACGCCTGTTTCAATCTGCACGACCGCGCGCCAAACACCGGCAAATTGCACGACCTATAGTCCTATAGAGTTCAATGTGGGAGCGAGCTTGCTCGCGAAGGCGTCGTGTCAGTCGACATCAAACTTACAGCCCCCACCGCTTTCGCGAGCAAGCTCGCTCCCACATTAGGTAATGGATGCTTTCGAGATTGGGATCACACCAAACCGAGCCCGATAATCACTCGGCGCCAGCCCGGTGATCTTCTTGAAGATCCCGCGAAACGCCCCCGGATCCTGATACCCCACCGTCCACGCAATGTGATCGATGGTGCCATTGCTGAACTCGAGCATTTCCCGCGCTTTGCCCACCCGCAAGTGCTGGCAATACTCGGTGGGTTTCAACCCGGTCGCCCCGCGAAACCGGCGCAGAAACGTGCGTTCCTCCAGGCCTGCCCGCTCGGCCATCGCCGTCAGCGAAACATCGGTTGCGCCAGTGCTTTGCAGCCAGTGCTGAACCTTGAGAATCGGCGCGTCGCCATGGCTCAGAATCGGCGCAAAATTACTCCCGCACTCACTCGCGCTGTCACTGTGCTCGATCACCAGGAATCGCGCAGTGGCGGTGGCGATGCTCGGCCCGAGCAGTCGGTTGACCAGGCGCAAACCCAGCTCCGACCACGCCATCAATCCGGCAGTGGTGATCAGGTCGCCGTCATCGACAATCGGGGTATCGGCCTTGAGTCTGATCTTCGGATAACGCTCGGCAAAGGCCTTGGCCGAAGTCCAGTGAGTGGTAGCGCTACGGCCATCGAGCAAACCGCTTTCAGCCAACAACAGCGAGCCTACGCAAACCCCGCCCAACGTAGCACCGCGGGCATGCTGATCGCGTAACCACTGCGTCAGACTGGCAGGCATTTGCGCCGCCGAAAAGCCGCCGATCGAGGGTGGAATCAGCACCGCCAGCAAAGCGCTATCGTCACCTGGATGACTGGTGTAGATCCGCGTTGGCGGCTGCTCACCGTCAACCTGCCAATGACTCACTCGCAGTACCGGCAGTTGCGCGGCCTGATGTTCGGCGGCAATCCGGTTGGCCACCGCAAACAGATCGGTCAGACCATGCACCGCTGCCATCTGCGCACCGGGATAGATCAGCACGCCCAGCTCAGCGATGGCGGCCCTTTCTGCGCCCATTGTCAGTTTTCCCCTGTCTATTGTCGGTGCGGCCAATCCTCGAAGCGCTGATCAGCGCCAATACTGAAGCCACTTCCAGCCAATCCATCGAGGACACACCCATGGCCAAGCAAGCGCTCATCGTAGTCGATATCCAGAACGACTACTTCCCCCAAGGCAAGTGGCCGCTGGCCGGTGCCGACGCGGCTGCCGACAACGCCGCCCGGCTGATCGCCGCGTTCCGCGAGGCCGGCGATTCGGTAATACACATTCGCCACGAATTCACCTCAGCCGACGCGCCGTTTTTCACCCCGGGTTCCGAGGGCGCCAAGTTGCACTCGAAAGTGCTCAACCGCGCCGATGAGCCGGTGGTGCTCAAGCACTTCGTCAACTCGTTCCGCGAAACCGAACTGCAAGCGATCCTCGACGAGCAAGGCATCAAGGAACTGATGGTGGTCGGCAGCATGAGCCACATGTGCGTTGACGGTATTACCCGTGCGGCGGCGGATCTGGGTTACGCCGTCACGGTGATTCACGATGCCTGCGCCAGCCGTGATCTGGAATTCAATGGCATGACGGTGCCGGCCGCTCACGTCCATGCGGCCTTCATGTCGGCGCTGGGGTTCGCCTACGCCAGCGTGGTGTCCACTGACGAATTCCTCGCCGCTCAACGTTGAGTAACATTCTGCAAAAACACCAGGCCCGCCTTGCAGCGGGCCTTTTTACACCTGTCACAAAAATCTCACGCGTGAGCCATTGATGGCACTTTGAATTGGTTGTAGTGTGGCTCACGCGTGAGATGTTCATAACCGAGCCATTGCCATGAAAAGCCGTTCCCCCACCGCGAAATCAGAGAGCCCCAAGGGAGAGCGTGCGAAAGCGTCCACGAAAAAACCATCGAGCTTCTATATGAAGCAGATGCGCGCGGGCCTGGCCGCTGCCGGTTATGTGAAACACGAAACTTGGGTGCTTCCCGAAAACCGAAGCTTGCTCAAGCAAATGGAGCAACAGCTACGCCAACCGATTCTGGCTGGCTCTTTCATGTCGGAGAATTACATGAGCGCAGGCAACAACTGGACCATCGATAGCCTCTTCAATGCCCTCAAGGCCCTGGACGAGGTGGCTTCGCAAGAGATCACGCTGTCGCTGATCCAGAGCTCCGAACCCAGCATCAAGCTGGAAATGAACGAATTCGGCGGTCTGCCGATTCACATCGCCCTGGCTGGCCAGCAGATCATCGTCGACACCGTGCTGGTGGACATCGACTCGATCTCGAACGTAGCGGCCTTCAACGACGCCGTATTGCGCAGCCGGGAAATGTTCCCGCTGTCGTCGATCGGTATCGAGTCGATGCCGAACGGGCAGACCGTTTACAACATGTTTGGCGCCCTCAGCGCCGACTCGAGCCTGACCAACGTGGTGACCGAGGTGAAAACCCTGGTCGACAACGTGCAGCGCGCGAGTGAAGCCTTCGAACACTTCTTCAAGTAATCAACAGGGAATATCCAATGACTCAGTCCATCTGGAGCAAGTTGTTCACCGCGCTGCGCGGCGGCGCCAATGAAGTCGGCGAAGCAATTGCCGACCAACAGGCCCTGCGCATCCTCGACCAGGAAATCCGCGATGCCGACAGCGCGCTGTCGAACGCTCGTCGCGAACTGGTCACTATCATGGCCAAGCACAAACTGGCTGCCGACCGCGTGAGCGAGTACGACGCCAAGATCAAGGATCTGGAAGCCAAAGCCGTCTCGGCGCTGAACGCCGGCCGCGAAGACCTGGCACTGGAAGTGGCCGAAGCGATTTCGACCCTGACCAACGAACTGGATGTTGAGAAAAAGCAGAGCGACGAATTCGGCACCTACGCCGAAAACATGCGCAAAGACATCAGCAAGGCCGAGTCGCGTATCAAGAGCCTGCGCCAGCAAGTGGACATGGCCAAGGCCCGTGAAAGCGTGCAGAAAGCCCAGGTCAGCGCCTCCATCGCCAGCGGTGGCGCCAATGGCAAACTGGAAACCGCCGTCGGCACTTTGAACCGTCTGCAAGCCAAGCAGCAGCAGCGCGCGGCTGAACTCAGCGCTGCGGACGAGCTGGCCGACGCTTCGACCGGCAACGATCTGGAACGCAAACTGCGCGACGCCGGCATCACGCCGAACGAAGGCAGCGCCAATGCGATTCTCGAGCGTCTGAAGCAAAAGTCCTCGCAGTAACGCAGGGCAAAAAACCTGTGGGAGCGAGCCTGCTCGCGAAAGCGTCGTATCAGTCGATATCAATATTGACTGATATGCCCTCTTCGCGAGCAAGCTCGCTCCCACATGGTTTGCGGCGTAAAAATCCTTCTGCTCGTTCACCGGTTCGCCCGGTACACTAGCGACGCTTTTTCGCCGACGAACACTTCCACCCGCTTCAAGGAACGTACCCATGGGATGGTTTAAAGACTTGCTGGGCACCAGCAACTGGCAGACCGCTGCGCCAACACCGACCGTTGCCAGTGGCCCACTCGGCATGGCGCAAGGCAAGGCCGTCCGGTTCGATACAACCCTGGCGCTGCTGCTCGATGGTTCGACCACCGTGCGGGTGCCCTTCGATCAGGCGATCTGGAGCCATGGCTGGGTCGACCTCGGCCAGTCCAACAAACTGCACCGCTATTACATGAATGACGAGGATTTCTGGTTGCAGATCCACGTCACCGGTGAAGACCAGATTGAATCGGTCACCCTGTTCAACTACCTCAGTTACGTGACGGTCAACAGTGACGCCGAACTGCAGCGCCTGGCCGGCCCCAACAGCCAGATCGGCTTACCCGGTTACAACCACGGCGGTGTCGAATACACCCGCGAGTGGGGCACCGAACAAGGCCAGACCGAACTCGTACCGATGACCGAACAAGTGGTCAATCCGGACGAGAGCTACACCATCGAACATCACTCAATGCTTTATGCACGCGAGACCGGCCTGACCGATCGCCGCGAATTGCTGCTGTTCTCCGTCGAACAGGATGAAGAAGGCACCGTCAGCCTGAGCACCTCGCTGGGCATCTCGCTGTACACGACAGATCTGAGCACCATTTAAAAAAGGAAGTTTTTCATGCTGGAAGTGCTGGCCGTTTCCCTGAACAAAACCGCACTGGTCGGTTTCGTCGTCTACCTCATCGGCGCCGTACTGCTGTTCATGCTGTTTCAATTCGTCTACACGCGCATCACCCCGCACAAGGAATTCGAGCTGATTCGCTCCGGCAACGTTGCCGCTGCCATCGCCCTGGCCGGCGCGATCATCGGCTTCGCGATTCCAGCCAGTAACGTAATTGCGTTTTCGGTCAATGTCCTCGACTTCGTGCTCTGGGCCGTGATTGCCGCCGTCGTGCAACTGCTCGCGTTTCTCGCCACGGGCCTGGTGCTCAAAGGTACGTCCCAGCGCATCGCCAACGGTGAAATAGCCTCCGGCATCTACGTTGCTGCGGTCGCAATCAGCGTCGGCATGCTCAATGCCGCGTGCATGACACCGTCCAACTGACCGGCAGGAAGCCTTAGATGAAACGCAGCAAATACGTTCAGTTGTCTCTCGCCGCCTCGGTGGCCATGGCCATCTCCGGCCAGGCGACAGCCGCGGATCAACCACGCAATTTCCAGAATGTGGAACAGTGTGTCGACGCCGAAGTGGCCGCCGATGTCTGCTCCAACGCCTACGTCGCCGCCCTGACCGAACACCGGCGCATCGCCCCGGCGTATGACGACAAGGCCAAGTGCGACGCGGATTTTGCCGCTGACTGGTGCCAGAAGAACTCCGACGGCCGCTTCGTGCCGAAACTCGGCGGTTTCAAAGTGCCGCAGGAAGGTGCGCCGGCGCAAAGCCTTGATGCCATCGCCAATGCCCAAATGCCCGCCGGTAATGCTACGGCGCAGAATGTGCAAAGCACTTCGCACGTCTCCAGCGGTGGTGGCGGCGGCGGTGGCGGAAATGGCTGGCTGACCGGCTGGCTGATCGGCAATGCGATGAGCAACAACGCCGAACGCACGGTTTACCGCGATCGCGAAACGCGCCAGCCATACAACACCTCGACGCAGTACCGCAGAGCCGACACCACGACGCGCAGCCAAACGGATTACGAAAGCAGCAAAAGCAAACCGGTCAACGTGGCTTCTTCGACGTCACGCGGCGGCTTCGGCAGCCAATCCAGCGCCCGTAGCGGTTGGGGTGGCTGGGGCAGCAGTTCCGGTCGTTCGAGCAGCTGACAATGAAGAAGATCCTATGCGTCGAGCGGCCTGACTGGAAACAGACTGCCGAGAGCCTCGGCTTCATGTTCCACACCATCGACGACGAGCCGTACTGGGACGAAAGCGCGTACTACCAGTTCACGCTCGCGCAGATCGAAAACGATCTTGAGGACCCGACCACCGAACTGCACGAGATGTGCATGGACCTGGTCGACCGCGTGGTCAACAGCGAAGAACTGCTGGATCGCCTGAGCATCCCGCCGGCGTACTACGACATGATCCGCACCTCCTGGCGGGAAGGTCATCCGCATCTGTACGGGCGCATGGACTTTTCCTACAGCGGTAACGGCCCGGCGAAACTGCTGGAGCTCAACTACGACACGCCGACCAGCCTTTACGAAGCAGCGGCGTTTCA
This sequence comes from Pseudomonas sp. VD-NE ins, assembly GCF_031882575.1. Taxonomy (NCBI): domain Bacteria; kingdom Pseudomonadati; phylum Pseudomonadota; class Gammaproteobacteria; order Pseudomonadales; family Pseudomonadaceae; genus Pseudomonas; species Pseudomonas sp. VD-NE ins. The sequence continues at coordinate 5,908,263 of NZ_CP134772.1, forward strand.
ATGGGGCTGGCTGGAACAATGCATCGAGCGTGGCACGCTGCCGCGCCATGCCGACCAGTTCAACAGCATCGACACCCAGTTGCACCAGGCCTTCGCCGAATTGCAGCTGAAGCGGCCGTTCTACTTTGCCTCGATGAAAGACTCGGTCGAGGACAAGGGCACCACGGATTACCTGCGACTGATCGCGGAAAAAGTCGGCATCGAATCGCGGCATATCGATATCGAAGACATCGGTTTGACCGCTGAGGGGCGTTTCGTCGACCTGGAAGATCGCTGGATCCCCCACCTGTTCAAACTGCATGCCTGGGAATTCATCTTCCACGAACCATTCGGCGCTGCGATTGCCGAGAGCGATACGCAGTTTTTCGAACCGGCGTGGAAGGCGATCCTGTCGAACAAGGGTGCGCTGCCGTTGCTGTGGGAACTGCATAAGGGCCACCCGAATCTGCTCGCGGCGCATCTTGATCCGAATCCGGCCAGCGCGGTGCCCAAGGGCTGGGTACGCAAGCCGTACTTTTCCCGCGAAGGCGCCAACATTGAGCTGCAAACGGCTGACGGTCTGATCGTCAAAGAGGACGGGCCCTACACCGATGCGCCATTTATCCTGCAGGAATTTGCGCCACTGCCGAAGTTTGGTGAGAGTTACACGCTGATTGGTTCGTGGGTGATTGGCGATCAGGCAGCGGGGATTGGTGTACGGGAAGACAACAGCCTGATCACCAAAGATTCCAGCCGCTTTCTGCCGCACCTGATCCTTGACTGAAACACAAATTTCCATGTGGGAGCTGGCTTGCCAGCGATGACGGATTGTCAGTCGACTCATTTGTTGACTGATCCGCCGTGATCGCTGGCAAGCCAGCTTCCACAGGGATTTGGGAAACCGCAGACGAAAAAAATCCCACAAAAAAGGCCCGTCGTTTGAGCGACGGGCCTTTTTATTTAGAGCGGGTGCAGCAACAAATCAGAACGGGATATCGTCATCAAAGCTATCGAAATCCGGAGCCGGTTGCGGTGCGGCCTGCTGTGGAGCCGGGGCCGAACGCTGTTGCGGAGCCGACTGCTGCGGGCGCGGAGCCTGCTGGCGTGGCGCAGATGGAGCCGACTGCTGGTAGTTGTTGCCACCGCCTTGTTGGTCGCCCTGTTGTGGACGGCCGCCGAGCAGTTGCATGGTGCCTTGCATGTCGACCACGATTTCAGTGGTGTAACGCTTGATACCGTCTTTTTCCCACTCGCGGGTCTGCAACTTGCCTTCGATGTAGACCTGCGAACCCTTGCGCAGGTATTCGCCGGCGATTTCGGCAACCTTGCCGAACATCGAAACACGGTGCCATTCGGTCTTCTCGACCTTCTGACCGGTTTGCTTGTCGGTCCACTGTTCGCTGGTTGCCAGACTCAGGTTGGTCACGGCGTTACCGTTAGGCAGGTAGCGAACTTCGGGATCCTGGCCGCAAGTGCCGACCAATATGACTTTGTTAACCCCACGGGCCATAACGTTCTCCTAGGCTTCGCAAGCAGCCCCGGCCGGGTTGTTCACCAGGCGTTCGAGGGTGTCGCGATCCACTAATTCTTTGTCCAGTTTGATGTAAACAGCCGCTTCGTCAGCAACTATCACTGCATCGGTTACCCCTACGAGGGCCTTGAGGCGCTCGACCAGACCCGCTTCGCGGATCGCCTCGGGCGACAACGGCAAGCGCAGGCTCGTCACGTAGGGTGGTTCGCGCATGGTAACAGCAAAGGCCAGCCAGATGGCAGCCAGACCCGCACATCCAAGGAACACAACCGACAGACCGCCATGCTGAAACAGCCAGCCACCGAGTATGCCGCCGAGTGCCGATCCGAGGAACTGGCTGGTGGAATACACGCCCATGGCCGTGCCCTTCCCGCCCGCCGGTGAAACCTTGCTGATCAGCGACGGCAATGAAGCCTCCAGCAGATTGAATGCGGTGAAGAACACCACCGTACCGATCACCAGAGCCCGCAGGCTGTCACCGAACTGCCAGAAGAATAGCTCAGTCAGCATCAGCGTCAGGACGGCGCCGAGCAAAATTCGTTTCATTTTGCGTTTCTTCTCGCCATAGATAATGAACGGGATCATGGCGAAGAACGAAATCAGCAACGCGGTGAGATAGACCCACCAGTGCTGCTCCTTGGGCAAACCGGCTTTTTCCACCAGCGCCAAGGGCAATGCAACGAAGCTCGACATCAACATGGCATGTAACACAAAGATGCCCAGATCGAGGCGCAGCAGGTCTGGATGCTTGAGCGTCGGCATCAAGGCCTGACGCGCGACACCGGATTCACGATGCTGCAGCGGGCCCGTGGAGCGCGGCACCATGAACATGATGATCAGGATCCCGACCAGCGCCATGCCGCCGGTGGCGAGGAACAGCCCGGACAAGCCGAAAGCACGGGTCAGCAGCGGCCCGACCACCATGGCCACGGCGAACGACAGGCCAATCGTCATGCCAATCATGGCCATGGCTTTGGTGCGGTGCTGTTCGCGGGTCAGATCGGAGAGCAACGCCATGACTGCGGCGGAAATAGCCCCGGCGCCTTGCAGGATCCGTCCGGCGATCACGCCCCAGATCGAATCAGCCTGTGAAGCCAGAACACTGCCGAGAGCGAAAACGATCAGCCCGAGGTAAATCACCGGACGACGGCCTATGCGGTCGGAAATGATCCCGAAGGGAATCTGGAAGATTGCCTGGGTGAGGCCGTAAGCGCCGATAGCCAGCCCGATCAGGGCCGGGGTCGCTCCAGCCAGATCCATGCCGTAGGTCGCCAGTACCGGCAACACCATGAACATGCCAAGCATACGGAAGGCGAACACCAGGGCCAGACCGCTCGCCGCGCGGGTCTCGCTGCCACTCATGCGTTCGCTGTGGGGATCGTGCATGGAAAAACCTCGTGTGAACCGGCGGCGATTCTACCAGTCCCATCGGAAGACGGGGTAGATCGCGACGCTTTGACGCGTATAGATGAAACTCTCTTCATCCAGGGCAAAAAACCCTTCGTTTGATAGTGTGCATCCATCCAGTATTTGCCCGTATACTCCTACGTTTTCGACGCCCGCCGAGCGAGGCCACTTTGGACAAGATCCTGATACGTGGGGCCCGTACCCACAACCTGAAGAACATCGACCTGACCCTGCCACGGGACAAGCTGATCGTCATCACCGGCCTGTCCGGATCCGGCAAGTCGTCCCTGGCCTTCGACACCCTGTACGCCGAAGGTCAGCGCCGCTATGTCGAATCGCTGTCGGCCTACGCCCGCCAGTTCCTGTCGATGATGGAAAAACCCGACGTCGACACCATCGAAGGCCTGTCGCCGGCGATCTCCATCGAACAGAAGTCGACTTCGCACAACCCGCGCTCCACGGTCGGCACCATCACCGAAATCTACGACTACCTGCGCCTGCTTTATGCACGCGTCGGCACGCCGCGTTGCCCGGATCACGATATTCCACTGGAGGCGCAGACCGTCAGCCAGATGGTTGACCTGGTGCTGGCGCAACCGGAAGGCAGCAAACTCATGCTGCTGGCGCCGGTGATCCGCGAGCGTAAAGGTGAACACCTGTCGGTCTTCGAAGAGCTGCGCGCACAAGGTTTCGTTCGCGCCCGGGTCAACGGCCGCATCTGTGAGCTCGACGAACTGCCGAAACTGGATAAACAGAAGAAGCACTCGATCGATGTAATCGTCGACCGTTTCAAGGTACGCGCCGATCTGCAGCAACGTCTGGCCGAGTCTTTCGAGACCGCATTGAAACTGGCAGATGGCATTGCACTGGTCGCGCCGATGGACGACGAGCCGGGTGAGGAGATGATCTTCTCCGCGCGCTTCGCCTGCCCGATCTGCGGCCACGCGATCAGTGAGCTGGAACCCAAGCTGTTCTCCTTCAACAACCCCGCCGGCGCTTGCCCGACCTGTGATGGCCTGGGCGTGAAGCAGTTTTTCGACATCAAGCGGCTGGTCAACGGCGACCTGACCTTGGCCGAAGGTGCGATTCGCGGCTGGGACCGGCGTAACGTCTACTACTTCCAGATGCTCGGCTCACTGGCCTCGCACTACGGTTTCAGTCTCGAAGTACCGTTCAACGAACTGCCGGCCGATCAGCAGAAATTCATCCTGCATGGCAGCGGCTCGCAGAACGTCGACTTCAAATACCTGAACGACCGTGGCGACATCGTCAAACGCTCGCACCCGTTCGAAGGCATCGTGCCGAACCTGGAGCGTCGCTACCGCGAGACCGAGTCGGCGAGCGTTCGCGAAGAGCTGGCCAAGTTTCTCAGCACTCAGTCCTGCCCGGATTGCCGTGGTACCCGTTTGCGTCGTGAAGCGCGCCACGTCTGGGTTGGCGAGAAGACTCTGCCTGCGGTGACCAACCTGCCGATCGGCGATGCTTGCGAGTACTTCGGCGAGCTGAAGATGACCGGCCGCCGTGGCGAGATCGCGGACAAGATTCTCAAGGAAATCCGTGAGCGTCTGCAGTTCCTCGTCAACGTCGGTCTCGATTATCTGTCGCTGGATCGCAGCGCTGACACCCTTTCCGGTGGTGAAGCACAACGTATTCGTCTGGCCAGCCAGATCGGTGCGGGCCTCGTTGGCGTCTTGTACATCCTCGACGAACCGTCCATTGGTTTGCACCAGCGTGACAATGATCGACTGCTCGGCACGCTCAAGCACCTGCGCGACATCGGTAATACGGTGATCGTGGTCGAGCACGACGAAGATGCGATTCGCTTGGCTGACTATGTCGTCGATATCGGCCCCGGCGCCGGGGTGCACGGTGGGCAGATCGTTGCCGAAGGTACGCCGGCCGAAGTCATGGCGCATCCTGATTCCCTGACCGGTAAATACCTGTCAGGCCGAGTGAAGATCGAAGTGCCGGCCAAACGTACCCCGCGCAACAAGAAGCTCAATCTGTCGCTCAAAGGGGCGCGTGGCAACAACCTGCGTAATGTCGATCTGGACATTCCGATCGGTCTGCTGACTTGCGTAACTGGCGTTTCAGGTTCGGGCAAGTCGACGCTGATCAACAACACGCTGTTTCCGCTCAGCGCCACGGCGCTCAACGGCGCGACCACGCTGGAAGCCGCAGCGCACGACAGCATCAAAGGCCTGGAGCATCTCGACAAAGTCGTCGACATCGACCAGAGCCCGATCGGTCGTACGCCGCGTTCCAACCCGGCCACTTACACCGGGCTGTTCACGCCGATCCGTGAATTGTTCGCCGGCGTACCTGAGTCACGTTCCCGTGGTTACGGTCCGGGGCGTTTCTCCTTCAACGTCAAGGGCGGTCGTTGCGAAGCGTGCCAGGGCGATGGCCTGATCAAGGTGGAAATGCACTTCCTCCCGGACATCTACGTGCCGTGCGACGTGTGCAAGAGCAAGCGCTACAACCGCGAAACCCTTGAGATCAAATACAAGGGCAAGAGCATCCACGAAACCCTCGAGATGACTATCGAGGAAGCCCGGGAGTTCTTCGATGCGGTGCCGGCGCTGGCGCGCAAGCTGCAGACGCTGATGGATGTCGGTCTGTCGTACATCAAGCTCGGACAGTCGGCGACCACGTTGTCCGGCGGTGAAGCGCAGAGGGTGAAGCTGTCCCGCGAACTGTCCAAGCGTGACACCGGCAAGACCCTGTACATCCTCGATGAGCCGACCACCGGTCTGCACTTCGCGGATATTCAGCAGTTGCTCGATGTGTTGCATCGACTGCGCGACCACGGCAACACAGTGGTGGTGATCGAACACAACCTCGACGTGATCAAGACGGCCGACTGGCTGGTCGATCTGGGGCCGGAGGGCGGCTCCAAAGGTGGGCAGATCATTGCCACCGGCACGCCTGAGGATGTGGCCGAGATGAAGCAATCTCACACCGGCCATTACCTCAAGCCATTGCTGATCCGTGATCGGGCTTAAACGCCGGGCATGAAAAAGCCCCTGTCACTTCATCAGTGACAGGGGCTTTTTTGTATCGTTTTGCAATCAGGAAGTGTGAGATTGCAGGTAATTCTCGAGACCGATCAGCTTGATCAAGCCCAACTGCTTTTCCAGCCAGTAGGTGTGATCTTCTTCGGTGTCGTTCAACTGCACGCGCAGGATCTCGCGGCTGACATAGTCTTTGTGCTGCTCGCACAGCTCGATGCCTTTGCACAGCGCAGCGCGGACTTTGTACTCAAGACGCAGATCGGCTTCGAGCATCTCCGGCACAGTGGTGCCGACATCCAGATCATCCGGACGCATGCGCGGCGTGCCTTCGAGCATCAGAATCCGGCGCATCAATGCATCAGCGTGACCCGCCTCTTCTTCCATCTCGTGGTTGATTCGCTCGTAGAGCTTGGTGAACCCCCAGTCCTCATACATCCGCGAATGAACGAAATATTGATCACGCGCGGCCAGTTCGCCGGTCAGCAACGTGTTGAGGTAATCGATTACGTCTGGGTGGCCTTGCATCGCCCTACATCTCCCTACTTGAAAGTCTGTAGTTTGAACCAACCTGACTGGAAGGTCACCCGCCTAGCGCAATAAAAGCGAAGATATTCTGAGAAAAGCAGGCTAAATATCGCAAAAACCGCCCAAATGAGGGCGGTTCTGCTTCTCGTTTAGACTTCGTTAAGCTGTACGTTGAGCAGCTTTGCGATTGCTTCTCCATACGCGGGGTCGGCTTTGTAGAAATGCTGCAACTGACGGTCGACGACATCAGTCGAAACCCCACCCATCGCTCCAGCGATGTTACTTACCAACAGGGCTTTCTGCTCATCACTCATCAGTCGGAACAGCGCACCGGCGTGGCTGTAGTAATCGGTATCCTCGCGGTGATCGTAGCGATCTGCAGCACCGCTCAAGGCCAGTGCCGGCTCAGCGTAACGCGGAGCTTGTTTCGGCGCTTCGGTATAGCTGTTCGGTTCGTAGTTAGGCGCGGCACCACCGTTGCTGCCGAACGCCATCGAGCCATCACGCTGGTAAGTGTTCACCCGGCTACGTGGCGCGTTCACCGGCAACTGCTGGTGATTGGTGCCCACACGGTAGCGGTGTGCGTCGGCATAGGCGAATACGCGACCTTGCAGCATGCGGTCTGGCGAGAGACCAACGCCTGGCACCATGTTGCTCGGGCCGAACGCGGCTTGCTCGACTTCAGCGAAATAGTTCAGCGGGTTGCGGTTCAGTTCCAGTTCACCGACTTCGATCAGCGGGAACTCCTTCTGCGACCACGTCTTGGTCACGTCGAACGGGTTCTCGTAATGCGCTGCAGCCTGGGCTTCAGTCATGATCTGGATGCATACGCGCCATTTCGGGAAGTCACCGCGTTCGATCGCTTCGAACAGATCACGCTGGGCGTAATCCGGATCGGTGCCAGCCAACCGCGCAGCATCGGCCGGAGCCAGATTCTTGATACCTTGCTTGGTTTTGTAATGCCACTTCACCCAGTGACGCTCACCTTTCGCGCTGATCAGGCTGTAGGTGTGGCTGCCGAAGCCGTGCATGTGACGGTAACCGTCCGGGATCCCTCGATCGGAGAACAGAATGGTGACCTGGTGCAGCGCTTCAGGCGAATGCGACCAGAAGTCCCACATCATCTGCGCGCTTTTCAGGTTGCTTTGCGGCAGGCGTTTTTGCGTGTGGATAAAGTCAGGGAATTTCAGCGGATCGCGAATGAAGAACACTGGCGTGTTGTTGCCAACGATGTCCCAATTGCCTTCTTCGGTGTAGAACTTCAACGCGAAACCGCGTGGATCGCGCTCGGTGTCGGCAGAACCGCGTTCGCCGCCTACCGTGGAGAATCGCAAAAACGTCGGGGTTTGTTTACCGACAGATTCAAACAACTTGGCGCTGGTGTATTCGGTGATGTCGCGGGTCACGGTAAACGTGCCGTAAGCACCTGAGCCTTTGGCGTGTACGCGACGTTCAGGGATGTTTTCACGATTGAAGTGAGCGAGCTTTTCGAGCAAGTGGAAATCGTCGAGCAGCAACGGGCCACGAGGACCGGCGGAGCGAGAATTCTGGTTATCAGCGACAGGTGCGCCACTGGCGGTCGTAAGCGTTTTGATCTGGCTCATACGGTCATCTTCCTCTGTCAGTCTTGAAACTGCCGGCTAATCGGCTTGTTGGGAAGTATCGATCATCCATGTGACAGCTACAAATTCATTAACTTGTGCACATCGATAGATAATTACTAATCATGTTCCCAGCGCATAGTGACAACAGAGACATGTCAAAAGCTTGTATGAACAGCGCATTTTCTTGCGCGCACAAAAAACCGGGCACTAGGCCCGGTTTTTTGTTTCAGACTGACGTCTTACTCGGCGGATACAGCTTCGCCGGCAGTAGCACGATCAACCAACTCGACGTACGCCATAGGCGCGTTGTCGCCAGCGCGGAAACCGCACTTGAGGATGCGCAGGTAGCCACCCTCACGGGTAGCGTAACGCTTGCCCAGGTCGTTGAAGAGCTTACCAACGATAGCTTTCGAACGAGTACGGTCGAAAGCCAGACGGCGGTTAGCCAGGCTATCTGTCTTGGCCAGAGTGATCAGCGGCTCAGCAACGCGACGCAGTTCTTTGGCTTTTGGCAGAGTAGTTTTGATCAGCTCGTGCTCGAACAGCGACACCGCCATGTTTTGGAACATGGCCTTGCGGTGCGAGCTGGTGCGGCTCAGGTGACGACCACTTTTACGATGACGCATGGTTCATTCCTTACCAAACACTACGTTCGGTGATTACGACGATCAGGCAGTCGCCTTGTCGTCCTTCTTAAGACTTGCAGGCGGCCAGTTGTCGAGGCGCATGCCGAGGGACAGACCGCGGGAGGCCAGAACGTCCTTGATTTCAGTCAAGGATTTCTTGCCAAGGTTCGGAGTCTTCAACAGCTCTACTTCGGTACGCTGAATCAGGTCACCGATGTAGTAGATGTTTTCCGCCTTAAGGCAGTTAGCCGAACGTACAGTCAGTTCCAGATCGTCAACCGGGCGAAGCAGGATCGGATCGATCTCGTCTTCCTGCTCGACAACCACTGGCTCACTGTCACCTTTGAGGTCGACGAACGCAGCCAACTGCTGTTGCAGGATGGTTGCAGCGCGGCGGATAGCCTCTTCAGGATCCAGAGTACCGTTGGTTTCCAGATCAATAACCAGCTTGTCCAGGTTGGTACGCTGCTCGACACGGGCGTTTTCCACCACGTATGCGATACGGCGAACCGGGCTGAACGAAGAGTCAAGCTGCAAGCGACCGATGCTGCGGCTTTCGTCTTCATCGCTCTGACGCGAGTCGGCTGGTTCATAACCACGACCACGAGCTACGGTGAGCTTCATGTTCAGGGCGCCGTTAGACGCCAGGTTAGCGATTACGTGATCGGGATTAACGATCTCGACATCATGATCCAGCTGAATATCGGCAGCGGTAACCACCCCCGAACCCTTCTTCGACAAGGTCAGCGTAACTTCGTCACGACCGTGCAGCTTGATGGCCAGACCTTTAAGGTTCAACAGGATTTCAATTACGTCTTCCTGTACACCTTCGATGGCGCTGTACTCGTGGAGCACACCGTCAATCTCGGCCTCGACTACTGCGCAGCCGGGCATTGAGGACAACAGGATGCGTCGCAGCGCGTTGCCCAGGGTGTGGCCAAAACCACGCTCGAGAGGCTCGAGAGTGATCTTGGCGCGGGTTGGACTGACAACCTGCACATCAATGTGGCGGGGTGTCAGGAACTCATTTACCGAAATCTGCATGGATGCACCTATTTTCTAGCCCTTACTTGGAGTAGAGCTCGACAATCAGGCTTTCGTTGATGTCGGCGGACAGATCACTGCGAGCAGGAACGTTCTTGAAAACGCCCGACTTCTTCTCAGTGTCTACTTCTACCCATTCTACGCGGCCACGTTGGGCACACAGATCGAGAGCTTGGACAATGCGAAGTTGGTTTTTTGCTTTCTCGCGTACTGCAACCACGTCACCAGCACGAACCTGATACGACGGAACGTTTACGGTCTGACCGTTAACGCTGATCGACTTGTGCGATACCAGCTGACGGGATTCGGCACGAGTCGAACCAAAGCCCATACGGTATACAACGTTGTCCAGACGGCATTCGAGCAGTTGCAGCAGGTTTTCACCGGTTGCACCTTTCTTGCCAGCAGCTTCTTTGTAGTAGCCGCTGAACTGACGCTCGAGAACGCCGTAAATACGACGGACCTTCTGCTTTTCACGCAGTTGGGTGCCGTAATCGGACTGGCGACCGCGGCGTTGGCCGTGGATACCAGGTGCTGCTTCAATGTTGCACTTCGATTCGATCGCGCGCACGCCGCTCTTCAGGAAGAGATCGGTGCCTTCGCGACGAGCGAGTTTGCATTTTGGACCAATGTAACGAGCCATTCTTTACAATCTCCTGGATTACACGCGGCGCTTCTTCGGCGGACGGCACCCGTTGTGCGGGATTGGCGTCACGTCGGTGATGCTGGCGATCTTATAGCCACAGCCGTTCAATGCACGGACAGCAGACTCACGACCTGGACCTGGACCTTTGACGTTAACGTCGAGGTTTTTCAGGCCATATTCCAGCGCAGCTTGACCAGCACGTTCAGCAGCTACTTGAGCAGCAAACGGGGTGGACTTGCGGGAACCGCGGAAACCCGAACCACCGGAGGTAGCCCAAGAAAGCGCGTTACCTTGACGGTCGGTGATGGTCACGATGGTGTTGTTAAAAGAAGCATGGATGTGGGCGATGCCATCAACCACTGTCTTTTTAACTTTTTTACGAGGACGAGCAGCAGGTTTTGCCATGATTAATTTCCTGTCGATTCGCGTGGGCGATTACTTGCGGATCGGCTTACGCGGACCTTTACGGGTACGCGCGTTAGTCTTGGTACGCTGACCGCGCACTGGAAGACCACGACGATGACGCAGACCACGGTAGCAACCGAGGTCCATCAAACGCTTGATTTTCATGTTGATTTCGCGACGCAGGTCACCTTCAGTGGTGAACTTCGCCACTTCGCCACGCAACTGCTCAATCTGCTCGTCGCTCAGATCTTTGATCTTTGCGGCTGGGTTTACCCCAGTCTCTGCGCAAATTTTCTGCGCAGTAGTGCGACCAACACCATAGATGTAGGTCAGCGAGATAACAGTATGCTTGTTATCTGGAATGTTAACGCCTGCAATACGGGCCATTCAGTGGGACTCCAATTGACAGCTACCTACGCCCCGGAAGCCAAGAAATAGGGCGCGAGATAATATCGCTGTAATAACAAATAATCAACCCGGTAGCGCACTAGCTACCGGGCTTGAAGCACAATCACACTCAGCCTTGGCGCTGTTTGTGACGCGGTTCCGCGCTGCAAATTACTCGAACAACACCTTCGCGGCGAATAATCTTGCAGTTACGGCACAGCTTTTTCACCGATGCACGAACTTTCATCACCAACTCCTCGAACCTTATGGGTACTCAGCGCAACATGCCGCTGCCGTAACCCTTCAGGTTGGCTTTCTTCATCAGGGATTCGTACTGGTGCGAAACGAGGTGCGATTGTACTTGGGACATGAAGTCCATCACAACCACGACCACGATCAGCAACGAGGTCCCGCCAAGGTAGAACGGAACGTTTGCTGCAACCACCAGGAACTGGGGCAACAGGCACACGGCCGTCATGTAAAGAGCACCGAACATGGTCAAGCGAGTCAGAACGCCATCAATATAGCGTGCGGACTGCTCACCTGGACGGATGCCCGGAATAAAGGCACCGGACTTCTTCAGGTTTTCCGCTACGTCTTTCGGATTGAACATCAACGCCGTATAGAAGAAGCAGAAGAAAATAATCCCTGCACTAAACAGCAGAATATTCAACGGCTGACCAGGAGCGATCGACTGCGAGATGTCCTGCAACCAGCCCATACCTTCAGACTGACCGAACCAGGCACCCAACGAAGCCGGGAACAGCAAAATGCTGCTCGCGAAAATAGCCGGAATAACACCGGCCATGTTCACCTTCAACGGCAGGTGGCTAGTCTGCGCAGCAAAAACCTTGCGGCCCTGCTGACGCTTGGCGTAGTGAACAGCGATACGACGCTGACCACGCTCAATGAACACCACGAAACCGATAATCGCTACTGCCAGCAAACCGATGGCAACCAAGGCGAAGATGTTGATATCACCCTGACGCGCAGACTCGAAAGACTGCCCGATTGCTCTCGGAAGACCGGCGACGATACCCGAAAAAATCAACATCGAGATACCGTTGCCTACACCACGCTCAGTAATCTGCTCACCCAGCCACATCATGAACATCGCACCAGCCACAAAAGTGGATACCGCGACGAAATGGAAGCCAAAGTCACCAGTGAACGCAACGCCCTGCCCCGCCAGACCAATGGACATGCCAATAGCCTGAACGAGAGCGAGGACGACGGTGCCGTAGCGGGTGTACTGGCTGATCTTGCGACGGCCAGCTTCACCTTCCTTCTTCAACTGCTCCAGCTGCGGGCTGACGGCTGTCATCAGTTGCATGATGATCGATGCCGAAATGTACGGCATGATCCCCAGTGCAAAGATGCTCATCCGTTCCAGCGCACCGCCGGAGAACATATTGAACAAGCTAAGAATGGTCCCCTCATTCTGTCGAAACAGGTCTGCGAGTCGGTCCGGGTTGATACCTGGAACCGGGATGTGTGCGCCTATTCGGTAGACGATAATCGCCAGGAACAGAAAACGCAGACGAGCCCAGAGTTCAGACATACCGCCTTTGCCGAGCGCAGAGAGAGCACCTTGCTTAGCCATTTATTCCTCGAACTTGCCGCCAGCTGCTTCGATAGCCGCACGCGCACCTTTGGTGGCGCCGATTCCCTTGCCGATAGTGACAGCGCGAGTCACTTCACCGGACAGCATGATTTTCACACGCTGTACGTTGACGTTGATCACATTGGCATCTTTCAGGGACTGCACGGTGACGATGTCGCCTTCCACTTTAGCCAGCTCGGACAGACGCACTTCTGCGCGGTCCATGGCTTTCAGGGAAACGAAACCGAACTTCGGCAGGCGACGATGCAGCGGCTGTTGACCGCCTTCAAAGCCTGGAGCAATGGTGCCACCGGAGCGGGAGGTCTGACCTTTGTGACCACGGCCACCAGTCTTACCCAAACCGCTACCGATACCACGGCCCGGACGATGCTTTTCGCGACGGGAACCCGGCGCTGGACTCAGATCATTGAGTTTCATCGATTAACCCTCGACACGCAGCATGTAGTAAGCCTTGTTGATCATCCCGCGATTCTCGGGAGTATCCTGGACTTCTACAGTGTGACCGATGCGACGCAGACCCAGACCCTTAACGCACAGTTTGTGGTTAGGGATGCGGCCGGTCATGCTTTTGATCAGCGTTACTTTAACGGTAGCCATGATCAGAAGATCTCCTTGACGCTTTTGCCACGCTTGGCAGCAATGGATTCAGGAGACTGCATAGCTTTCAAACCTTTGAAAGTGGCGTGAACCACGTTTACCGGGTTAGTCGAGCCGTAGCATTTGGCCAGAACGTTCTGAACGCCAGCAACCTCGAGGACAGCACGCATAGCGCCGCCAGCGATGATACCAGTACCTTCAGAAGCAGGCTGCATGTACACCTTCGAAGCGCCGTGAGCGGACTTCATAGCGTACTGCAGAGTGGTGCCGTTCAGATCAACTTGGATCATGTTGCGGCGAGCAGCTTCCATTGCCTTCTGGATCGCAGCAGGCACTTCACGCGACTTGCCACGGCCGAAGCCAACACGCCCTTTACCATCACCAACCACGGTCAACGCGGTGAAAGTGAAGATACGGCCGCCTTTAACGGTTTTGGCTACGCGGTTAACTTGAACCAGCTTCTCAATGTAGCCTTCGTCGCGCTTTTGGTCGTTATTTGACATAACTTAGAACTCCAGCCCAGCTTCACGAGCAGCATCAGCCAGCGCTTTAACGCGGCCGTGGTACTTGAAGCCAGAGCGGTCGAAAGCCACTTGCGAGACGCCAGCGGCCTTAGCACGCGTAGCGACCAGCTGGCCAACCTTTGTGGCCGCGTCGATGTTGCCAGTGGCGCCATCACGCAGTTCTTTATCCAAAGTCGAGGCGCTTGCCAGGACTTTGTTGCCGTCGGCCGAGATGACCTGGGCGTAGATGTGCTGCGACGAGCGGAACACGCAGAGACGCACGACTTCTAGTTCGTGCATTTTCAGGCGTGCTTTGCGAGCGCGACGCAGTCGAGTAACTTTTTTGTCGGTCATTTGCTATGCCCTACTTCTTCTTGGCTTCTTTACGACGGACGACTTCGTCCGCGTAGCGCACACCTTTGCCTTTGTACGGCTCTGGTGGACGGAAGTCGCGGATCTCAGCGGCCACTTGACCTACCAGCTGCTTGTCGATGCCCTTGATCAGGATATCGGTCTGGCTAGGAGTCTCAGCGGTGATGCCTTCCGGCAGTTCGTAATCCACTGGGTGCGAGAAGCCAAGGGCCAGGTTCAGAACCGTGCCTTTTGCTTGCGCCTTGTAACCAACACCGACCAGCTGGAGCTTACGCTCGAAGCCTTGGCTTACGCCTTGGACCATGTTGTTTACCAACGCACGCGTGGTACCGGCCATTGCGCGAGTTTGTTGATCGCCATTGCGAGCAGCGAAACGCAGCTCACCAGCTTCTTCAACGATCTCAACGGACGAATGGATGTTCAGTTCAAGAGTACCCTTGGCACCCTTCACCGAAAGCTGTTGGCCTGCGAATTTTACTTCGACACCGGCTGGCAGCTTAACGGGGTTCTTAGCGACGCGAGACATGCTTATCCCCCCTTAGAACACAGTGCAAAGAACTTCGCCGCCGACACCGGCAGCGCGCGCAGCACGATCCGTCATCACACCTTTGTTGGTGGAGACGATAGACACGCCAAGACCGCCACGAACTTTCGGCAGATCTTCAACGGACTTGTACTGACGCAGGCCTGGACGACTAACGCGCTTCACTTCTTCGATAACCGGACGGCCTTCGAAGTACTTCAGCTCGATGGACAACGACGGCTTAGCGTCGGTGGTGATCTGAAAATCCGCGATGTAACCTTCGTCCTTCAGGACTTTTGCTACAGCCACCTTCAGCGTGGAAGACGGCATGCTTACGACAGACTTTTCAGCCATCTGGGCATTACGGATTCGAGTTAGCATGTCCGCTAACGGGTCCTGCATACTCATGGGCTAGACGCTCCTAATACAGAAAAATTAGCCTTGCGGCTACTACTTGTCGCCGAGAACTTCCGGGCATGAAAAACACGGGCTCAGGCGAGCCGGTCATTCTAGACACACCCCAGAAATGAATCAAGCCCCAAAAGGGGCTTGATTCAGATTCAAGGCCACCGATGGTCAGGTTCTTGCGAACCCGAACATCGAGACTTTGACAGCAATTACCAGCTGGCTTTAACCAGACCTGGTACGTCACCACGCATTGCAGCTTCACGCAGCTTGTTACGGCCAAGGCCGAACTTGCGGTAAACGCCGTGCGGACGACCAGTCAGGCGGCAACGGTTACGCATGCGCGAAGCGCTTGCGTCACGTGGTTGCTTCTGCAGAGCTACGGTAGCTTCCCAACGCGCTTCTGGACTTGCGTTCAGATCAACGATGATAGCTTTCAGCGCTGCACGCTTGGTGGCGTACTTGGCAACGGTGAGCTGACGCTTCAGCTCACGGTTTTTCATGCTCTTCTTGGCCATTTTCCTACTCCAATCAGTTGCGGAACGGGAATTTGAAAGCACGCAGCAGAGCGCGGCCTTCATCATCGTTCTTGGCAGTGGTGGTCAGGGTAATGTCCAGACCGCGGAGAGCATCGATCTTGTCGTAGTCGATTTCCGGGAAAATGATCTGCTCTTTCACGCCCATGCTGTAGTTGCCACGACCATCGAAGGACTTGGCATTCAGGCCGCGGAAGTCGCGAACCCGAGGCAGGGAGATCGACAGCAGACGATCCAGGAATTCATACATACGCTCACGGCGCAGAGTCACTTTGACGCCGATCGGCCATCCTTCACGGACTTTAAAGCCAGCGATAGATTTACGAGCGTAGGTCACAACGACTTTTTGGCCGGTGATCTTTTCCAGGTCAGCAACAGCATGCTCGATGACTTTCTTGTCACCAACAGCTTCGCCCAGACCCATGTTCAGGGTGATCTTTGTAACGCGTGGAACTTCCATCACGTTCGAAAGCTTAAGTTCTTCCTTAAGCTTCGGTGCGATTTCCTTCCAGTAAATCTCTTTTAGTCGTGCCATGGTCTTCTACCTAGCAGTGTTCAAGCATCAACCGCTTTTTGGGTCGACTTGAAGACACGAATTTTCTTGCCGTCTTCTACTTTGAAACCAACGCGGTCAGCCTTGTTGGTTTCGCCGTTGAAAATGGCGACGTTAGAAGCGTCCAGTGGAGCTTCTTTTTCGACGATACCGCCTTGCACGCCCGACATCGGGTTAGGCTTGGTATGACGCTTTACCAGGTTCAGACCGCTGATAACCAAACGGTTATTAGCAAGAACCTTGAGCACCTTACCGCGCTTACCTTTGTCTTTGCCGGCGATCACGATGATCTCGTCGTCACGACGAATCTTTTGCATGTCGGATCTCCTTACAGCACTTCTGGGGCGAGCGAGACGATCTTCATGAACTTCTCAGTACGAAGTTCACGGGTCACTGGCCCAAAGATACGGGTGCCGATCGGCTCTTGCTTGTTGTTCAGAAGAACAGCAGCGTTGCCATCAAAGCGGATAATGGAGCCATCAGCACGGCGTACGCCGTGACGAGTGCGGACTACAACAGCAGTCATCACTTGGCCTTTTTTCACCTTACCGCGAGGAATTGCTTCCTTCACGGTAACTTTGATGATGTCACCGATACCAGCGTAACGACGATGGGAGCCACCCAGCACCTTGATGCACATAACACGGCGAGCGCCGCTGTTATCGGCCACATCGAGCATGGATTGAGTCTGAATCATATAATTTCTCCGACCCCTAGTCCTTAGACTTCCACAGCGCGTTCGAGAACATCAACCAGCGCCCAAGACTTAGTCTTGGCCATAGGACGAGTTTCACGAATAGTGACTTTGTCGCCGATGTGGCACTGGTTGGTTTCGTCGTGCGCGTGCAGCTTAGTCGAACGCTTAACGTATTTACCGTAGATCGGGTGCTTTACGCGACGCTCGATCAGTACGGTGATGGTTTTGTCCATCTTGTCGCTGACAACACGGCCAGTCAGCGTACGGACAGTTTTTTCGGCTTCAGCCATGATCACTTACCTGCCTGCTGGTTGAGCACAGTCTTCACGCGAGCGATGTCACGTTTAACTTGCGAGAGCAGATGAGACTGCCCCAACTGGCCAGTTGCTTTCTGCATACGCAGATTGAACTGGTCGCGCAGCAAGCCGAGCAGTTGCTCGTTCAGCTGCTGTGCGGATTTTTCACGAAGTTCATTCGCTTTCATCACATCACCGTCCGTTTAACAAAGGCGGTGGCGAGCGGCAGCTTTGCAGCAGCCAGGGCAAAAGCCTCACGCGCCAGCTCTTCAGAAACACCCTCGATTTCATACAGGACTTTGCCTGGCTGAATCTGGGCAACCCAGTACTCCACACTACCCTTACCTTTACCCATACGAACTTCGAGGGGCTTTTTGGAAATAGGCTTGTCCGGGAATACACGGATCCAGATCTTGCCGCCACGTTTAACGTGACGGGTCAGAGCACGACGCGCTGACTCGATCTGACGAGCGGTGAGACGACCACGAGCTACAGACTTCAGCGCGAACTCGCCGAAGCTGACTTTGCTACCGCGCTGAGCCAGACCACGGTTGTGGCCTGTCATCTGCTTGCGGAACTTCGTACGCTTAGGTTGCAACATTTGGCGTACCCCTTACTTAGCAGCTTTTTTACGAGGCGCTGGTGCTTGTGGTTTCAGCTCTTCTTGGCGACCACCAATTACTTCGCCTTTGAAGATCCAAACCTTTACACCGATCACACCGTAAGTGGTGTGAGCTTCGTAGTTGGCATAGTCGATGTCGGCACGCAGGGTGTGCAATGGCACACGACCTTCGCGATACCATTCAGTACGTGCGATTTCAGCACCGCCGAGACGACCGCTCACTTGGATTTTGATGCCTTTGGCACCAATGCGCATGGCGTTCTGAACTGCGCGCTTCATAGCGCGACGGAACATTACACGACGCTCCAGCTGCTGAGCTACGCTCTGCGCAACCAGCATACCGTCGAGCTCCGGCTTGCGGATCTCTTCGATATTGATGTGCACAGGCACACCCATTTGCTTGGTCAGGTCCTGACGCAGTTTCTCAACATCTTCACCTTTCTTCCCGATAACGATACCTGGACGAGCGGTGTGGATGGTGATACGTGCAGTTTGGGCCGGACGATGGATATCGATACGGCTTACGGACGCGCTTTTTAGTTTGTCTTGGAGATACTCACGCACTTTCAGATCTGCGAACAAGTAGTCCGCATAAGTCCGACCGTCTGCGTACCAGACGGAGGTGTGCTCCTTGACGATTCCCAGGCGAATGCCAATGGGATGTACTTTCTGACCCATCTCTTCGACTCCGTTACTTGTCAGCAACCTTGACAGTGATATGGCAAGACCGCTTGACGATGCGATCAGCACGGCCTTTGGCACGTGGCATGATGCGCTTCAGCGAACGCCCTTCGTTGACGAAAACGGTGCTGACCTTCAGGTCATCAACGTCTGCGCCTTCGTTATGCTCGGCGTTGGCTACGGCCGACTCCAGCACTTTCTTCATGATCTCGGCGGCTTTCTTACTGCTGAAAGCCAACAAGTTGAGCGCTTCGCCCACCTTCTTCCCGCGGATCTGGTCGGCGACCAAGCGGGCTTTCTGGGCGGAGATTCGAGCGCCCGACAACTTAGCGGCTACTTCCATTTCCTAACCCCTTAACGCTTGGCTTTCTTGTCAGCCACGTGCCCGCGATAGTTGCGGGTACCGGCGAACTCGCCCAGTTTGTGGCCGACCATGTCTTCGTTAACGAGAACTGGGACGTGCTGACGACCGTTGTGTACTGCGATGGTCAGACCGACCATTTGTGGCAGGATCATCGAACGACGCGACCAAGTCTTAATTGGTTTGCGATCGTTCTTTTCCGCCGCCACTTCGATCTTCTTCAGTAGGTGAAGATCAATAAAAGGACCTTTTTTCAGAGAACGTGGCACTGTCGTATCCCTCTATTTACTTGCGACGACGGACGATCATTTTGTCGGTACGCTTATTACCACGAGTCTTCGCGCCCTTAGTCGGGAAGCCCCATGGCGATACCGGATGACGACCACCAGAGGTACGACCTTCACCACCACCATGTGGGTGGTCAACCGGGTTCATGGCAACACCACGAACGGTTGGGCGAACGCCACGCCAGCGCTTGGCACCAGCTTTACCCAGCGAACGCAGGCTGTGCTCGGAGTTCGAGACTTCGCCCAGGGTCGCACGGCATTCAGCCAGTACTTTACGCATTTCACCGGAACGCAGACGCAGGGTAACGTAAACGCCTTCACGAGCGATCAGCTGAGCCGAAGCACCAGCGGAACGAGCGATCTGTGCGCCTTTACCTGGCTTCAGTTCGATGCCGTGTACGGTAGAACCCACTGGAATGTTGCGCAGTTGCAGAGCGTTGCCTGGCTTGATTGGAGCCAGAGCGCCTGCGATCAGCTGGTCGCCAGCACTCACGCCTTTAGGGGCGATGATGTAGCGGCGCTCGCCGTCTGCGTAGCAGAGCAGTGCGATGTGAGCAGTACGGTTTGGATCATATTCGATACGCTCGACAGTGGCGACGATGCCATCTTTGTCGTTGCGACGGAAATCGACCATACGATAATGCTGCTTATGACCACCACCGATGTGACGCGTGGTAATACGGCCATTGTTGTTACGACCACCAGTCTTCGATTTTTTCTCGAGCAGCGGTGCGTGAGGAGCGCCTTTATGCAGCTCCTGGTTGACCACCTTGACCACAAAACGGCGGCCAGGGGAAGTCGGTTTGCATTTAACGATTGCCATGATGCACCCCTTCCTTACTCAGCACTGCTGCTGAAATCGAGATCTTGGCCTGGCTGAAGGGAGATAACTGCCTTCTTCCAGTCATTACGCTTGCCCAGACCGCGAGCAGTGCGCTTGCTCTTACCCAGAACATTCAGGGTAGTGACGCGCTCTACTTTCACGCTGAACAGGCTTTCGACGGCCTTCTTGATTTCCAGCTTGGTTGCGTCAGTAGCAACCTTGAAAACGAACTGGCCTTTCTTGTCTGCCAGAACCGTAGCCTTCTCGGAAACGTGCGGGCCAAGCAGAACTTTAAATACGCGTTCCTGGTTCATCCCAGCAGCTCCTCGAATTTCTTCACGGCCGACACGGTGATCAACACCTTGTCGTATGCGATCAGACTAACTGGATCGGAACCTTGAACGTCACGTACATCTACGTGCGGCAGGTTGCGAGCAGCCAGGTACAGGTTCTGATCAACAGCGTCCGACACGATCAAAACGTCGGTCAGGCTCATGTTGTTCAGCTTGCCCAGCAGATCTTTGGTTTTCGGAGTTTCAACAGCGAAATCCTGAACCACGACCAGACGATCAGTACGCACCAGCTCAGCAAGGATGGAACGCATTGCTGCGCGGTACATCTTCTTGTTCAGCTTCTGGGAGTGATCCTGTGGACGTGCTGCAAAAGTGGTACCGCCGCCACGCCAGATTGGGCTACGGATAGTACCGGCACGAGCACGGCCAGTACCTTTCTGACGCCATGGGCGCTTACCGCCACCACGAACGTCGGAACGGGTCTTCTGCTGCTTGGTACCTTGACGGCCGCCAGCCATGTAGGCCACGACTGCTTGGTGAACCAGCGTCTCGTTGAATTCGCCGCCAAATGTCAGTTCGGAAACTTCGATCGCTTGAGCGTCATTTACATTTAATTGCATGTCAGCTTCCCCTTAACCGCGAGCCTTGGCTGCTGGACGTACAACCAGGTTGCCGCCAGTAGCGCCAGGAACAGCACCCTTGACCAACAACAGATTGCGTTCAGCGTCCACGCGCACTACTTCCAGGGACTGCACGGTCACGCGCTCAGCGCCCATATGACCGGACATTTTCTTGCCCTTGAATACACGACCAGGAGTCTGGCACTGGCCGATAGAGCCTGGGACGCGGTGGGATACGGAGTTACCGTGGGTGTTATCTTGCCCGCGGAAATTCCAACGCTTGATCGTACCCTGGAAGCCTTTACCCTTGGACTGACCGGTTACATCAACCAGTTGACCAGCGGCGAAGATTTCAGCGTTGATCAGATCGCCAGCCTGGTACTCGCCTTCTTCAAGACGGAATTCCATGGTAGTGCGACCAGCGGCAACGTTCGCTTTAGCGAAGTGGCCAGCCTGAGCTGCTGTTACACGCGAAGCACGACGCTCGCCGACAGTGACTTGCACTGCACGATAGCCATCGGTCTCTTCAGTTTTGAACTGGGTGACGCGATTCGGCTCGATCTCAATGACCGTGACCGGAATGGAGACACCTTCTTCGGTGAAAATACGGGTCATACCGCATTTACGACCGACTACACCAATAGTCATGTTGTAAACCTCATGAGTGTACGGGGCTTTCACCCGCTATGGCCGCCCATTTCAGAGCGTTACACGACTAAGACCGAGTCTTAGCCGAGGCTGATCTGCACTTCCACACCGGCCGCAAGATCAAGCTTCATAAGAGCATCAACGGTTTTATCCGTTGGCTGGACGATGTCCAGAACGCGCTTATGAGTGCGGATTTCGTACTGGTCGCGCGCGTCTTTGTTGACGTGCGGAGAAACCAGAACGGTGAACCGCTCTTTACGGGTAGGCAGTGGAATTGGACCACGCACTTGAGCACCAGTACGTTTCGCGGTTTCCACGATTTCCTGGGTTGATTGGTCGATCAGGCGATGGTCGAAAGCCTTCAACCTGATACGGATTTGCTGATTTTGCATTGGATTTCAGACTCCGGCTGCTATTCCCACCGAGCGCAATACGCCCGTTAAAAGGAGGCGCAATTCTATAGACGCCCCAGATAGGTGTCAACCCAATAAAAAAGCCCCCGCTGAGCGGGGGCTTTTTCAAGTCAACAAGCAAACTCTATAAAAGAGATTACTCGATGATTTTGGCTACGACGCCAGCGCCGACGGTACGACCGCCTTCACGGATAGCGAAACGCAGACCGTCTTCCATCGCGATGGTTTTGATCAGGGTAACAGTCATCTGAATGTTGTCACCTGGCATTACCATTTCAACGCCTTCTGGCAGCTCGCAGTTACCAGTCACGTCAGTAGTACGGAAGTAGAACTGTGGACGGTAGCCTTTGAAGAACGGAGTGTGACGACCGCCTTCTTCCTTGCTCAGAACGTAAACTTCTGCGGTGAACTTGGTGTGCGGCTTAACCGAACCCGGCTTAACCAGAACCTGACCACGCTCAACGTCGTCACGCTTGGTACCACGCAGCAGAACGCCGCAGTTCTCGCCAGCACGACCTTCGTCGAGCAGCTTGCGGAACATTTCAACACCGGTGCAAGTAGTAACGGTGGTGTCACGCAGACCAACGATTTCCAGCGGATCCTGAACGCGAACGATACCGCGCTCGATACGACCAGTCACAACAGTACCGCGACCCGAGATCGAGAATACGTCTTCGATTGGCATCAGGAACGGCTTGTCGATCATACGAACTGGTTCTGGGATGTAGGCATCCAGAGTCTCTACCAGCTTCTTGACAGCGGTAGTGCCCATTTCGTTGTCGTCTTTGCCTTCCAGCGCCATACGAGCCGAACCGATGATGATTGGAGTGTCATCGCCCGGGAAGTCGTAGGTGGACAGCAGGTCGCGAACTTCCATCTCAACCAGTTCCAGCAGCTCTGCGTCGTCTACCAGGTCAGCCTTGTTCAGGAAAACCACGATGTACGGAACGCCTACCTGACGGGACAGCAGGATGTGCTCACGGGTTTGTGGCATCGGACCATCAGCGGCCGAGCAAACCAGAATAGCGCCGTCCATTTGAGCAGCACCGGTGATCATGTTCTTCACATAGTCAGCGTGACCTGGGCAGTCAACGTGAGCGTAGTGACGGATCTTCGAGTTGTACTCAACGTGTGCGGTGTTGATGGTGATACCGCGAGCTTTTTCTTCTGGTGCGCTGTCGATCTTGTCGAAGTCGACGATTGCAGAACCGAAAACTTCGGAGCAAACGCGAGTCAGAGCAGCAGTCAGAGTGGTTTTACCGTGGTCAACGTGACCGATGGTGCCAACGTTGACGTGCGGTAGGGAACGATCAAATTTTTCTTTAGCCACGACAATTAACTCCTAGCCTAAAGGGGCTGAATCAGCCTTGTTTTTTGGTTACGGATTCGACGATGTGCGACGGAGCCGTATCGTATTTTTTGAATTCCATAGAGTAGCTTGCGCGACCCTGGGACATGGAGCGAACGTCGGTCGCATAACCGAACATCTCACCCAGTGGAACCTCGGCACGGATAACCTTGCCGGACACTGTGTCTTCCATACCCTGGATCATGCCGCGACGACGGTTAAGGTCGCCCATCACATCACCCATATAGTCTTCAGGCGTAACAACCTCTACAGCCATGATCGGCTCAAGCAACTCACCACCGCCCTTCTGGGCCAGTTGCTTGGTCGCCATGGAGGCAGCCACTTTAAACGCCATCTCGTTGGAGTCGACGTCGTGGTAAGAACCATCGAACACGGTAGCCTTCAGGCCGATCAGCGGATAGCCGGCAACAACGCCGTTCTTCATCTGCTCTTCGATACCCTTCTGGATAGCCGGGATGTATTCCTTAGGAACCACACCACCTACAACTTCGTTCACGAATTGCAGACCTTCCTGACCTTCGTCAGCAGGAGCAAAACGGATCCAGCAGTGGCCGAACTGACCACGACCGCCGGACTGACGAACGAACTTGCCTTCGATTTCACAGTTCTTCGTGATGCGCTCACGATACGAAACCTGAGGCTTGCCGATGTTGGCTTCGACGTTGAACTCACGGCGCATCCGGTCAACCAGGATGTCCAGGTGCAACTCGCCCATGCCGGAGATGATCGTTTGACCAGTCTCTTCATCAGTTTTAACGCGGAAAGACGGGTCTTCCTGAGCAAGTTTGCCCAGAGCGATACCCATTTTTTCCTGGTCATCCTTGGTCTTAGGCTCTACGGCAACCGAAATAACCGGCTCCGGGAAGTCCATGCGAACCAGGATGATTGGCTTGTCAGCGTTGCAGAGGGTTTCACCAGTGGTGACGTCCTTCATGCCGATCAGGGCCGCGATGTCACCAGCGCGTACTTCCTTGATCTCTTCACGGGCGTTTGCGTGCATTTGCACCATACGACCCACGCGCTCTTTCTTGCCTTTAACCGAGTTGATCACGCCGTCGCCGGAGTTCAACACGCCCGAGTAAACGCGGACGAAGGTCAAAGTACCCACGAATGGGTCGGTAGCGATCTTGAACGCCAGAGCCGAGAACGGCTCCGCATCGTCTGCATGACGCTCCAGCTCGATTTCCTCGTTATCCGGGTCAGTACCCTTGATAGCAGGAATGTCGGTCGGTGCAGGCAGGAAGTCGATAACGGCGTCGAGAACCAGGGGAACACCCTTGTTCTTGAACGAAGAACCGCAAACAGCCAGAACGATTTCGCCGGCGATAGTACGCTGACGCAAAGCAGCTTTGATCTCTTCGATCGACAGCTCTTCGCCTTCCAGGTACTTGTTCATCAGCTCTTCGTTGGCTTCAGCAGCAGCTTCAACCATGTTGTTGCGCCACTCTTCAGCCAGCTCCTGGAGCTCAGCAGGAATGTCCTTGCGAACAGGGACCATACCTTTGTCAGAGTCGTTCCAGTAGACAGCTTGCATGTTGATCAGATCGATCTGACCCTGGAAGTTGTCTTCGGAACCGATGGCCAACTGGATCGGCACCGGAGTGTGACCCAGACGCTGCTTGATCTGACCGATCACGCGCAGGAAGTTGGCGCCAGCACGGTCCATCTTGTTTACGTAAACAAGACGTGGAACACCGTATTTGTTGGCTTGACGCCATACGGTTTCCGACTGAGGCTCAACACCCGAAGTACCGCAGAACACAACGACAGCGCCGTCGAGTACACGCAGGGAACGTTCAACTTCAATAGTGAAGTCAACGTGGCCCGGGGTATCGATTACGTTGAAGCGGTGCTCGTCCTTGTACTGCTTCTCGGAACCTTTCCAGAAAGCGGTGATGGCAGCAGAAGTAATGGTAATACCACGCTCCTGCTCCTGCACCATCCAGTCTGTGGTCGCGGCGCCATCATGCACCTCGCCCATTTTGTGACTTTTGCCGGTGTAAAAAAGGACGCGCTCGGTGGTGGTGGTTTTACCAGCATCCACGTGAGCGACGATACCGATGTTACGGTAGCGGCTAATCGGAGTAGTACGAGCCATAAAGCCCTCGCAAAATTAGTGAAGCTAAAATTAGAAGCGGTAGTGCGAGAAAGCTTTGTTGGCTTCAGCCATACGGTGCACGTCTTCACGCTTCTTAACAGCAGCACCTTTACCTTCAGCAGCATCCAGCAGTTCGCCAGCCAAACGCAGAGCCATAGACTTCTCGCCACGCTTACGGGCGAAGTCTACCAACCAGCGCATTGCCAGAGCGTTACGACGGGAAGGACGAACCTCGACCGGAACCTGGTAAGTAGCACCACCAACGCGGCGCGACTTCACTTCGACCAGCGGAGCGATGGCGTCGAGTGCTTTTTCGAAGAGTTCCAGGGGGTCGGTGCCAGCCTTACGGGTCGCAACGGTTTCCAGGGCACCATAAACGATACGCTCGGCAACGGCTTTCTTGCCGCTTTCCATAACGTGGTTCATGAATTTGGCGAGGATCTGGCTTCCGTATTTCGGATCGTCCAGAATCTCACGCTTTGCTGCTACGCGACGTCTTGGCATGATAAGCCCTCAAGCGGTCTTCAGGTTAGCTCGGGACAGATCCAATGGATGCGTGCCCGACCTTACTCTTATCGACTCAATAAAATGAAAATCTGCAAAACGGCCGATTACTTCGGACGCTTGGTACCGTACTTCGAACGACCCTGGTTACGGCCTTTAACGCCGGAAGTATCCAAGGAGCCGCGAACGGTGTGGTAACGAACACCTGGCAAGTCTTTTACACGACCGCCGCGGATCAGTACCACGCTGTGCTCTTGCAGGTTGTGACCTTCACCACCGATGTACGAGGAAACCTCGAAACCGTTGGTCAGGCGCACACGGCATACTTTACGCAGTGCCGAGTTAGGTTTTTTCGGCGTAGTGGTGTACACACGGGTGCACACGCCACGACGTTGCGGGCAGTTCTGCAGCGCAGGTACGTCGGATTTCTCGACGATACGCTTACGCGGCTGACGTACCAGCTGGTTGATAGTTGCCATCTACTAGCTCCACTGTTGTCTTGCGACGCTATTGTCTTGCAAGAAAAGCAAAATGGCAGGAACGAATTCCCGCCAAATTTAGGGGATCAAGAGTCTAAAGAGGATCTTGTCCCCAGTCAAGGCAAGGCCCCGACCTCCCCGCCCGTCCAACCTTGACAATATGTCTCGATTCGACGAACGGAGCGATCAGGGCCTCAGCTCATTTACCGCAGAACTCAGTTACCGCTCGAGTTCAGCGCTTCGGTCAGTGCAGCTTCCACTTCACTGGCGCTTACGCGCAACGGTTTGTCAGCATCACGACGACGCTTGCGCTCGCTGTGATAAGCCAGACCGGTACCAGCCGGGATCAGACGACCCACGACTACGTTTTCTTTCAGGCCGCGCAGGTAATCGCGCTTGCCGGTGACTGCCGCTTCGGTCAGTACGCGGGTGGTTTCCTGGAAGGAAGCCGCCGAGATGAACGATTCGGTCGACAACGACGCCTTGGTGATACCCAGCAGAACGCGAGTGTACTTGGAGACGAACTTGTCTTCGCCGCCCAGACGCTCGTTCTCTACCAGTACGTGAGTCAGTTCCATCTGGTCGCCCTTGATGAAACTCGAATCGCCGGATTCAGCGATTTCAACTTTACGCAGCATCTGACGCAGGATGGTCTCGATGTGCTTATCGTTGATCTTCACGCCTTGCAGACGGTAAACGTCCTGGATCTCGTTAACGATGTACTTGGCCAGCGCGCTTACACCCAGCAGACGCAGGATGTCGTGCGGATCGCTTGGACCGTCGGAGATAACTTCGCCGCGGTTTACCTGTTCGCCTTCGAACACGTTCAGGTGACGCCACTTCGGAATCAGCTCTTCGTACGGATCGCTACCGTCGTTCGGGGTAATAACCAGACGGCGCTTGCCTTTGGTCTCTTTACCGAACGCGATGGTGCCGCTGACTTCAGCCAGAATCGAGGCTTCTTTCGGACGACGGGCTTCGAACAAGTCGGCAACACGCGGCAGACCACCGGTGATGTCGCGAGTCTTCGAAGTTTCTTGTGGGATACGCGCGATAACATCACCGATCGCGATCTTCGCACCGTCAGCCACACCGACCAGGGCGTTGGCTGGCAGGAAGTACTGAGCGATAACGTCAGTGCCTGGCAGCAACAGATCCTTGCCGTTGTCGTCAACCATCTTCACTGCTGGGCGAATTTCTTTGCCCGCAGCTGGACGATCTTTCGCGTCGAGTACTTCAATGTTGGTCATACCGGTCAATTCGTCAGTCTGACGCTTGATCGTGATGCCTTCTTCCATGCCCACGTAGGTCACGGTACCTTTCATTTCGGTAACGATTGGGTGAGTGTGCGGATCCCACTTGGCCACGATTGCGCCAGCGTCGACCTTGTCACCTTCTTTAACCGAAATCACAGCACCGTACGGCAGCTTGTAACGCTCGCGCTCACGACCGAAGTCGTCAGCGATAGCCAGCTCACCGGAACGGGACACAGCAACCAAGTGACCATCCACTCGCTCAACATGCTTCAGGTTGTGCAGACGGACGGTACCGCCATTCTTCACCTGAACGCTGTCGGCTGCGGAAGTACGGCTTGCCGCACCACCGATGTGGAACGTACGCATCGTCAGCTGGGTACCCGGCTCACCGATGGACTGGGCAGCGATAACGCCGACCGCTTCACCGATGTTCACCTGGTGACCACGAGCCAGATCGCGGCCGTAGCACTTGGCGCAAATGCCATAGCGGGTTTCGCAGCTGATCGGCGAACGCACGATCACTTCGTCGATGCTGTTCAGCTCGATGAATTCAACCCACTTCTCGTCTACCAGAGTACCGGCCGGAACGATAACGTCCTCGGTGCCTGGCTTGAATACGTCACGGGCAATAACACGACCCAATACGCGTTCACCCAACGGCTCTACAACGTCACCGCCTTCAATGTGCGGAGTCATCAGCAGACCGTGTTCGGTGCCGCAATCGATCTCGGTTACAACCAGATCCTGCGCCACGTCTACCAGACGACGAGTCAGGTAACCGGAGTTCGCAGTTTTCAACGCGGTATCCGCCAGACCTTTACGAGCACCGTGAGTCGAGATGAAGTACTGAAGTACGCTCAAACCTTCACGGAAGTTCGCAGTAATCGGCGTTTCAATGATGGAACCGTCCGGCTTGGCCATCAGACCACGCATACCGGCCAGTTGACGAATCTGTGCTGCGGAACCCCGCGCACCCGAGTCGGCCATCATGTACATCGAGTTGAAAGACTCTTGATCGACTTCAACGCCATGACGGTCGATAACCTTCTCTTTCGAGAGGTTGGCCATCATCGCCTTGGAAACTTCGTCGTTCGCCTTCGACCAAAGGTCGATCACTTTGTTGTACTTCTCGCCCTGGGTTACCAGGCCGGAGGCGTACTGGCTCTCGATCTCTTTCACTTCGTCGGTGGCAGCACCGATGATGCGGGCTTTTTCATCCGGGATAACGAAGTCGTTAACACCGATGGAAACGCCGGAGATGGTCGAGTAAGCGAAACCGGTGTACATCAACTGGTCAGCGAAGATTACGGTCTCTTTCAAACCAACCACGCGGTAGCACTGGTTGATCAGCTTGGAGATCGCCTTTTTCTTCATCGGCAGGTTGACGACGTCGTACGACAGACCTTTTGGCACAACCTGGAACAGCAGCGCACGGCCGACAGTGGTGTCGACGATACGGGTACCGCTCACGCTGTTGCCGTCACGGTCGTTGACGGTTTCGTTGATACGAACTTTAACCTTGGCGTGCAGTGCGGCTTCGCCGGCACGGAACACACGGTCAACTTCCTGCAGATCCGCGAACACACGACCTTCGCCTTTGGCGTTGATCGCTTCACGAGTCATGTAGTACAGACCCAATACAACGTCCTGCGACGGAACGATGATTGGCTCACCGTTGGCTGGCGACAGAATGTTGTTGGTCGACATCATCAACGCGCGCGCTTCCAACTGGGCTTCCAGTGTCAGCGGTACGTGCACGGCCATTTGGTCGCCGTCGAAGTCGGCGTTGTACGCGGCGCAGACCAGCGGGTGCAGCTGGATAGCCTTACCTTCGATCAGTACCGGTTCAAACGCCTGGATACCCAGACGGTGAAGGGTCGGTGCACGGTTGAGAAGAACCGGGTGTTCGCGAATCACTTCAGCGAGAACGTCCCAAACCTCTGGCAGTTCGCGCTCGACCATTTTCTTGGCCGCTTTGATGGTGGTCGCGAGACCACGCATTTCGAGCTTGCCGAAAATGAACGGTTTGAACAGCTCGAGAGCCATCTTCTTCGGCAGACCGCACTGGTGCAGACGCAGGGTCGGACCTACGGTAATTACCGAACGACCGGAGTAGTCAACACGCTTACCGAGCAAGTTCTGACGGAAACGACCCTGCTTACCCTTGATCATGTCAGCCAGGGATTTCAGAGGACGCTTGTTCGAACCTGTGATAGCGCGGCCACGACGACCGTTGTCGAGCAGAGCATCGACAGCTTCCTGCAACATACGCTTTTCGTTGCGCACGATGATGTCCGGAGCGGACAGATCCAGCAGGCGCTTCAAACGGTTGTTACGGTTGATCACTCGACGATACAGATCGTTGAGGTCGGAAGTCGCGAAACGACCGCCGTCCAGCGGGACCAGTGGACGCAGATCTGGCGGCAGAACCGGCAGAACGGTCAGCACCATCCATTCTGGCAGGTTGCCGGAACCCTGGAAGGCTTCCATCAACTTCAGACGCTTGGACAGCTTCTTGATCTTGGTTTCGGAGTTGGTTTGCGGAATTTCTTCACGCAGACGGCCAATCTCGTGTTCCAGGTCGATAGCGTGCAGCAGTTCACGGACAGCTTCAGCACCCATACGGGCATCAAAGTCGTCACCGAACTCTTCCAGCGCTTCGAAGTACTGCTCGTCGTTCAGCAGCTGACCTTTTTCAAGGGTGGTCATGCCTGGATCGATAACGACATAGCTCTCGAAGTAGAGAACGCGTTCGATATCACGCAGGGTCATGTCCATCAGCAAGCCGATACGGGACGGCAGCGATTTCAGGAACCAGATGTGGGCAACCGGCGAAGCCAGTTCGATGTGCGCCATGCGCTCACGACGAACCTTGGCCAGTGCAACTTCAACGCCGCACTTCTCGCAGATCACACCACGGTGCTTCAAGCGCTTGTACTTACCGCACAGGCACTCGTAATCCTTTACCGGGCCAAAGATCTTGGCGCAGAACAGACCGTCACGCTCAGGTTTGAACGTACGGTAGTTGATGGTTTCCGGCTTTTTAACTTCACCGAACGACCATGAGCGGATCATCTCAGGCGAGGCCAATCCGATACGGATGGCGTCGAACTCTTCGACTTGACCCTGGTTTTTCAGCAAATTCAGTAGGTCTTTCAAGGCCTTTCCTCCTGGCGGAGCAGAGAGCGGGCAATCCTGCCCCGCTCTCGATTCGCGTCACGTGTTATTCGGTTTCCAGATCGATATCGATGCCGAGGGAACGAATTTCCTTGATCAACACGTTGAAGGACTCGGGCATGCCCGGCTCCATACGGTGATCGCCATCCACGATGTTTTTGTACATCTTGGTACGGCCGTTCACATCGTCCGACTTCACTGTGAGCATTTCTTGCAGAGTGTAAGCAGCACCGTATGCTTCCAGTGCCCAGACCTCCATCTCCCCGAAACGCTGACCACCGAACTGCGCCTTACCACCCAGCGGCTGCTGGGTAACCAGGCTGTACGAACCGGTAGAACGCGCGTGCATCTTGTCGTCTACCAAGTGGTTCAGCTTCAGCATGTACATGTAGCCAACGGTAACTGGACGCTCGAACTTGTTGCCGGTACGGCCGTCAGTCAGCTGCATCTGGCCGCTTTCCGGCAGGTCTGCCAGTTTCAGCATGGCCTTGATTTCGCTTTCCTTGGCGCCGTCGAACACTGGAGTGGCCATTGGAACACCACCACGCAGGTTCTTCGCCAGATCCAGGATTTCCTGATCGGAGAAGCTGTCCAGATCTTCGTTACGACCGCCGATCTGGTTGTAGATCTCGTCCAGGAAGGTGCGCAGTTCAGCGACTTTACGCTGCTCTTCGACCATCCGGTTGATCTTCTCGCCCAGACCTTTGGCCGCGAGGCCCAGGTGGGTTTCAAGGATCTGACCAACGTTCATACGCGAAGGTACGCCCAGTGGGTTGAGGACGACGTCGACCGGGGTGCCATTGGCATCGTGCGGCATGTCTTCAACCGGCATGATCACGGAGACCACACCTTTGTTACCGTGACGACCGGCCATCTTGTCGCCCGGCTGGATGCGACGACGGATTGCCAGGTAAACCTTGACGATTTTCAGCACGCCTGGAGCCAGGTCATCGCCCTGCTGCAGTTTGCGCTTCTTGTCTTCGAACTTGTCGTCCAGCAGACGGCGGCGATCAACGATGTAGGCCTGAGCCTTCTCGAGCTGCTCATTCAGAGCATCTTCAGCCATGCGCAGTTTGAACCACTGACCATGCTCAAGACCGTCGAGTACTTCGTCGGTGATGTCCTGACCTTTCTTCAGACCAGCACCGCCTTCAGCCTTGTGGCCTACCAGAGCGGAGCGCAGACGTTCGAAAGTAGCGCCTTCAACGATACGGAACTCTTCGTTCAGATCCTTGCGAATCTCGTCGAGCTGAGTCTTCTCGATCGACAGTGCACGAGCATCACGCTCAACGCCGTCACGCGTGAAGACCTGTACGTCGATGACAGTACCTTTGGTACCGGTAGGTACGCGCAGGGAGGTGTCTTTAACGTCGCTGGCTTTTTCACCGAAGATCGCACGCAGCAGTTTTTCTTCCGGAGTCAGCTGGGTCTCGCCTTTCGGAGTGACCTTGCCCACCAGGATGTCGCCTGCGCCAACTTCAGCACCTACATAAACGATACCGGCTTCGTCCAGCTTGTTCAGTGCAGCTTCACCCACGTTAGGGATGTCCGCAGTGATTTCCTCTGGGCCAAGCTTGGTGTCACGGGCCACACAGGTCAGTTCCTGAATGTGGATCGTGGTGAAACGGTCTTCCTGAACTACACGCTCGGACAGGCAGATGGAGTCTTCGAAGTTGAAGCCGTTCCATGCCATGAACGCGATGCGCATGTTCTGACCCAGCGCCAGTTCACCCATGTCGGTGGACGGGCCGTCGGCCATGATGTCGCTACGCTGAACGCGATCACCCTTGCTCACCAGCGGACGCTGGTTGATGCAGGTGTTCTGGTTCGAGCGGGTGTATTTGGTCAGGTTGTAGATGTCGACACCAGCTTCGCCGGTTTCAACTTCGTCATCAGCAACACGAACCACGATACGGCTGGCGTCGACGGAGTCGATCACGCCGCCACGACGAGCCACGACGCAAACGCCGGAGTCACGGGCTACGTTACGCTCCATGCCGGTACCTACCAGCGGCTTGTCAGCGCGCAGGGTTGGTACAGCTTGACGCTGCATGTTCGAACCCATCAACGCACGGTTGGCGTCGTCGTGCTCGAGGAACGGAATCAGCGACGCTGCAACCGAAACTACCTGCTTCGGCGAAACGTCCATCAAGGTGACTTCTTCAGGCGCCTTAACGGTGAATTCGTTCAGGTGACGTACGGCTACCAGTTCGTCGATCAGGACTTTCTGGTCGTTCATGGTCGCCGAAGCCTGCGCGATCACGTGATCGGCCTCTTCAATAGCAGACAGGAACACGATCTCGTCGGTGACCACACCCTCTTTCACTACACGGTACGGGCTTTCCAGGAAGCCGTACTGGTTAGTGCGAGCGTAAGCAGCCAGGGAGTTGATCAGACCGATGTTCGGACCTTCCGGCGTTTCAATCGGGCAAACACGACCGTAGTGAGTCGGGTGTACGTCACGGACTTCAAAGCCTGCGCGCTCACGAGTCAGACCGCCAGGGCCGAGTGCAGAGACACGACGCTTGTGGGTGATCTCGGACAGCGGGTTGTTCTGGTCCATGAACTGCGAGAGCTGGCTGGAACCGAAGAACTCTTTCACCGCCGCAGCCACTGGCTTGGCGTTGATCAGGTCTTGCGGCATCAGGCCTTCGCTTTCAGCCATCGACAGACGCTCTTTGACCGCACGCTCAACACGTACCAGGCCAACGCGGAACTGGTTCTCGGCCATTTCGCCTACGCAGCGAACACGACGGTTACCCAGGTGGTCGATGTCATCGACGATGCCTTTACCGTTACGGATGTCGACCAGGGTCTTCAGTACCGCGACGATGTCTTCCTTGCACAGCACGCCCGAACCTTCGATCTCGGTACGACCGATACGACGGTTGAACTTCATCCGGCCGACCGCAGACAGGTCATAGCGCTCAGGGCTGAAGAACAGGTTGTTGAACAGGGTTTCGGCAGCGTCTTTGGTTGGCGGCTCGCCAGGACGCATCATGCGATAGATCTCGACCAGCGCTTCCAATTGGTTGCTGGTGGAGTCGATCTTCAGCGTGTCGGAGACGAACGGACCGCAGTCGATATCGTTGGTATACAGAGTTTCGATGCGAACAACGCCGGCCTTGGCAATTTTTGCCAGGACTTCAGTGTTCAGCTCGGTGTTGCACTCTGCCAGGATTTCGCCGGTAGCCGGGTGCACGATGACCTTGGCGGTAGTGCGACCGAGGACGTAGTCCAGAGGCACTTCCAGCGTCTTGATGCCGGCTTTTTCGATCTGGTTGATGTGGCGCGCGGTAATAC
Source organism: Pseudomonas sp. VD-NE ins (assembly GCF_031882575.1). NCBI lineage: Bacteria > Pseudomonadati > Pseudomonadota > Gammaproteobacteria > Pseudomonadales > Pseudomonadaceae > Pseudomonas > Pseudomonas sp. VD-NE ins. Next base: position 5,942,471 of record NZ_CP134772.1, read on the forward strand.
GGCGGCCCGCTTCAACAATGACCTTGCCCTTCTCGTCCTGAATGTCCAGAACTGCAATCTCACCACGCAGACGCGAAGCAATCAGTTCCAGGCTGAGGGTTTCGCCGCTCAGCTTGAAGACGTTGGTGGTGTAGAACGCGTCCAGCACTTCCTCAGTGGTGTAACCGAGCGCGCGCAGCAGTACCGATGCCGGCAGCTTGCGACGACGGTCGATACGCACGAACACGCAGTCTTTCGGGTCGAACTCGAAGTCCAGCCACGAACCGCGGTAAGGAATGATGCGCGCGGAGTACAGCAGTTTGCCGGAGCTATGCGTCTTGCCGCGGTCGTGGTCGAAGAACACGCCCGGGGAACGGTGCAGCTGGGAAACGATTACACGCTCGGTACCGTTGATTACGAAGGTACCGTTCTCAGTCATCAGGGGGATTTCACCCATGTAGACTTCTTGCTCTTTGATGTCCTTGATCGCTTTGTTCGACGATTCTTTGTCGAAAATGATCAGGCGCACTTTTACCCGCAAAGGTACGGCGAAAGTTACACCGCGCAATACGCATTCTTTGACATCAAATGCCGGTTCGCCCAGGCGATAACCGACGTACTCCAGCGCAGCATTGCCGGAGTAGCTGATGATCGGGAAAACGGATTTGAAGGCCGCATGCAGGCCCACGTCGCGGAACTGATCTTTAGTCGCTCCCGCTTGCAAGAATTCACGATACGAATCCAGCTGGATGGCCAGGAGGTAAGGCACATCCATGACGTCCGGCAACTTGCTAAAGTCCTTGCGGATACGTTTTTTCTCAGTATATGAGTAAGCCATCAGCGTTCCCCAGCTTGGTCACCTGCTTGTTTGGCCCCTCCCGACGGGAGCAGCCAGAAAATCGTGCAAACCCCATGGTTTGCTCCACCGCATCGGGTGGTTACAGCGCCTTTATCAGCACCGACCCAGTCGGCTGCCAATAACGGAAAAAGGCCGGTGGCAAGAGCCACCAGCCATCAGCCTGTCGCTTGACGCTCGGGCTGGAGGAGCAAAGTCGATACTTATTTCAGCTCGACTTTAGCGCCTGCTTCTTCCAGCTTCTTCTTGGCGTCTTCAGCCGCTTCTTTCGAAACGCCTTCAGCTACAACCTGAGGAGCGCCGTCTACTTTCTCTTTGGCTTCTTTCAGGCCCAGACCGGTCAGTTCACGAACTGCCTTGATCACGTTAACCTTCTTCTCGCCAGCTTCCAGCAGAACAACGTTGAACTCGGTTTGCTCTTCAACAACAGCGGCAGCAGCAGCTGGACCAGCCGAAGCAGCAGCAGCAGTTACGCCGAACTTCTCTTCCATGGCCTTGATCAGCTCAACGATTTCCATTACGGATTTTTCGCCGATTGCGTCGATGATTTGTTCGTTAGTCAGAGACATGACTTATTTCCTGAATTGGGGGACGGCCTACGCGACCATCGAAATAAACAAAAAACGCGAGAAGTTGAAGAGCCTTAGGCTGCAGCAGCTTCTTTCTGGTCGCGAATTGCCGCCAGAGTACGAGCCAATTTGCTGGTAGCGCCTTGAATCACGCTCATCAGCTGAGAAATTGCTTCGTCACGGGTCGGCAAGGTTGCCAGTACGTCGATCTGATTAGCTGCGAGGAACTTGCCCTCGAACGCAGCTGCCTTGATCTCGAACTTGTCCTGACCCTTGGCAAACTCTTTGAAGATACGAGCAGCAGCGCCCGGATGTTCGTTCGAGAATGCAATCAGGGTCGGGCCGGTGAACACGTCGTTGAGGACACTGTATTCAGTGTCAGCAACAGCGCGCTTGAGCAGGGTGTTACGTACAACGCGTACGTAAACGCCAGCTTCACGAGCCTCTTTACGGAGTCCGGTCATTGCGCCTACTGTTACGCCACGTGCATCAACCACGACAGCGGACAGAGCGACTTTGGCAGCCTCGTTGACTTCAGCGACGATGGCCTTCTTGTCTTCGAGATTAATTGCCACGGGTTTAACTCCTGCTTGTTACCGTTTCATTCGATCGAAACCGAATGTCGTTTTGGTGTCTGATTCGGTAAGGAACCGGGAGCACCATCTGCGTAGGCTTATGGTTTAAGACTTGCGTCGCCTACGGTCTTGGATAGCCCCCGCCAGGCAGGGACCCCAATCTTTCAATTGGCGCGTTAACCGCGCCAACCTTTGTCTTACGCGTCCAGCGAGCTCTGGTCGATAACCAGACCTGGGCCCATGGTGGTGCTCAGGGTAACGCGCTTGACGTAGATACCTTTCGAAGAAGCTGGCTTGATACGCTTCAGATCAGCGATCAGGGCTTCAACGTTTTCCTTCAGCTTGACGGCGTCGAAGCCCATCTTGCCAACGGAGGTGTGAATGATGCCGTTTTTGTCGGTGCGATAACGAACCTGACCAGCTTTAGCGTTTTTAACCGCGGTAGCTACGTCTGGAGTTACGGTACCAACTTTCGGGTTAGGCATCAGACCACGTGGACCGAGGATCTGGCCCAACTGACCTACAACGCGCATTGCATCCGGGGATGCGATCACTACGTCATAGTTCAGGTCGCCGCCTTTCATTTCGGCAGCCAGATCGTCCATACCTACACGGTCAGCGCCGGCAGCCAAAGCGGCCTCAGCAGCTGGGCCCTGGGTGAACACAGCAACGCGAACAGTCTTGCCAGTGCCGTGTGGCAGCACAGTAGCGCTACGAACAACCTGGTCGGATTTACGCGGGTCTACACCCAGGTTTACAGCAACGTCGAACGACTCGCTGAACTTGACAGTCGACAGCTCAGCCAGCAAAGCTGCGGCATCTACAATGTTGTAGGCCTTGCCTGCTTCGATTTTGCCGGCGATAGCCTTTTGACGCTTGGTCAGCTTAGCCATTACACACCCTCCACGTTAAGGCCCATGCTACGAGCAGAACCGGCGATAGTACGCACGGCTGCATCCATATCAGCTGCAGTCAGATCCGCGTTTTTGGTTTTCGCGATTTCTTCCAGCTGAGCACGGGTAACGGTGCCAACCTTAACGGTGTTCGGACGAGCGGAACCGCTGGTCAGACCGGCCGCTTTCTTCAGCAGAACCGAAGCAGGGGTGGATTTGGTTTCGAAAGTGAAGCTACGGTCGCTGTAAACAGTGATGATCACTGGAGTCGGCAGACCTGCTTCAAGACCCTGAGTACGGGCGTTGAAGGCCTTGCAGAATTCCATGATGTTCACGCCGTGCTGACCCAGAGCAGGACCAACAGGTGGGCTTGGGTTAGCCTGAGCGGCCTTCACTTGCAGCTTGATGTAAGCGGTAATTTTCTTGGCCATGAGGCACTCCAATTACGGGTTCGAACGCCTCGAAAGGCTCCCCGGTTACTTGCGCGTTTATCCCAGTGACGACAAAACCCCACAGCCTAGGGCTGCGGGGTTGGGATGCTTGTCCAGTTAGACCTTTTCGACCTGACTGAACTCCAACTCTACCGGAGTAGAGCGACCGAAAATGAGCACTGCCACTTGGATCCGGCTCTTTTCGTAATTAACTTCTTCAACAACGCCATTGAAATCAGCGAATGGACCGTCATTGACTCGCACCGTCTCACCTGGCTCGAAGAGAGTCTTCGGCTTCGGCTTATCGCTACCATCAGCAACACGACGCAGAATTGCTTCCGCCTCTTTATCGGTGATTGGCGCAGGCTTATCAGCGGTACCGCCAATGAAACCCATCACCCGAGGAGTGTCCTTGACCAAGTGCCAAGTACCCTCATTCATATCCATCTGAACCAGCACATAGCCTGGAAAGAATTTGCGCTCGCTTTTGCGCTTCTGGCCATTACGCATTTCGACCACTTCTTCAGTGGGAACCAGAATCTCGCCGAAGCCATCTTCCATGCCAGCCAGCTTTACGCGCTCGACCAGCGAGCGCATCACATGCTTCTCGTAACCCGAGTAAGCATGCACAACATACCAACGCTTAGCCACGGGACACCCTTAGCCGACAATCAAGGAAACAAGCCAGCCGAGCAGGGAATCAAGACCCCACAACAGCAACGCCATTACCAGAACAACAGCCACCACAATGAGGGTGGTCTGCGTGGTTTCTTGGCGAGTTGGCCACACGACTTTACGAATCTCGGTGCGAGCTTCCTTAACCAGTACAAAGAAAGACTTGCCCTTCGCAGTCTGCAGGCCTACAAAGGCAGCTACAGCAGCAATGACAAGCAAAGCGAGTACACGGTACAGGATCGGCGAAGCAGAGTAATACTGATTGCCAACAACGCCAACAACCACCAAAGCGACAACTACAAGCCACTTGAGCAGATCGAAGCGAGAGCCTTGAGCTTCAGCTTTAGGAGTCATCTATGAAGATCCTGTGAAAAGAAAGCCAGACACACCGAGTGAATCTGGCAGGTCAGGAGGGAATCGAACCCCCAACCTACGGTTTTGGAGACCGTCGCTCTGCCAATTGAGCTACTGACCTAAAACAAAATCAGGCCGACCATTATGCCGGCCCGAAAAATACATTACAACCACTTACTCGATGATTTTAGCTACGACGCCAGCGCCGACGGTACGACCGCCTTCACGGATAGCGAAACGCAGACCGTCTTCCATCGCGATGGTTTTGATCAGGGTAACAGTCATCTGAATGTTGTCACCTGGCATTACCATTTCAACGCCTTCTGGCAGCTCGCAGTTACCAGTCACGTCAGTAGTACGGAAGTAGAACTGTGGACGGTAGCCTTTGAAGAACGGAGTGTGACGGCCGCCTTCTTCCTTGCTCAGAACGTAAACTTCTGCGGTGAACTTGGTGTGCGGCTTAACCGAACCCGGCTTAACCAGAACCTGACCACGCTCAACGTCGTCACGCTTGGTACCACGCAGCAGAACGCCGCAGTTCTCGCCAGCACGACCTTCGTCGAGCAGCTTGCGGAACATTTCAACACCGGTGCAAGTAGTAACGGTGGTATCACGCAGACCAACGATTTCCAGCGGATCCTGAACGCGAACGATACCGCGCTCGATACGACCAGTCACAACAGTACCGCGACCCGAGATCGAGAATACGTCTTCGATTGGCATCAGGAACGGCTTGTCGATCATACGAACCGGTTCTGGGATGTAGGCATCCAGAGTTTCTACCAGCTTCTTGACAGCGGTAGTGCCCATTTCGTTGTCGTCTTTGCCTTCCAGCGCCATACGAGCCGAACCGATGATGATTGGAGTGTCATCGCCCGGGAAGTCGTAGGTGGACAGCAGGTCGCGAACTTCCATCTCAACCAGTTCCAGCAGCTCAGCATCGTCTACCAGGTCAGCCTTATTCAGGAAAACCACGATGTACGGAACGCCTACCTGACGGGACAGCAGGATGTGCTCACGGGTTTGTGGCATCGGACCATCAGCGGCCGAGCAAACCAGAATAGCGCCGTCCATTTGAGCAGCACCGGTGATCATGTTCTTCACATAGTCAGCGTGACCTGGGCAGTCAACGTGAGCGTAGTGACGGATCTTCGAGTTATACTCAACGTGCGCGGTGTTGATGGTGATACCGCGAGCTTTTTCTTCTGGTGCGCTGTCGATCTTGTCGAAATCAACGATTGCGGAACCGAAAACTTCGGAGCAAACGCGAGTCAGAGCAGCAGTCAGAGTGGTTTTACCGTGGTCAACGTGACCAATGGTCCCAACGTTGACGTGGGGCAGGGAACGATCAAATTTTTCCTTAGCCATCGATATCACCCTCAACAGAAGAAATTAGACAAACAATATCAGCCATTAAAACAAAGGCAGATATTTTCATATCTGCCTTGTTATATGGAGCTCTTGAGCGGATTTGAACCGCTGACCTCACCCTTACCAAGGGTGTGCTCTACCAACTGAGCTACAAGAGCGAAACACTTGCACAACCTGCAAACTTGGAGCGGGTAGCGGGAATCGAACCCGCATCATCAGCTTGGAAGGCTGAGGTTCTACCACTAAACTATACCCGCGGAGCCTGCAGCTCACGCTTAAATCTGGTGGAGGGAGAAGGATTCGAACCTTCGAAGTCGTAGACGTCAGATTTACAGTCTGATCCCTTTGGCCGCTCGGGAACCCCTCCTAATCAGGCCGGCATTCTATACTATGCCAAACCCCTGTCAAGCATTTTCTCATTTAAAAACCTGAGGTTAGCTGCGTTGACACACTTCACTTTGATCACCTGTTCTGGTCTTCGCTGTGGAGCGGGCGCCATTCTATGCAAACTATTCAGCAGGTGCAACCCCCTCACACAGCATTATTTTATGTTTTAACTCATTGAATTCCTTGGAAAGGTTTTGCAACGGCGCATCCCCTAGCAAACGCTGGCTCTGTGGTGCGACAGACAACCAATAACCAGCCCCAGAAGCCGCTCTTGACGAAGATCGCACATCGATCCCCATTTCAGCCAAACGCTGCTGAAGCGCTGAAATCGACTCCTGCCGGGAAAACCCCCCAAGGAAGAGACACTCTTGCTGCCGCCCCCCCTGCCCCTCCCGAACATCACTCGCTGCTTCACTGAGCAAGCGGATGTCTTGCTGGGAACCTCGGTACAGACTGAGAGGCGTCACATCTTTCGCCCGCAAAGGTGCCTCCTGCTGATGCCAGACATAGTAGAAAGCATTAAGAACAAGAAGCAGGAGGAACAACCAACGCATACAAACCTCAGGAAAAAGGACACGCCATAGCCAACCCGACAAATACCAGGTCGGGAACGACTCTGGCTTCAGGAGCGACATCCGCAACCAATTCAGCATCACCGCCAGTTATAAAGACTGCGAAGTTTTCCCCCCAGTAGGAACGCGCCAGCTCCAACTGCGTAAATACGAAACCTCGTAACATCAACGAACACCCGCGCTCCACCGCCTCAACAGTGGTCCGCCCGGGCGCACTGCAGGACAGCGCACGCTCTGCCGCCAAATCTCCATATCGAATCTTACGAGTATGTGTACGTAGCTGATTGCGCATCAACGGCATGCCGGGGCAGATAAAACCACCCAGATGCTCACCGCCCGCAGCAATAAAATCAGCAGTTACCGCTGTACCAAAATCAAGCACCAGGCAAGCGCCGCCCAATGCGAGATGAAACCCTCCAATCATGGCCAGCCATCGATCCAACCCTAGACGCTCGTAGTCTTCATAGCCATTCTTGACACCGGACATCTCACGAGCGGGCTTCGCACACACCACCGAAATACCGAACTCCCGCTCGATGACACCGATTAAGGCATCAGTTTCCTCCGTTGTCCTGACACTGACCACGCGACAATTGCGAAGCACAAGCCCATCAAGGGCTCTCAAACTGTCAAGCAACGCCAGATCAGAGTCGACAACTCCTTCAGAGAAGAGAGGGCCGGGCGCAGCCTTCAGTACTCGCCATTTAATAAAGCTGTTCCCGCAGTCGAGCTCAAGAATCATCACGCAACCTCAGACTGAGCTCACCACCACTAAAGACTTTTTCCACGCCACCCACCTTCAGGCGCAGCGCACCCTGACTATCTATTCCGAGCACCACGCCATCTACCTGACTCGAACCCGCAATCAACGATACAGGCCGATCTTGCCACAGGTGATTAGCCTCCCATTCTGCCTGGAGAACCGAGAAGCCATTCGCCTGATGACGCTGAATGTAAGCATGTAACTGCTCACTCAGCTCAACCACCAAGGCATTACGATCACTGCTTTTGCCTGACTCAAGCCGGATAGAGGTCCATTGCTGGTCGACCTCATCAGCTAACTGCATATTCACATTGATGCCAATACCTAGCACCACATGGCAAACGTCTGCCGGATCCCCGACGAGCTCAAGGAGAATACCGGCGATTTTCTTGTTACCTACCAAGACATCGTTGGGCCACTTCAATCCGGCACTTGGCACACCGAAATTTCGCAGAGCCTGCAAGACAGCCAACCCCACGACAAGACTCAAGCCCTCGAGTTGGCGCATTCCGCCATCAATACGCAGAACAAGGCTGTAATAAAGATTTTCAGCAAACGGGCTCACCCATTTGCGACCTCTTCGCCCGCGCCCGGAGACTTGCCGCTCCGCGAGCACCAAAAAGGGCGCCAAACTACCTTGGCCGATCGCGCGCAGAGCCTCAGCGTTTGTCGAATCGACCGAATCCAGAACGGTTACCGGCCAGCTTGGCGCCATTGCAGATATAGTCAGAGGGTCGAGCAGCATCAATGGCGCAGCCAGTTGATAGCCCCGACCCCGAACTTTATGAATGGATAAACCAAGATCAGCCTCCAGATGCTGAAGCTGCTTCCATACCGCACTTCGACTTATTCCCAGGGCGGCGCCCAGATCCTGACCAGAATGGAATCGACCATCCTTCAGAAGGTTCAACAACGTCAGCATGCAGGTCTCGCCTCACAATGAGGCCCGAATAATAGCCATGCCCCGGGCCGTTGCATAGAAATCAAGCAGATACATTTCCTGCGGGCAAAACAAAACCCCAACTGCTTTCGCAATTGGGGTTTCGGAATTTAATCTTGACGATGACCTACTCTCACATGGGGAAACCCCACACTACCATCGGCGATGCATCGTTTCACTGCTGAGTTCGGGATGGGATCAGGTGGTTCCAACGCTCTATGGTCGTCAAGAAATTCGGGTACTGAGTCGTGGCCAGTTGGCCTCGCTTCAGCAAATTGGGTATGTGACAGCTTTCGGTGTTTTGTGCTGCTTTTTCAAGTGCAGTCGAACTTTCGGTTCGTTTCGTCTTCACACACCGCAATCTGGTCTCTTCGACGCAAATTGCTTGGGTGTTATATGGTCAAGCCTCACGGGCAATTAGTATTGGTTAGCTCAACGCCTCACAGCGCTTACACACCCAACCTATCAACGTCGTAGTCTTCGACGGCCCTTCAGGGAACTCAAGGTTCCAGTGAGATCTCATCTTGAGGCAAGTTTCCCGCTTAGATGCTTTCAGCGGTTATCTTTCCCGAACATAGCTACCCGGCAATGCCACTGGCGTGACAACCGGAACACCAGAGGTTCGTCCACTCCGGTCCTCTCGTACTAGGAGCAGCCCCTCTCAAATCTCAAACGTCCACGGCAGATAGGGACCGAACTGTCTCACGACGTTCTAAACCCAGCTCGCGTACCACTTTAAATGGCGAACAGCCATACCCTTGGGACCGGCTTCAGCCCCAGGATGTGATGAGCCGACATCGAGGTGCCAAACACCGCCGTCGATATGAACTCTTGGGCGGTATCAGCCTGTTATCCCCGGAGTACCTTTTATCCGTTGAGCGATGGCCCTTCCATACAGAACCACCGGATCACTAAGACCTACTTTCGTACCTGCTCGACGTGTCTGTCTCGCAGTCAAGCGCGCTTTTGCCTTTATACTCTACGACCGATTTCCGACCGGTCTGAGCGCACCTTCGTACTCCTCCGTTACTCTTTAGGAGGAGACCGCCCCAGTCAAACTACCCACCATACACTGTCCTCGATCCGGATAACGGACCTGAGTTAGAACCTCAAAGTTGCCAGGGTGGTATTTCAAGGATGGCTCCACGCGAACTGGCGTCCACGCTTCAAAGCCTCCCACCTATCCTACACAAGCAAATTCAAAGTCCAGTGCAAAGCTATAGTAAAGGTTCACGGGGTCTTTCCGTCTAGCCGCGGATACACTGCATCTTCACAGCGATTTCAATTTCACTGAGTCTCGGGTGGAGACAGCGCCGCCATCGTTACGCCATTCGTGCAGGTCGGAACTTACCCGACAAGGAATTTCGCTACCTTAGGACCGTTATAGTTACGGCCGCCGTTTACCGGGGCTTCGATCAAGAGCTTCGCGTTAGCTAACCCCATCAATTAACCTTCCGGCACCGGGCAGGCGTCACACCCTATACGTCCACTTTCGTGTTTGCAGAGTGCTGTGTTTTTAATAAACAGTCGCAGCGGCCTGGTATCTTCGACCGGCATGAGCTTACGGAGCAAGTCCTTCACCCTCACCGGCGCACCTTCTCCCGAAGTTACGGTGCCATTTTGCCTAGTTCCTTCACCCGAGTTCTCTCAAGCGCCTTGGTATTCTCTACCCAACCACCTGTGTCGGTTTGGGGTACGGTTCCTGGTTACCTGAAGCTTAGAAGCTTTTCTTGGAAGCATGGCATCAACCACTTCGTCACCCAAAGGGTAACTCGTCATCAGCTCTCGGCCTTAAGATCCCGGATTTACCTAAGATCTCAGCCTACCACCTTAAACTTGGACAACCAACGCCAAGCTGGCCTAGCCTTCTCCGTCCCTCCATCGCAATAACCAGAAGTACAGGAATATTAACCTGTTTTCCATCGACTACGCTTTTCAGCCTCGCCTTAGGGACCGACTAACCCTGCGTCGATTAACGTTGCGCAGGAAACCTTGGTCTTTCGGCGTGGGTGTTTTTCACACCCATTGTCGTTACTCATGTCAGCATTCGCACTTCTGATACCTCCAGCAAGCTTCTCAACTCACCTTCACAGGCTTACAGAACGCTCCTCTACCGCATCATCCGAAGATGATACCCGTAGCTTCGGTGTATGGTTTGAGCCCCGTTACATCTTCCGCGCAGGCCGACTCGACTAGTGAGCTATTACGCTTTCTTTAAAGGGTGGCTGCTTCTAAGCCAACCTCCTAGCTGTCTAAGCCTTCCCACATCGTTTCCCACTTAACCATAACTTTGGGACCTTAGCTGACGGTCTGGGTTGTTTCCCTTTTCACGACGGACGTTAGCACCCGCCGTGTGTCTCCCATGCTCGGCACTTGTAGGTATTCGGAGTTTGCATCGGTTTGGTAAGTCGGGATGACCCCCTAGCCGAAACAGTGCTCTACCCCCTACAGTGATACATGAGGCGCTACCTAAATAGCTTTCGAGGAGAACCAGCTATCTCCGAGCTTGATTAGCCTTTCACTCCGATCCACAGGTCATCCGCTAACTTTTCAACGGTAGTCGGTTCGGTCCTCCAGTTAGTGTTACCCAACCTTCAACCTGCCCATGGATAGATCGCCCGGTTTCGGGTCTATTCCCAGCGACTAGACGCCCTATTAAGACTCGCTTTCGCTACGCCTCCCCTATTCGGTTAAGCTCGCCACTGAAAATAAGTCGCTGACCCATTATACAAAAGGTACGCAGTCACAGAACAAAGTCTGCTCCCACTGCTTGTACGCATACGGTTTCAGGATCTATTTCACTCCCCTCTCCGGGGTTCTTTTCGCCTTTCCCTCACGGTACTAGTTCACTATCGGTCAGTCAGTAGTATTTAGCCTTGGAGGATGGTCCCCCCATATTCAGACAAAGTTTCTCGTGCTCCGTCCTACTCGATTTCATGACTAAGAGATTTTCGCGTACAGGGCTATCACCCACTATGGCCGCACTTTCCAGAGCGTTCCGCTAATCTCAAAGCCACTTAAGGGCTAGTCCCCGTTCGCTCGCCACTACTAAGGGAATCTCGGTTGATTTCTTTTCCTCAGGGTACTTAGATGTTTCAGTTCCCCTGGTTCGCCTCTTGCACCTATGTATTCAGTACAAGATAACCATCTTATGATGGCTGGGTTCCCCCATTCAGACATCTCCGGATCAAAGTCTGTTTGCCGACTCCCCGAAGCTTTTCGCAGGCTACCACGTCTTTCATCGCCTCTGACTGCCAAGGCATCCACCGTATGCGCTTCTTCACTTGACCATATAACCCCAAGCAATCTGGTTATACTGTGAAGACGACATTCGCCGAAAATTCGAATTTCTCAATTAAGAGAACTCACAAATTTTACCTTAGCCTGATCCGTTACCAGTGAAAGTAACGTTCAGTCTATCTTTCTATCACATACCCAAATTTTTAAAGAACGATCTAATCAAAAGACTAGAAATCAATATTCTCAATGGAATACTCATTTCTAAGCTTTCAGAAGCAGTTATATGGTGGAGCCAAACGGGATCGAACCGTTGACCTCCTGCGTGCAAGGCAGGCGCTCTCCCAGCTGAGCTATGGCCCCATAACAAAATTGGTGGGTCTGGGCAGATTCGAACTGCCGACCTCACCCTTATCAGGGGTGCGCTCTAACCAACTGAGCTACAGACCCAATTTCGAGCGCGTAACTGTTAGCTTGGAGCTATCAGCTTGGAGCTTAAAGCTGCTTCTATCGTCTTCTTCAATGAATCAAGCAATTCGTGTGGGAACTTATGGAGCAGCTGATGTCGTCGATTAAGGAGGTGATCCAGCCGCAGGTTCCCCTACGGCTACCTTGTTACGACTTCACCCCAGTCATGAATCACACCGTGGTAACCGTCCTCCCGAAGGTTAGACTAGCTACTTCTGGTGCAACCCACTCCCATGGTGTGACGGGCGGTGTGTACAAGGCCCGGGAACGTATTCACCGTGACATTCTGATTCACGATTACTAGCGATTCCGACTTCACGCAGTCGAGTTGCAGACTGCGATCCGGACTACGATCGGTTTTATGGGATTAGCTCCACCTCGCGGCTTGGCAACCCTTTGTACCGACCATTGTAGCACGTGTGTAGCCCAGGCCGTAAGGGCCATGATGACTTGACGTCATCCCCACCTTCCTCCGGTTTGTCACCGGCAGTCTCCTTAGAGTGCCCACCATTACGTGCTGGTAACTAAGGACAAGGGTTGCGCTCGTTACGGGACTTAACCCAACATCTCACGACACGAGCTGACGACAGCCATGCAGCACCTGTCTCAATGTTCCCGAAGGCACCAATCCATCTCTGGAAAGTTCATTGGATGTCAAGGCCTGGTAAGGTTCTTCGCGTTGCTTCGAATTAAACCACATGCTCCACCGCTTGTGCGGGCCCCCGTCAATTCATTTGAGTTTTAACCTTGCGGCCGTACTCCCCAGGCGGTCAACTTAATGCGTTAGCTGCGCCACTAAGAGCTCAAGGCTCCCAACGGCTAGTTGACATCGTTTACGGCGTGGACTACCAGGGTATCTAATCCTGTTTGCTCCCCACGCTTTCGCACCTCAGTGTCAGTATCAGTCCAGGTGGTCGCCTTCGCCACTGGTGTTCCTTCCTATATCTACGCATTTCACCGCTACACAGGAAATTCCACCACCCTCTACCATACTCTAGCTCGACAGTTTTGAATGCAGTTCCCAGGTTGAGCCCGGGGATTTCACATCCAACTTAACGAACCACCTACGCGCGCTTTACGCCCAGTAATTCCGATTAACGCTTGCACCCTCTGTATTACCGCGGCTGCTGGCACAGAGTTAGCCGGTGCTTATTCTGTCGGTAACGTCAAAACAGCAACGTATTAAGTTACTGCCCTTCCTCCCAACTTAAAGTGCTTTACAATCCGAAGACCTTCTTCACACACGCGGCATGGCTGGATCAGGCTTTCGCCCATTGTCCAATATTCCCCACTGCTGCCTCCCGTAGGAGTCTGGACCGTGTCTCAGTTCCAGTGTGACTGATCATCCTCTCAGACCAGTTACGGATCGTCGCCTTGGTGAGCCATTACCTCACCAACTAGCTAATCCGACCTAGGCTCATCTGATAGCGCAAGGCCCGAAGGTCCCCTGCTTTCTCCCGTAGGACGTATGCGGTATTAGCGTTCCTTTCGAAACGTTGTCCCCCACTACCAGGCAGATTCCTAGGCATTACTCACCCGTCCGCCGCTGAATCCAGGAGCAAGCTCCTCTCATCCGCTCGACTTGCATGTGTTAGGCCTGCCGCCAGCGTTCAATCTGAGCCATGATCAAACTCTTCAGTTCAAACATCTTTGGGTTTTTAAGAAACCCTAAACTTGGCTCAGCAATCGTTGGTTACATCTTTGATTTCTCGCGGAGTAACTTGTGATGCTGATAATCTTGTTGACTATCAGTCTGACTCCACAAGCACCCACACGAATTGCTTGATTCAGTTGTTAAAGAGCGGTTGGTTAAGATCTTTCGTCTCAACCGAGGCGCGCATTCTACAGCAGCCTCATTTGCTGTCAAGTGATTATTTTCAGAAGTTTTCGAAGAATTCTTCAACAACTTCAACCACTTGCGCCTCAGATCTCTCCGAAGCGGGAGGCGAATTCTACAGCGTTACACGCTGCTGTCAACACCTCTTTTTCAACTTCCTTTTGGCTTCGATGAACTGAAGCAACCTGCTGTCGAAACCTACATAACTCTTTGAATCTCAAGGAGTTTTCCGTTTCGACTGCGCCGGAAGTGGGGCGAATTATAGACATCTGAAATTCGCCGTCAACACTTATTTTCAGTATCACTCAGATTTCAGCGTGATACGTGCAAATGCCTTCTTGCCTGCCTGGCAAACGTGGGTCGCGCCCAGTACATATATAAAGGAGCGATCAACCACCTGACCATCAACGCGCACACCGCCGGACGCCAAGAGGTCGCGTGCCGCTGCCGAGTTTTTCACCAGGCCTGCTTTATTAAGGACTGCCGCGATCGGCATGTCCTCAGCGGAAGCCAGTTCGACTTCCGGCAGATCATCCGGCAACTCACCATCCTTCATACGGTTACCCGCTGCACGATGAGCATTGGCCGCAGCCTCTTCACCATGGAAGCGCGCAACGATCTCTTCAGCCAGTTTGATTTTGACGTCGCGCGGATTGGCGCCTGCCTCAACATCGGCACGCAACGCATTGATCTCGTCCATCGAGCGGAAGCTGAGCAGCTCGAAGTAACGCCACATCAATGCATCCGGAATCGAAACCAGCTTGCTGTACATGACGCCCGGCGCTTCCTGAATACCGACGTAGTTGCCCAAGGACTTGGACATCTTCTTCACACCATCCAGACCTTCGAGCAGCGGCATGGTCAGAATGCACTGAGCCTCTTGACCATAACCACGCTGCAACTCACGCCCCATCAGCAAGTTGAACTTCTGATCGGTACCACCCAACTCGACATCCGCACGCAGAGCCACCGAGTCGTAACCCTGCACCAGCGGGTAAAGGAACTCGTGAATAGCGATTGGCTGATTGGTGGTGTAGCGCTTATCGAAGTCGTCACGCTCGAGCATGCGAGCGACGGTGTACTGCGAGGTCAGACGAATGAAGTCGGCCGGCCCCATCTGATCCATCCAGGTGGAGTTGAACGCGACTTCGGTTTTCGCCGGATCGAGAATCTTGAAAACCTGAGTTTTGTAAGTCTCGGCGTTTTCCAGAACCTGTTCGCGAGTCAGCGGAGGACGAGTAGCACTCTTGCCACTCGGATCACCGATCATCCCGGTGAAGTCACCTATAAGGAAGATCACCTGATGCCCCAGTTCCTGAAACTGACGCAGCTTATTAATAAGCACGGTATGACCCAAGTGCAGATCCGGAGCGGTTGGATCAAAGCCTGCCTTAATACGCAGCGGCTGGCCGCGCTTGAGCTTCTCGATCAGCTCGGACTCGACCAACAGTTCTTCCGCACCACGTTTAATCAGCGCTAGCTGCTCTTCAACCGACTTCATAACAGACCCGCAAGGCTCAGATTCAAAGGGAACCAACCATACAAGATCGCGCACCAATTACAAGTTTTGCCCGGCGCACGGACACCAATCCACAGACACGATGTCTGTAGACTTGCTTCAGAGATGATTTGGTTATATTTTATACAGTTATTTCATCTTCATCATGTCATTCATCTTTTCCAATTCATCATTTTTCAAAGTCAAAATTACCTATGACCACAGAACCGTCTAAAGCGCCGCCGCTTTACCCGAAGACCCACCTGCTTGCCGCAAGTGGAATCGCCGCCCTTCTCAGCCTGGCACTCCTGGTATTTCCTTCCAGTGATGTTGAAGCCAAAAAGACGACCCTGAGCCTTGAACTGGAAAGTCCTGCTGAACAACTGACACAAGATCAAGACGCAGCTGATGCGGTTCAAGCCACAAATGAGTCAGTAGCCTCGCCATTTGCTCAAATCGAAAACAGTGACGAGAACACCGCGCAAACCGCAGAAGCGGCACCAGCGCCGGCCGCCGAAAAGCCAAAAGCACCAGGTCATCGTGAAGTCATCGTTGCCAAGGGCGATACGCTGTCGACCTTGTTCGAAAAAGTCGGCCTGCCGGCTGCGTCCGTACATGAAGTTCTGGCCAGCGACAAACAAGCCAAACAGTTCAGCCAGCTCAAGCACGGCCAAAAACTCGAATTCGAATTGAATCCTGAAGGCCAACTGACCAGTTTGCACAGCAAGGTCAGTGACGTCGAAACCATTACCCTGACCAAGAATGACAAGGGTTATGCCTTCAACCGGGTTACCGCAAAACCGACCGTTCGCACCGCTTACGTGCACGGCGTCATCAATAGCTCACTTTCACAATCCGCAGCCCGTGCTGGCCTCTCGCACAGCCTGACCATGGATATGGCCAGCGTCTTTGGCTACGACGTCGATTTCGCTCAAGACATCCGCCAGGGTGACGAATTCGATGTGATCTACGAGCAGAAAGTGGTCAACGGCAAAGCCGTCGGCACCGGACCGATCCTGTCCGCTCGCTTCACTAACCGCGGCAAGACCTACACCGCCGTGCGTTATACCAACAAGCAAGGCAACAGCAGCTACTACACGGCTGATGGCAACAGCATGCGTAAGGCGTTCATCCGTACGCCGGTGGACTTCGCACGCATCAGCTCGAAGTTCTCCATGGGCCGCAAGCACCCGATCCTCAACAAGATCCGCGCTCACAAGGGCGTTGATTACGCTGCGCCGCGCGGTACGCCAATCAAGGCTGCCGGTGACGGCAAAGTGCTGCTCGCCGGACGCCGTGGTGGCTACGGCAATACCGTGATCATCCAGCACGGCAACACCTACCGCACTCTATACGGCCATATGCAAGGCTTCGCCAAAGGAGTGAAAACCGGCGGCACCGTCAAGCAAGGCCAGGTCATTGGTTACATCGGCACTACCGGCCTGTCCACCGGCCCTCACTTGCACTATGAGTTCCAGGTCAATGGCGTTCACGTCGATCCTCTGGGCCAGAAGCTGCCAATGGCCGACCCGATCGCCAAAGCCGAGCGCGCTCGCTTCCTCGCTCAGAGCCAACCACTGATGGCGCGCATGGATCAAGAGAAGGCCACCATGCTGGCCTCGAGCAAGCGCTAAGTCATGGCCCTGTATATCGGTGTGATGTCCGGAACCAGCCTCGACGGTCTGGACATTGCCCTGATCGAACTGACCTCGGCGATCAAACTGGTCGCCACGCACTACATCCCCATGCCTGAATCGCTGCGCGCCGAGCTGCTTGGCTTGTGCGCCAGCGGTCCTGACGAGATCGCCCGCTCGGCGATTGCCCAGCAGAACTGGGTCAAGCTCGCGGCACAGGGCATTCACATACTTCTCGATCAGCAGCAACTCAAACCCGACGCCATTCGTGCGATTGGCAGCCACGGCCAAACCATTCGCCACGAACCCGCGCGAGGCTTTACCGTACAGATCGGCAACCCTGCCCTACTGACTGAATTGACCGGCATCACCGTAGTCAGCGACTTCCGCAGCCGCGATGTCGCCGCCGGTGGCCAAGGTGCACCTCTCGTTCCAGCCTTCCATGAAGCGTTATTCGAAGAGTGTAGCGGTAACCAGGCAGTCTTGAATGTCGGCGGTTTCAGCAATCTCAGTCTGATTGAACCGACCAGACCTGTAGCCGGTTTCGACTGTGGCCCTGGGAATGTTCTGTTGGATGCCTGGATCCACCAGCAACGGGGCGAAAACTATGATCGCAATGGCGACTGGGCAAAAACAGGTTCAGTTGAGCCGACGTTGCTGCACGCGCTTCTCAGCGATCCGTTCTTTGTCGCCAAGGGCCCGAAAAGTACCGGCCGCGAAGTGTTCAACCTGCCTTGGCTGGAACAACACCTTTCGCGTCTGCCAGACTTTGCTGCTGAGGACGTACAAGCCACACTGCTTGAACTGACAGCACTGACCATTATCGAATCACTGCAAAGCGCCCAAGCCGATACTCAAGAGTTATTGGTCTGCGGCGGCGGTGCGCACAACACTACACTAATGGAGCGGCTGGCCGCCCTGCTGCCAAACGCAACCGTCGCCAGCACAGCCACCCACGGCGTTGACCCGGACTGGGTGGAAGCCATGGCCTTCGCCTGGCTGGCCCACTGCTGTCTCGAAGGCATCGCCGCCAACCGCCCAAGCGTCACCGGCGCCCGCGGACTTCGAGTACTCGGCGCCATCTATCCCGCTTAACGATCAGACAGCAAAACGCCGCAGAACCGTAAGGCTCTGCGGCGTTTTGCTGTCTGAAGCGCGGCGCGATCAGATCGAGAACGAAGACCCGCAACCACACGTCGTGGTGGCGTTAGGGTTCTTGATCACGAAGCGCGAACCTTCCAGACCTTCCTGGTAGTCCACTTCAGCACCGGCCAGGTACTGGAAGCTCATCGGATCTACCACCAGACTCACGCCTTCGCGCTCGACGATGGTGTCGTCCTCGGCCACATCCTCATCGAAAGTGAAGCCGTACTGAAACCCTGAACAACCGCCGCCCGTAACGAATACGCGCAGCTTCAAGCGATCATTCCCCTCTTCATCGACCAGGCTCTTCACCTTGTGCGCGGCACCGTGGGTGAATTGCAAAGCCGTGGGGGTGAAGGATTCGACGCTCATGCTGACTATCTCCCGGCGTTACGCCGCCATAATGCGTGATGACGCGCATTATCCGCTTGTCCGAGAAAATCGGTCAACTATTAGAGGAGCAGCGGCAAGATTCAAGCTGTGAGCTTCAAGCTTGCCGCTTACAACTTGTAGCTGCCCTTATGGCAGCATACCTGCGTGGGACAGACCGAAGCGCTCGTCCAGACCGAACAGGATGTTCATGTTCTGCACAGCTTGGCCCGACGCGCCTTTGACCAGGTTGTCGATCACCGAAAGCACCACCACCAGATCGCCATCCTGCGGGCGGTGAACAGCAATACGGCAGACGTTGGCGCCGCGCACGCTGCGAGTTTCCGGATGGCTGCCGGCCGGCATTACATCGACGAACGGTTCGTTGGCATAACGCTTTTCAAACAGCGCCTGCAGATCCACCGAGCGATCAACCACGGTCGCGTAGAGCGTCGAGTGAATGCCGCGGATCATCGGGGTCAGGTGCGGAACGAAGGTCAGACCGACATCCTTGCCCGCTGCGCGACGCAGACCCTGGCGAATTTCCGGCAGGTGACGGTGACCTTTCACCGCATAGGCCTTCATGCTTTCCGACGTTTCGGAGTACAGCGAGCCGACAGCCGCACCGCGACCGGCACCGCTGACGCCGGATTTGCAGTCGGCGATCAAACGCGAAGTATCCGCCAGACCAGCCTCGAGCAACGGCAGGAAGCCCAGCTGCGTAGCGGTTGGGTAGCAACCCGGCACCGCGATCAGGCGGGCCTTCTTGATCTGCTCGCGATTGACTTCCGGCAGACCGTAAACAGCTTCGTCCAGCAACTCAGGCGCGCCGTGCGGCTGACCGTACCACTTCGCCCACTCTTCAGCGTCTTGCAGACGGAAGTCGGCCGACAGGTCGATGACCTTGGTGCCCGCTGCCAGCAGTTCACCGGCCAATGCGTGAGCCACACCGTGCGGCGTGGCGAAGAACACCACGTCGCAAGCGCCGAGGGTCTTGATGTCCGGCACGCTGAAGGCGAGGCCATCGAAGTGACCGCGCAGGTTCGGGTACATGTCAGCCACGGCCAGACCGGCCTCGGATCGGGAAGTGATCACCACCACTTCTGCCTGCGGATGCTGTGCCAATAGACGCAGCAATTCGACACCGGTGTAACCCGTGCCGCCGACGATACCGACCTTGACCATAACCTGCCCTCAAAGAACCCACTGGAAAGCCGTCGATAATAGGGGCCGCGCGGCCCTGCGACAACCGTCAAGGTGACGTGCGGACGCTCAAGCCTCTACTATCCGGCTTACCGTGAACCTGGAATAACTAAAAATGCTCTATCTATGGATCAAAGCTTTTCACATTGTCAGCATCGTTTGCTGGTTTGCCGGGCTGTTCTACTTGCCGCGTCTGTTCGTGTATCACGCGCAAAGCGAAGACACGATCAGCAAAGAACGCTTCAGCGTAATGGAACGCAAGCTGTACCGCGGCATCATGGGCCCGGCGATGATTGCGACGCTGATCTTCGGCGGCTGGCTGATCTATCTCAACCCGAGCATCTTCAGCATGGGTGGCTGGATTCACGCCAAACTGACGCTCGTCGTCTTGCTGATCGGCTACCACCACATGTGTGGCGCGCAGGTAAAACGTTTTGCCCGTGGCGAAAACACCCGCAGCCATGTCTTTTATCGCTGGTTCAATGAAGTGCCGGTTCTGATATTGCTGGCTATCGTAATTCTGGTCGTGGTCAAGCCGTTCTAACTTCAACAAGAACAGATCTTTGGGGTACTCATAATGTCGCTGCCCGCTTTGCTCGAACAACGTCTGCGTCTGCCTGTAGTGGCCGCGCCGATGTTTCTGATTTCCAACCCGGAACTCGTCCTCGCCTGCTGCCGCAATGGCGTGGTCGGTAGCTTCCCGGCACTGAACCAGCGCGAAAGCAGCGGGTTCAAAGCCTGGCTGGAACAGATCGAAGCGGGACTGGCGACACTGGACAACCCGGCGCCGTACGCGGTGAACCTGATTGTTCACAACAGCAACCCGCGCTTGCAGGCGGACTTGAACATCTGCGTCGAGCACAAAGTACCGATCGTTATCACCAGCCTCGGCGCAGTGAAGGAGTTGGTCGACGCGGTACACAGCTATGGCGGTCTGGTGTTCCATGACGTCACCACTCGCCGACATGCCGAGAAAGCGGCCGAGGCGGGTGTCGACGGTTTGATCGCCGTGGCGGCCGGCGCCGGGGGGCATGCCGGCACCTGGAGTCCGTTTGCGCTGATTGCCGAGATCCGCCAGTTCTTCGATAAAACCCTGCTGCTTGCAGGATGTCTTAACCACGGTCATGAGATTCTTGCCGCACAGCTGCTCGGCGCGGATTTGGCCTACTTCGGTACGCGATTTATCGGCACCACGGAAAGTCATGCGCCTGACGCCTACAAGGAGATGCTGCTGACAGCCAAGGCTTCGGACATCATCCATACTCCAGCGGTCTCGGGAGTGCCGGCGAGTTTTATGCGTCAGAGCCTGGAGGCAGCCGGTTTCGACATGGCCGCCCTGCAAGGAAAAGGCGAAGTGAATTTCGGTGACAAGTTGAAGCCGATCAGCGATGAGGCCAAAGCTTGGAAAACCGTGTGGTCGGCCGGTCAAGGCGTAGGGCAGATCGAGGATCTGCCGAGCGTGGATCAATTGATCGCACGGCTGGACGCAGAGTATCGCCAGGCACAGGAACGTGCAGCCCAGCTACCGCAACGCTGGCCGCGCTAAGAAAAATCGGGCCAGCCCCACTGGGCTGGCCTTACACTGCTGACCTTTCAATCTATTCGCGACAAGGATGCCTCGGCCATGAGCGAACCCCGTTACAAGATCGTATTCGACGGAGCTCTACAGCCCGGTGTCGATATCACCACTGCCAAACTCAACCTGGCGGATCTGTTCAAGAGTGACGTCGTCGCAATCGAGCGCCTGTTCAATGGCCGCACCGTCGCACTCAAACGTGATTTGTCCCACAGCGATGCGCAGACCTATCTGCAAGCGCTGAGTAAAACCGGAATCGATGCGCGCATCGAAGCTGAAACGACGATCGAACTGAATCTTTCCGACGTACACGAGCATTCAGCTGCCATAGCGGAACCTGACTCCCCTTACGCACCACCGCGTGCCACCGTCGGCGAGAGTCTGCCGGCGTTCGCCACGCTCAAGCCGTTCAGCGTAGAAGGGCGAATCGGCCGCCTGCGTTTTCTGGCATGGACGATGGTCCTGAGCCTGGTGACCCTGCCCATTGTCGGCGTGTTCGCCTTGCTGGCTCTGGGGCTGGTCAGCGGCGATTCCACCACTGGCCTGATCATCGGCGGAATCTTCGCGTTCTTCCTGTTTATCGCGTTCCTGATTGTCAGCATTCTGTTCAGCGTCCAGCGTCTGCACGATATCGGCTGGTCAGGCTGGCTCTGGCTGCTGAACCTGGTGCCATTCGTGGGCAGCTTCTTCCCGCTGGTGATCATGGTCGTACCGGGCAACACCGGCGCCAATCGCTACGGCCCTCCCCCGCCGCCAAACAGCAGCGCAGTGAAGGTGCTGTGTTCCCTGTGGATCGTGTTCTTCGCACTGATCTTTGTCGGTGGAATGCTCGGCGGGATCTCGGCCATCCAGCAGGAATATGAAAGCAATCTGGAAAGCAGCTACGAAAGTGGCTCGGTGACCACTGATGAAGTCGAAGTAGAGGTCGAAGCGCCAGCGGATTCCGCCGATGAGGCAGCCGAAGCGGCGCAGGCCCCTGTAGACTCTGCGAAAGAATGAACAGCGCTCCCCGCCGTGACACCCGCGTCGTCGGCGCGGAGCTGTTGCGATGGAGAATTGCATGACCCGTTACGCACTGATCACCGGCGCCTCCAGCGGCATTGGCCTGGCCATGGCCGAGGCGCTGGCCCGGCGCGGCCGCAGCCTGATTCTGGTGGCCCGACAGCGTGATCAGCTGGAAAGCATTGCGATCGAGTTGACCCAGCGTTTTGGCGTCGAAGTACTGTTCCGCGCCTGCGATCTGGGCGAGCCATTGCGTCTGTCCGGCTTCCTGCTGGAACTCGAAGAAGGTGACCGGCAGATCGACTTGCTGGTCAATTGCGCCGGTATCGGCACCTGCGGCCCGTTTCTCGCGCAGGACTGGATGACCGAGCAGGATCTGATCGAAGTGAACATCCTCGCCCTCACCCGCCTCTGCCACGCCATTGGCAACAGCATGGCGCTGCAGGGTGGTGGGCAGATTCTCAATGTCGCCTCGGTGGCCGCGTTCAATCCAGGCCCGTGGATGAGCACTTACTACGCCAGCAAGGCGTATGTGCTGCACTTCTCCGAAGCCTTGCGGGTTGAACTCAAACAAAGTGCGGTGAAGGTTTCAGTGCTCTGCCCCGGCCCGACGCGCACGGCATTTTTCCGTACGGCGCAACTGAACAGCGACAAACTCAAAGACAGCAAATTGCTGATGAGCCCCGAGGAGGTCGCGCTGTACACCGTTCGCGCCCTCGACAAGAACCGCGCGATCATCATTCCGGGACGCCGCAACCGCTGGTTCGCTTTCCTGCCGCGATTGGGTTCGCGCTGGCTCAATCGCACCATTGTCGGCATGGTCAACAAGGCTTACTGCCCGCGCTGAAATACCCTACAGGTAAAACACTGGGCGGGATAAGCCGCCCTGAGTACACTCAGACCAGCCCAAACAACGGAGAAAACAGCAGTGGATACTCTGTTCACCAAGATCATCAACCGGGAGATTCCGGCCAGGATCATTTACGAGGACGACCAGGTTCTGGCGTTCCACGACATCGCCCCTCAGGCACCAGTGCATTTCCTGGTGATCCCGAAAAAACCGGTGCGCACCCTCAATGACCTGACCGAAGACGACAAGGCACTGGCCGGGCATATCCTGTTCACTGCGCAGCGTCTGGCGCTGGAGTTGGGCTGCGAAGACGGTTTCCGCGTGGTGATGAACTGCAATGAGAAGGGTGGGCAAACTGTCTACCACATTCATATGCACGTACTCGGTCAGCGCCAGATGAACTGGCCACCGGGCTGATCCACAGCAAACCTGTGTGTAGGAGCTGCCGCAGGCTGCGATCTTTTGATCTTCGAGTGTCAAAAAACAAGATCAAAAGATCGCAGCCTTCGGCAGCTCCTACATAAAGCAACAAGCACATCCAGTGTGACTGATGACCCAGCGCAAACCTTCCCCGGCCGATTCGGTTAAACTGGCCGCCGAGATTCTTCCCGGAGGTCAGCATGACTACCCAACGTCACTACTCGCCGATTGACCGTCTTCTGCTGCAAGCCGATGCCGCGATGCGTACCCTGCTACCCTTCAGTGGCCAGCCGTACCGTCCGTCGCCAGCGATTTTGCAACCAGAAACGCAAATGAGCGACGAGGACACCCGCCACGTTGCCGGTCTGATGCGCATCAACCATACCGGTGAAGTCTGCGCCCAGGCGCTGTATCAAGGGCAGGCGTTGACGGCCAAGCTACCGCAGGTACGCGAGGCGATGGAGCACGCTGCCGAAGAAGAAATTGATCATCTGGTTTGGTGCGAGCAACGCATTCACCAGTTGGGCAGCCATACCAGCGTTTTGAATCCACTGTTTTACGGGATGTCGTTCGGGATTGGCGCGGTGGCCGGGTTGATCAGCGACAAGGTCAGCCTCGGGTTTGTCGCGGCGACCGAGCATCAGGTGTGCAAGCACTTGAACGAACATCTGGAGCAGTTACCGGCCGAGGACGAGAAGTCCCGGGCGATTCTTGAGCAGATGCGCATTGATGAAGAACATCACGCGGAAAGCGCGCTGGAGGCTGGCGGTTTCCGTTTTCCGGCGCCGGTGAAGTTCGGGATGAGTATTCTGGCCAAGGTGATGACCAAGAGTACTTATCGGATTTGAGAAGTGTATTGCCGCACAGGGCCCAATCGCTGGCAAGCCAGCTCCCACAGGCCCTGTATTCAGCCATAAAAAAGGCGACTACCGCGAAGTAGTCGCCTTTTTTGTGCCCGGGAATCTTAGGTCGGCATGTTGCGCGCGTAGAAGATTTCGAGCATTTCGTGTTTCACCCGGTCGGTCACCTGAGCACGT
Organism: Pseudomonas sp. VD-NE ins; assembly: GCF_031882575.1. Taxonomy (NCBI): domain Bacteria; kingdom Pseudomonadati; phylum Pseudomonadota; class Gammaproteobacteria; order Pseudomonadales; family Pseudomonadaceae; genus Pseudomonas; species Pseudomonas sp. VD-NE ins. Next base: position 5,967,110 of record NZ_CP134772.1, read on the forward strand.
TGCTCGGGGGACAGATTGCTGGTGGCGTCGCCGAACAGGTAGTTATCCAGTTCGAAGTTCTTCAGCAGCATTTTGGTGTGGAACAGGTTTTCCTGGTACACGTTCACGTCGGTCATCTGGTACGCGTCGCGAGTGTCTTCGGAGAGGTAGTTCTGGATCGAATTGATCTCGTGATCGATGAAGTGCTTGTTGCCTTCAACGTCACGGGTGAAGCCGCGCACACGATAATCCACGGTCACGATGTCCGAATCGAACTGGTGAATGAGGAAATTGAGCGCTTTCAGCGGTGAGATGACACCACAGGTCGACACATCGATGTCCACACGGAAGGTTGCAATACCGTCGTCCGGATGGATTTCCGGGTAGGTGTGCACCGTGATGTGGCTCTTGTCGAGGTGGGCCAGGATAATTTCGGGCAACGGGCCCGGCGACTCTTCAATCTGGCTTTCAGTCGGGGTTACCGGCTCTTCAGAAATCAGAATCGTGACGCTGGCGCCCTGAGGTTCATAGTCCTGACTGGCAATGTTCAGGATGTTGGCACCAATGATCTCAACAACTTCGGTGAGAATCTGCGTCAGGCGTTTCGCGTTGTACTCTTGATTGATGTACTCGACGTAAGCCTGCTGGTCTTGCGGGGTTTCCGCGTAGCAGATGTCATAGATGTTGAAGCTCAAGGTCTTTGTCAGGTTATTGAACCCGTGGAGCTTGAGTTTGCTTTTCACCGTTAAAAACTCTCTATGTATGCGGCCCGGCCGCGTGATCAAGCATGCCCGTCAAGTGCGAACGACGCACCTGCGTAGGACGGTTAACACCTCTTCGCGATGGCGATTTTGGTTATCTGTTCAGGCGGCTGATCCGTCGGCTGACCGATCACTGCCCTGAAAAAAGTGGCGCATTATGCAGACGTCAGCGGGGGATCGCCAGAGTCTGCACTGCTTTTATGATAGTTGAATGTCGGTTCAACCGAGTTCGACGATTTCGTAGTCGTGGGTGATCGCCACGCCAGCCGCGCCGAGCATGATCGAGGCCGAGCAATACTTCTCGGCAGACAGCTCGATGGCGCGCTTGACCTGGGCTTCTTTCAAGCCGCGGCCCTTGACCACGAAATGCATGTGAATCTTGGTGAATACCTTTGGATCTTCGGTCGCGCGCTCGGCTTCGAGGAAGGCTTCGCAGCTTTCAACAGCCTGGCGGGACTTCTTCAGGATGCTGACCACGTCGAAATTGCTGCAACCGCCCACACCGAGCAGGAGCATTTCCATCGGGCGAACACCCAGATTACGACCACCGGCGTCCGGTGGACCGTCCATGACCACGACATGACCGCTGCCGGATTCGCCGAGGAACATGGCTTCGCCAGCCCATTGGATGCGTGCCTTCATCGCCCAGACTCCACTGTAAAAAAAGGGTCGCCAGCTTAGCACAGGGCTTTGCCCGGACAGCGAGCAACGTTCCTAGGACCAGATGCCTCTGCGCTGTAGGTAATTTCTCGAATTTGCGACGAAGTGTCTGTTAAGCTGGCGCCAATTCGCTGGCGCCCATGTCAGCTGTGTAGCGACCGCCTTCAGCGCCTCATAAAAAAACCAAACATCACCGTGCAGTCTTTTCGGGATACAACCATGGTTGCTATTACCCCCACACCCAAAATCAAGAATCTCGACAAGCTGTTGATGCATTGCCAGCGCCGTCGCCATGCGGCCAAGAGCAACATCATCTGTGCGGGCGATCGCTCGGACACGCTGTATTTCATCATCAAGGGTTCGGTAACGATCCTGATCGAAGATGACGACGGCCGCGAGATGATCATCGCTTACCTCAACGCCGGGGATTTCTTTGGCGAACTGGGCCTGTTCGAACAAGCGGGCCAGGAACAGGAACGCAGTGCCTGGGTGCGGGCCAAGGTCGAATGCGAAACAGCGGAAATCAGCTACGCCAAGTTCCGCGAATTATCGCAGCAGGATCCAGACATTCTTTACGTTCTCAGCGGACAAATCGCACAACGCCTGCGTAACACCACGCGCAAGGTCGGCGATCTGGCGTTTTTCGACGTCACCGGTCGAGTGGCGCGTTGCCTGCTGGAACTGTGCAAGCAGCCAGACGCGATGACTCACCCTGACGGCATGCAGATCAAGGTGACACGTCAGGAAATCGGTCGGATTGTCGGTTGTTCGCGGGAGATGGTCGGTCGCGTGCTCAAGGATCTTGAGGAACGCAACCTGGTCGATGTGAAAGGCAAGACCATGGTGGTCTTCGGTACGCGTTAAACCTGAAACTCAGGCGCTGTACATCTGCGCCAGCATCAACCGAAACAGCTCATCAAGACGCGCCAAGGCCTGTGGCGCGTTGAATTTCTCATGCAGGGCGATGTGGCTTTGCGCCCGCACCCGCTGCTCCAGGCCGCACGCTTCGTTGAAGCGATTGACCGCCGCGACCATCGATTCGCGCTCGTTATCCATCAGCATTGCACCGTGCACCAGACCGACCGGACGCTGGCCGCCCTGGCTCTGGCGCCAGCGCTGGGCGGTGCCGACCATTTTGCGGCCATCGAGATTGACGTTGAAACGGCCGTCGCAGAATGCGCCGTCGATTTCACCCAATGATGACGTGCCGCCCAACTCATCGAGCAACTGGCAGATCGGATCGCACAGGCGACGGTAGCCGGTCTCGATGCGATTGAGGTCGCCTTCGCTGCGCGGTGGCGCGTAGACCAGGGCGATGTTGATTGTCGCGGCAGATTGCGGGACCGGTTCGCCGCCGGTTTCACGCAGCAGGACTGGCCAGCCGGCAGCGGCGGAGACTTCACAGGCGTGGTCGAACGCGGGGAGGCGATTGAGGCGGCGTGGCATGACCAGGGCGCGATCGCTGGGTTGCCAGAACAGGAGGCCGAATTCAGAGTCGCCGGCGCAGACCGAGGCCAACAAATCCTGTTCGGCTTGCAGGCCGGCTTCGATGGTCAGGGGGGTTGGCAGCGACATGGAGGGCTCCGGCAGATTTGGAATCTTTAGGGAATTGACTGGCCTCTTCGCGGGCAAGCCCGCTCCCACAGGGGACGCGGGCGCCTGCAAAGACTTGATCAGTCGAGGGTCGAACCGCTGATCGACACGCCACGCTCCGGGAAGAACAGGCGCTGCAATTCGGTGCCCGGATTTTCCGCGCGCATGAACGCTTCACCGACCAGGAACGAATACACGTCACTGATTTCCATCAACTCGACATCGGCGCGATTGAGGATGCCGCTCTCGGTAATTACCAGACGATCGCGCGGAATGCGCGGCAGCAGGTCGAGGGTGGTTTCCAGGCTGACGTCGAAGGTGTGCAGGTTACGGTTGTTGACCCCGACCAGCGGCGTGTCGAGGGTTTTCAACGCACGCTCCAGCTCATCGCCGTCGTGCACTTCGACCAATACATCGAGACCAACGCCTTTGGCGACAGAGGCCAGTTCGGCCATTTTCACGTCATCCAGTGCGGAGACGATCAGCAGCACACAGTCAGCACCCAGCGCGCGGGCTTCGACGATCTGGTAAGGATCGATCATGAAGTCCTTGCGGATCACCGGCAGTTTGCACGCGGCCCGGGCCTGTTGCAGGTACGCATCGGCGCCCTGGAAATAATCGATATCGGTCAGCACGGACAGGCAGGTCGCCCCGCCCTTCTCGTAGCTTTTGGCGATATCGGCCGGGACGAAGTCCTCGCGAATCACGCCTTTGCTCGGCGATGCCTTTTTGATTTCGGCAATCACCGCAGGCTGCTTCTTCTTCGCCTGCGTCAGCAATGCCTGGGCAAAACCACGGGGTGCATCGGCCGCCTTGGCCAGACTTTCCAGCTCGCTCAGACTGACTCGAGCACTACGCTCGGCGACTTCCTGAACCTTGCGGGCCAGAATGTTTTCCAGAACCGTCGGTACACTCATCCCTCATTCTCCACTTTGAATACCGCGGTAAAGGCACCCAGCTCCTCGAGTTTTTCCCGAGCGAGACCGGTGTGCAGAGCGTCGTGCGCAAGCTCCACGCCCTGTTTCAAACTGCTGGCCACGTCAGCGGCATACAGCGCAGCGCCGGCGTTAAGCACAATCATTTCGGCGGCTTTCTGGCCGTTTTCGGTCTTGCGCTTGCCGAGGGCATCGCGGATCAGCGCCAGCGACGCCTCCGGGCCCTCAACCGACAGACCGTGCAGGCTCTGGCTCTTCATGCCGAGATCTTCCGGCTCGACCCAATATTCGCTGATTTCGTTGTTCTTCAACTCCGCAACGAAGGTCGGTGCGGCGAGGCTGAACTCATCCAGACCGTCCTTCGAATGCACCACCAAGACATGCTTGCTGCCCAGACGCTGCAAGACTTCTGCCAGTGGCCGGCACAACGCCTTGTTGAATACGCCCACTACCTGATGCTTTACACCGGCCGGATTCGTAAGCGGGCCGAGCATATTGAACAGTGTGCGCAGGCCAAGATCGCGGCGCGGGCCGGCGGCGTACTTCATGGCTTTATGGTGGGTCTGGGCGAACATGAAACCGATGCCGACGTTGTCGATGCAACGCGCGACCTGAACCGGCGTCAGGTTCAGATAGATGCCGGCGGCTTCCAGCAAGTCGGCGCTGCCACTCTTGCCCGATACCGCGCGGTTGCCGTGCTTGGCGACCGTGCAACCGGCTGCCGCTACGACGAACGAAGAAGCTGTGGATACGTTGAAGATGTTCGCGCCGTCACCGCCAGTACCGACCACATCGACCACGCCGTCGAGGGTCTTCAGTTCAACTTGATCGGCCAGTTCACGCATCACCGACACAGCGCCGACGATCTCATCGATGCTCTCGCTCTTCATGCGCATGGCCATCATGAACGCGCCAATCTGCGCGTCGGAGCATTGACCAGTCATGATTTCGCGCATCACATCGCGCATTTCATCGGTGCTGAGGTCGAGGTGATCGACGATACGGCTCAGGGCTGTCTTGATATTCATGGGAAGTCCTTAGCGCGTGCCGCCGGTTTGTTTGAGGAAGTTGGCAAACAGTTCATGACCCTGCTCGGTCAGGATCGACTCGGGGTGGAACTGTACGCCCTCAATGTTCAGGGTCTTGTGACGCAGGCCCATGATTTCGTCGACCGAACCGTCATCGTGTTGTGTCCACGCGGTCAGCTCGAGGCAATCGGGCAAAGTATCGTGCTTGACGATCAGCGAGTGGTAACGGGTAACCGTCAGCGGATGATTCAGACCTTGGAAAACGCCCTTGTCCTCGTGGAATACCGGACTAGTCTTACCGTGCATTACCTGACGCGCACGCACTACATCGCCGCCAAAGGCCTGACCGATGGACTGGTGGCCGAGACACACGCCGAGGATCGGCAGCTTGCCGGCAAAGTGCTTGATGGCTTCGATGGAGATGCCGGCTTCGGTCGGCGTGCACGGGCCTGGCGATACCACGATGCGCTCAGGCTTGAGGGCTTCGATTTCGGCGACGGTCAATTCGTCGTTGCGCACGACCTTGACCTCGGCACCCAACTCGCCGAGGTATTGCACAACGTTGTAAGTAAAGGAGTCGTAGTTGTCGATCATCAGCAACATGGCGTTTCGAACCTCTTGAATTCTGACTTGGAGACAGCCTTCAGATGACTTGCCCGCAGGGCGCTGCACGATGTCGGACGCAGGAAGATGCGTCGGCACAGCGGCATTTCAAACGGGCAAGGAAGGCAAAGCGATACAGATCCGGCGGGGCCGGCAGAAAAGATTCAGGCGCGCCAACGCCAGCGGGCGTGTGCCTTGATGACTTGATCCAGAAGTTTGCTGGTGATCAACACGGGGAAGGTCTCGTTCATACGTTCCGGCACAGTAACTTAGCTGGGCAGAGCGTGCAATATGGCCGGGGCTTTGGGGGATAAAACCAAGGGAGGATTCGCGACCGATGGCAAAACGCCGGGAGTTTTTGGTACTGTCGTTTCGTTCACCTACAACAATAAATAAACGGACTTGCTCATGATCAAACAGACGTTGTTTGTACCGCTGGCCGGATGCTTGCTCGCACTGGCCTGCGCCCAGGCCAATGCTGCACCCAATCCCTATTCGAATTTCATTGTTTTCGGCGATAGCCTGAACGATGCCGGGACCTTTACCGACACCGGCGGCCCGGCCGGCTCCACCGAGCGTTACACCAACCGTACCGGCCCGATCTATCAGAATGGCAGCGGTGAACTGTATTCATTGAATTCCACGCAACTACTCGGCGGGCGCCTGGGTTTTTCCGCAGACCAGACAGCCTCTTCCAGTTCCGCAGTGCGTGCCGAAAACGGCCAGCCCGACGGCAACAACTGGGCAGTCGGTGGCTATCGTACTGACCAGATCCTCGATTCGATCACCACGCAATCCGCTACCGGCGAACGCACCCGCGCCGGTTACCTGCCATCGAACGGCTTCCGCGCCGACCCGAATGCGCTGTATTACATTTCCGGCGGCGGTAACGACTTCCTGCAAGGGCGCATTCTCAGTCTGCCGCAAGCCAACGCCGCCGCCGACCGACTGGCCGACAGCGTGCAGACCCTGCAAACCGCCGGCGCCAAGTACGTGATGGTCTGGCTGTTGCCTGACGTTGGCCTGACCCCGGCCATCAACGGTACGCCGCTGCAAGCCTTCAGCAGCCAGCTCGCCACGCAGTTCAACAGCCAGTTGGTCACTCGCCTGCAAGGCATCAACGCCGAGATCATTCCGCTGAACATTCCGGTGCTGCTGTCGGAGGTGTTTGCCGATCCAGGACGCTTTGGCCTCGCGACCGATCAGAACCTCACTGCGACCTGCTTCAGTGGCAATAGCTGCACCGAAAACGCCCGTTACGGCATCAACAGTGCGACACCCGACCCGAGCAAGCTGATCTACAACGACGGCGTACACCCGACCGAGGCCGGGCAAAAGCTGATCTCCGACTATGCCTACTCCCTGCTCGCCGCGCCGTGGGAACTGACGCTGTTGCCGGAAATGGCCCACGCCACCGTGCGCGCGCATCAGGATGAACTGCGCAATCAATGGCAGGCGGATTGGGAGAACTGGCAAGCGGTCGGCCAATGGCGCGCCATTGTTTCGGCGGGCGGCCAGCATCTGGATGTCGACAGCCAAAGCAGCGGCGCCAGCGCCGATGGCAGTGGTTACAACCTCAATGTCGGCGGCAGCTATCGCTTGAATGAAGCCTGGCGCGTCGGTGTGGCGGGCGGTTTCTACCGGCAGAATCTGGAGGCCGGTCATAACGATTCCGACTACAAACTCAACAGCTACATGGCCACGGCATTTGCCCAGTACCAGCAAAACCGCTGGTGGGCTGACGCGGCGTTGACCGGCGGCAAACTCGACTACGACAACCTCAAGCGCAAGTTCGATCTCGGCGCCAGCGAAGGTGCGGAGAAAGGCGACACCGACGGCAGCCTCTGGGCTTTCAGCGCCCGTGTCGGTTACGACATTGCCCAGCCGGGCAGCGAATGGCACCTGTCGCCGTTCGTCAGCGCCGACTACGCCAGCGTTGATGTCGATGGTTACTCAGAGAAGAGCAATCGCGCCACCGCACTGACCTTCGATGATCAGACCCGCGACTCGAAACGCCTGGGGCTGGGCTTGCAGGGCAAATACAACATCACCCCGCAGACTCAGGTGTTCGGCGAGTACGCTCACGAGCGTGAGTACGAAGATGACGTGCAAAAGGTCAACATCGCGCTCAATACCTTGCCGGCGAATGACTTCAAACTTGAAGGCTATACACCGCAGAGTCACCTGAACCGCTTGAGTCTGGGCGTGAGCCACAAACTCACGGCGGATCTGGCGCTGCGTGGCGGGTATTCGTTGCGCAAGGATGATGACTTTACCCAGCAGGGTGTTAACGTCGGGGTTGTGCTCGACTTCTAAATCCCACGCAATAAAAAGCGGCGCCTTCACAGGCGCCGCTTTTTATTGCCGAACACAAAGCCCACTGTGGGAGCGAGCCTGCTCGCGAAGAGGGTGTGTCAGTCGCCTTTAATGTTTGCTGACACAACGCCTTCGCGAGCAGGCTCGCTCCCACAAGGTTTTGTGTTGGCTCAGGCTTCCGGGGTTTGCTCGGCCAGGGCCACGGCGCGGAACATCGCGCGGCGTTTGTTCAAGGTTTCTTCCCATTCCAGCGCCGGCACCGAGTCGGCAACGATGCCGCCACCGGCCTGCACGTGCAGTTCGCCGTTCTTGATCACCGCCGTGCGAATCGCAATCGCGGTGTCCATGTTGCCGTTCCAGGCGAAAT